>NZ_JBJHAF010000014.1:0-146492 GCF_054050855.1 Blastococcus sp. SYSU DS0539 | reverse complement strand
GTTGGCCGCCAAAAGTCTTTAGCGGGAGGGCGCCCCCCCCGGCCCCCCCCCCCCCCCCCCCCCCCCCCCCCCCCCCCCCCCCCCCCCCCCCCCCCCCCCCCCCCCCCCCCCCCCCCCCCCCCCCGAAGCCGGTGGTCATCGTGGTGACCACGTCCTCCAGCGGCACCCGAGCCGCCAGCGCCACCCCCAGGCTGACCAGGACCAGCGCCAGGAAGGCGTGCAGCTTGACCTTCATGATGAGGAACAGCAGGATGCCGACCGCGGCCGCGGCGATCAGCAGCAGCGGTCCGGCACCCAACGCCGGTTCGACGTCTGGCATGGCTCCTCCAGGGATCAGGTCGGTCGGTTCGAGGCGTCACCCAGGGCATCGAGGGTGGTGAGGACGTCGACCAGGGCCTCCGTGGACCGGTCGACGAGCGGACGCAGCCCCCGGTAGACGGCGACGGCGTCCGGATCGGGCAGCACGGGGTCGTGGACGGCGACCAGTGAGGTGGCCGCGTCCAGGTCGGGCAGCTCGCCGAGGGCGTGCCAGCCGAGCAGGCACGCGCCCAGCCCGGTGCCCTCGGGTGAGTCGGCGACGCGCACCGGCAGGTCCAGGGCCGCCGCCAGCGTCCGGATCCACAGCGGGGAGGCGACCGCGCCGCCGGTCGCCCGCACCTCCCGCACCGGCACGTCGGTGGCGGCGAACGCGTCGCGCACCAGCGCCAGCTGCTGGCACACGCCCTCCACCGCGGCGCGCACGAGGTGCGGCCGGCGGTGCTCGCGGCGCAGCCCGAGGTAGGCCCCGCGCATCCCCGACCGCCACCACGGCGCCCGCTCGCCGAGCAGGTAGGGCAGGCAGATCAGCCCGGCGCTGCCCACCGGCACGGACCCGGCCTCGGCCAGCAGCCGGGCATCGAGCTCGTCGGCCGCCTCCCCCTCCGGATCGGGCCCGCCCTCCAGACCGGCGGCCAGGGCCTGCGCGGCCCACCGCACGACCGATCCGCCGTTGTTGATGGCGCCGCCCACCACCCAGGCGTCGTCGGTCAGCGCGTAGCAGAACAGCCGCCGGCCGGGGTCGACCGTCGGGGCGGGGACGACGACCCGCATCGCCCCGCTCGTCCCGAGCGACACCGCGGCGACGTCGGGGCGCACCGCACCCACGCCGAGGTTGGCCAGCACCCCGTCGGAGGCGCCGATCACCACCGGCAGCCCGGCCGGCAGGCCGGTCGCCGTCGCCACCTCCGGCCGCAGCCCGGGCAGCACCGCCGTCGTGGGCAGCACCTCCCCCAGCTGGCCGGTGCGCACCCCGGCGATCTGCATCGCCTCCTCGTCCCAGCGCCCGGCGCGGATGTCGTACAGCCCGGTCGCCGACGCGCAGGAGCGGTCCACCACGTGCGGCCCGCCGCACAGGGCGGCCACCACGAGCTCCTTGACCCCGCCCCACCGCGGCACCCCGGCCAGCCGGTCGGCGTCCTGCGCCCGTTCCCACGACAGCTTCACCAGGGGGGACATCGCGTGCACCGGGGTGCCGGTCCGGGCGTGCAGGTCCGGCGCCCGGCCGTCGGCGACCAGTGCCTGCGCCCACTGCGCGGCGCGGTCGTCGGCCCAGGTCACCACGGGCCCCAGCGGCCGCCCGTCCCGGTCGAGGGGCACCAGGCCGTGCATCGCGGCGCTCAGGGTGACGGCGACGACGCTGTCACCGCGCTCCCGGGCGCGGGCGGCGACCTCGCCGAGCGCCTCCACCGCTGCGGCGGCCAGGGTCCCCGCGTCCAGCTCCGCCCGGCCCGGCGCCGGCACCAGCAGCGGATAGGCCACGCTGACGACGTCCCGGACCCGCCCGTCGGAACCGGCCGTCACCGCCTTCGTCGCCGTCGTCCCCGAGTCGAGACCGACCACGACGTCCACGGCACCCCCCTCGACCGGCTCGTTCGCTGGCCGCATCGTGCCCGGACCCGGTGCAGGCGGCAACCGCCGGACGCGCGGAGGACACCCGGCCACGAGGCGGCCGGCCCCTCATCAGGCGGCGGGCGGGCGCCGGATGACGTAGCGCCGCGCCTGCCAGTGCGTCTCCGGCGCGTCGACGGCGGCGGCGTCGACGGCCTCCGCCCCGTGCACCGCCGCTCCGCGAGGGCCTGGCTCAGCCGGCCGGCGCCGCACCCGAAGTCCGGGACGCGGTCCCACGTGGTCGGCAGGCGGAGCCGGGCCAGCCGTGCACGGTTCAGAGGGGGTCCCCCGCACCCAGGGTCGTCCAGTCCCTGCGCGCCTGGTCGAAACTGGTCGCACCCACCGAAGTCGGAACCCCTCGCGGACGGCGGACGCTACCGGCTCCGGGACCGGCGGTTCCGGTCGCGCCCCGGGCGCGACCGCTCGGCGGCTCCCCCGGCCCCGCGCAGCCGTACCCGGACGGCGGCGTGCAGCGGCACCAGGACGACGCCGTCCCGGGCCAGCCGCGAGCGCAGCTCCCGGCGGTGCCGGACGACGCCGGCCAGGCCGATCGCCCAGAACAGGTACTGCACCGCGAACGCCGCCCGGAACGCGTCCAGGTCGTAGTCGGTGGAGGCGCCGGGGGTCAGCAGGTCCAGGACCGCCCCCACGGCCAGGATCGTCAGGAGGGAGGCGACGAACCCGCCGACGTTGACCACGCCGCTGGCGCTGCCCTGCCGCTCCACCGGGTTCTCCGTGCGGGCGTAGTCGAAGCCGATCATCGAGCCGGGACCGTTGGTGCCGAGCACCACCACGAGCAGGACCAGCAGCCACAGCGGGGCGCGACCCGGCCACAGCAGGACGACGGTCCAGACGGTGGCCGTGGCGGTCAGGATGCCGAAGACGAGCACCGACCGGCGCAGCGGCCAGCGCGCGCACAGCTTGCCCAGCACCGGCCCGACACCCATGCCGACCAGCACCAGGAGGGTGAGCAACCCGGCCGCCGTCCCGGGCGCGCGGTCCTGGCCGACGACCAGGAACGGATAGCCCCACAGCAGGGCGAACACCGTGCCGGAGAACTGGGTGACCAGGTGCGTGTAGAGGCCGATCCGCGTGCCGGGCTCCCGCCAGGTGTCGACCAGGCCGCGGCGCAGCTCGGCCACCGGCGGCGGGACCGGCCGCGGGGTGCCGGGCGGGGCGTCGCGCAGCGCCGTCAGCACGAGGACGGCGACCAGCACGCCGGTCGCGGCGGCCCCGAGGAAGGTCGCCGTCCACGAGGTCACGTGCAGCAGGGCGACCAGCGGGTAGGCCGCGGCGATCGAACCGATCTGGCCGAGGATGCCGGTCAGCTGGGTGATCAGCGGCGCCGACGTCCCGGGGAACCAGAACGCGACGATGCGCAGCACGCTGATGAAGGTCATCGCGTCGCCCGCGCCCACCAGGACCCGGGCGGCGACGGCCGTGGGCACGTCACCGGCGAGCGCGAGGACGAGCTGCCCCGCCGCCATCGTCACCGCACCGGCGAGGATCATCCGGCGGGACCCGAACCGGTCCAGCGCCACCCCCACCGGGACCTGCAGCGCCGCGTAGACGGCCAGCTGCAGCACGAGGAACAGGGAGACGGCCGACGCCCCGGCCGAGAACCGCTCCTGCGCCTCCACCGCGGCCACCCCGAGCGAGGACCGGTGGAAGACCGCGACCGCGTACGCCAGCAGCCCGACCAACCACATCGCGTAGGCGCGGGCCGGCGGTCGGGTCACGGGCACGGAGGTCACCGAGGAACGACGTCCGCCGCCCCCCGACGCTTCCGCCATGGCCGATGAGTTGCGTCACAGCCGGGCCCGGCCCGCCTAGGATCGGCGGTCGATGCACACGCTGCTCGACCCCAGCGACGACCCGACCGTGGACGACGGACACCGCCGCGGCCGGATCCTGTGGGCGCTCGCCACCTGCATGGCGGAGAAGGGCTACCGGGCCACCACGATCTCCGACATCGCACGCGAGGGCCGGGTGTCGAAGACGATCGTGTACGCCCACTTCCGCGACAAGGAGGACTGCCTCCTCGAGCTCTACACCCGGGCGAACGAAAAGGTGCTCGGGACCGTGCGCCGGGCGCAGGAGGAGGCGCACGCCGCCGGGCTGCCCTGGCGCGCCCGGCTGCACGCGGGCATCGGCGCCTACCTGGAGACGCTCGCCACGGGGCCCGCGGTCGCCTGGGCGGCGCTGGTGGAGGTGCAGGCGGCCGGCCCCCGGGCCCGGGCGCTGCGCCGGCAGGTGGTCGACCGGTACGTCGACCTCCTCTGCGAGGTGGCCGGCGGGCTCGCGCAGCAGCTCCCCGGCGAGGTGCGCCCGGTCGACCGGGCGCTGGTGCTCGCCGCGGTGGGCGGCATCAACGAGCTGATGCTCGCGCGGGTGGAGCGCGGCGAGACCGTCCGGCTGCCCGAGGACGTCGACGTCGCCACGGCGACGGTGGTGGGACTGCTGGAGCGCCGCTCCTAGTTCCGGAGCGCCGTCCCTGGTTCGCCAGGTGCGGTACCGCAGGGTGCCGTGGCCCGGGTCGTCGCGGCCGTCGCGCCCCTCTCCTGGACGGCGCTGGTGGGCCTCGGGCTCCTCGGGCAGCTGCTCGTCGACAGCCTGCGGAACCGCCTGCAGGTGCTCGCCCGACGGCGGACCGCCTGGCTGGCCCATGCCCTCGCCGTGGCCGTGGCCATCGGGGCCCGCCTGCTCTTCGCCGACGGCCCGCTGGTCGACGGCGCAGCCCTGGCCGAGGGCTCCGGCGCGCTGCCCGGCGTCCTCTGCGGGACGGTGCTCCCGGGCCCGGTCGGTGGGCCTGGCTGGTCGCCGCGGAGGCCGCCGTCGTCGAGGCCCTGGCGGGCACGGCGATGCTCGTCGCGGGAGCCCTCGTCGTCACCGGGCGGGTCCGGCTGCGCCACGGCCGGCCGGTCCCGGTCGGCGCCGGCGAGGGTGCGGTCGCCACCCCGGGAGCGTGATCCACCCCGCCGGGCGGGCACGACTACTCCCGGGGCGAACAGGGCAGGAGCACCGGCGTCGCCGGTCCGGCCGCTCCCACGGCGGGCGCGACCGCACCCCCTGCCCCGAGACGAGAGGAGCGCCGTCCATGGCGTCCGTCATCCACTACACGATCGCCACCGAGGCCGAGAAGAGCCCCGATTTCCGCCGGGTGCTCTGGACCGGCAAGAACACCCAGCTGGTGATCATGACCATCCCGCCGGGTGGGGAGATCGGCGAGGAGACGCACGAGGACATCGACCAGATCCTCACCTTCGTCAGCGGCATCGGTAAGGCCGTCATCTCCGGCAGCGAGAAGAACGTCGCGCAGGGCGACCTGGTCGTGGTCCCGGCCGGCACGAAGCACAACTTCCTCAACACCGGCGAGAACCCGCTGGTGCTCTACACGGTCTACGGCCCGCCCGAGCACGCCGACGGCGCGGTGCACAAGACCAAGGAGGAGGCCGACGAGGCCGAGGAGTCGGGCGAGGACGAGCCGCCGACCTCCTGACCTCCCGCAACGTCCGCCGGCCGTGGCCGGGCACGGGGGTGCCCGGCCACGGCCGTTCCCCGTCCCGGACCCGGGCGCGCCCGCGTCAGCGTCGGGTACCAGACTCGGCGGCATGAGCGCACCGGCCGCGAACCCGACGACGCGCACCGACGACGGCCGGGCGGTCGCCGCGGAGCTGCGCCGGGCGGGCATCGGCGACGTCGACGACTCCGGGCTCGCCCGGGCCCTCTACTCCTCCGACGCGTCCCTGTACCGGGTCCTGCCCCGCGCGGTGGTCCGACCGCGCGACCCCGACGAGATCGTGGCCGCCCTGGAGGTCTGCCGGTCCCTCGGGGTGCCGCTGACCCCGCGCGGCGCCGGCACCTCGATCGCCGGCAACGCGGTGGGCGCCGGCGTCGTCCTGGACACCAGCAGGTACCTCTCCCGGGTGCGCGCCGTCGACCCCGGGGCCGGGACCGCCACGGTGGACCCCGGCGTGGTCCAGGCCGCGCTGCAGACGGCCGTCCGCCCGCACGGCCTGCGCTTCGGCCCCGACCCCAGCACCCACAACCGCTGCACGGTCGGCGGGATGATCGGCAACAACGCGTGCGGATCCCGGGCGCTCGGCTACGGCCGCACGTCGGACAACGTCGTGGCCCTCGACGTGGTCACCGGCACCGGGCAGCGCCTGACGGTCGGCCCGGGCACCACGCCCCGCACCGGCGTCCTGGCCGACCTGCACCGCCTGGTCGGCGCGGAGCTCGCGACGATCCGCACCGAGTTCGGCCGGTTCGGCCGGCAGGTGTCGGGCTACTCGCTGGAGCACCTGCTGCCCGAGCGCGGCTTCGACGTCGCCCGGGCGCTCGTCGGCAGCGAGGGCACCCTGGCCGTGGTCCTGGGCGCGACGGTGCGGCTGGTCACCGACGCGCCGGTCCGCGGGCTGGTGGTGCTCGGTTACCCCACGATGGCCGACGCCGCCGACGCCACCCCCGGGCTGCTCCCCCACGAGCCGACCGCGGTCGAGGGGCTCGACCAGCGGATCGTGCAGCGGCTGCGGGACGTGCCGGCCGCGGTCGTGCCGGACCTGCCGCGCGGCGACGGCTGGCTGATCGTGGAGCTGACCGGCGACACGGTGGCCGAGGTGCAGGACAAGGCCCGCGGCGTGCTGGCCGACGCCGGCGCCCTGGACTCGCTCGTCGTCACCGACCCGGCGGAGGCCGCGGCGATCTGGCGGATCCGCGAGGACGGCGCCGGACTGGCCGCGCGCACCTCCGACGGCCGCCCGGCGCACGCCGGCTGGGAGGACGCCGCCGTCCCGGTGGAGCGGCTCGGCGACTATCTGCGCGGGTTCGAGGCGCTGCTCGACGGCCACGGGCTGCAGGGCGTGCCCTACGGGCACTTCGGCGACGGCTGCGTGCACGTGCGCATCGACTTCCCCTTCGGGACCGGTGACGACGGCGGGCGCGGCGCCTACCGGGCGTTCGTCGAGGACGCCGCCCGGCTGGTCGCCGGCTACGGCGGGTCGCTCTCCGGCGAGCACGGGGACGGCCGGGCGCGCAGCGCGCTGCTGCCGCACATGTACTCCCCCGCCGCGCTGTCGCTCTTCGAGCGGGTGAAGGCGGTCTTCGACCCGGACGACGTGCTCAACCCCGGGGTGCTCGTGCGGCCGGTGCCCGTCGAGGACGACGTGCGGGTGGCGGCCGCCCCGCGCCTGCGGGAGGGCCTCGCGCTGGCCTACCGGCACGACGGAGGGGACTTCTCCGCGGCGGTGCACCGCTGCACCGGCGTCGGCAAGTGCCGGGCCGACCTGCAGTCCTCCGGCGGCGTCATGTGCCCGTCCTGGCCGGCGACGCGGGACGAGAAGGACACCACCCGCGGCCGGGCCCGCGTGCTGCAGGAGATGCTCGCGCCCGGCGGCCCGGTGAAGGACTGGCGGGCAGCGGAGGTGCACGAGGCGCTGGACCTGTGCCTGTCCTGCAAGGGCTGCTCGTCCGACTGCCCGACCGGCGTCGACATGGCGTCCTACAAGGCCGAGGTGCTGCACCAGTCCTACCGGCGCCGGCTGCGGCCCCGTCCCCACTACACGCTCGGCTGGCTGCCGCGCTGGGCCGACCTCGCCGCCCGCGCGCCGCGGCTGGTGAACGGCGTCCTCGGCTCGAAGCTGGGCGGGCGGCTGGCGAAGTGGGGCGCGGGGATGGACCAGCGGCGCGAGGTGCCGGCCTTCGCGCCGCGCACCTTCCGCCAGCAGTGGGCCGCCACCGGGCAGTCCGGCGCGGACGGCGGCCCGCGGGTGGCGCTGTGGGTGGACTCGTTCACCGACCACTTCGCCCCCGAGGTCGCCGTCGCCACGGCCCGCGTGCTGGCGGCCGCCGGCTACCGCGTCGAGGTGCCCGGCGCCGACACCTGCTGCGGGCTGACCTGGATCACCACCGGGCAGCTCGACGCCGCCAAGCGCATCCTCGGGGACACCGTGCGCGCCCTGGCCCCGCTGGCCGCCGCGGGGGTGCCCGTCGTCGGCATCGAGCCCTCGTGCACGGCCGTGCTCCGCAGCGAGGCGCTGGAGCTGGTCGGCGGGGCGGAGGCGGAGCAGGTGGCCGCCGCGACCCGCACGCTGGCCGAGCTGCTCCGCGACACCCCGGGCTGGGCCCCGCCGTCGCTGGCCGGGGTCGAGATCGTCGCGCAGCCGCACTGCCACCACACGTCGGTGCTGGGCTGGGCGGCCGACGCCCGCCTCCTGCAGCGGGCCGGCGCCACGGTGACCCGGCTGGGGGGCTGCTGCGGCCTGGCCGGCAACTGGGGGGTCGAGCGCGGGCACCACGACGTGTCGGTGGCGGTCGCCGAGCAGCAGCTGCTGCCCGCCGTCCGGGACCTGTCCGACGACGCCGTCGTGCTGGCCGACGGGTTCTCCTGCCGGACCCAGCTCGACCAGCTGGCCGGGCGGCGCGGCCGGCACCTCGCCGAGCTGCTGGCGGAGCGGCTGGACTGACGGCGGGTCTGCGACGATGCCGGACGTGGAGCTCGAGGAGACCCTGCTGCCCGGTGTCGGCGTCCGGTACCAGCTGCGGACCCGGTCGGGTCAGCTGCTCGGCATCGTCGTCCAGCGCGAGGGCGGCGCCGAGATCGCCGTGTTCGACCGGCGCGACCCCGACCAGGCGCGGGAGACGTTCCGCCTCGACCCCGAGGAGGTCGACGCCGTCGCCGAGGTGCTGGGCGCCCCCCGGCTGACCCAGCGGTTCGCCGACCTCTCCCGCGAGGTGCCGGGGTTGGAGTCGGCCCGGATCACCGTCCGGGACGGCTCCCCCTTCGCCGGCCGGACCCTGGGCGACACCCGCGCCCGCACGCTGACCGGCTGCTCGGTGGTCGCCATCGTCCGCGGCGCCGACGTCGTCCCGTCCCCGGCCCCCGGCGACCCGCTGTTCGCCGGCGACGTGCTCGTCGCGATCGGGTCGGCGGCTGGGCTGGAGCAGCTGGAACGACGGCTCTCCGGCCAGGCCTAGGCCCGCGGTGGACCACGTCGCCGCCCTGCTGGTCGAGCTGGGGCTGCTCTTCCTCGGCCTCTCCGCGCTCGGGCTGCTGGCCCGGCGCCTGGGCCTCTCCCCCATCCCGTTCATCCTGCTGGCCGCGCTGGCGCTGGGCGAGGGCGGGCTGGTCCCGGTGGAGAACGCCGCGCCGTTCCTGGCGGCGGCCGCGGAGATCGGCGTCGTCCTCCTGCTGCTGACCCTCGGGCTGGAGTTCTCCGCCACCGAGCTGTTCGCGTCGTTCCGCCGGCACGCGCCGTCGGGGCTGGTGGACCTGGTGCTCAACGGCCCGCCCGGCTTCGTCGCCGGGCTGCTCCTGGGGCTGCCCTGGCAGGGGGCGCTCGCGCTCGGCGGGGTCACCTACATCTCGTCGTCGGGCATCATCGCGCGGCTGCTCGGCGACCTGGGGCGGCTGGCCAACCGGGAGACCCCGGCGGTGCTCTCGGTGCTGGTGCTCGAGGACCTGGCGATGGCCCTCTTCCTGCCGCTGCTCGTGGTCGCCCTGGCCGGCGAGGGGCCGGCGCAGGCGGCCGGCGGCATCGCGCTGGCCGTGGGGGCGGTGCTGCTGGTGCTCCTGGCCGCGCAGCGGCACGGGCACCGGCTGGGCCGGCTGCTCACCCACGACGACGACGAGCAGGTGATGCTCCGGCTGATCGGGCTGACCCTGCTGGTGGCTGGCCTGGCGCAGGCCATGGGTGCTTCGGCCGCGGTCGGCGCGTTCCTGGTCGGGCTGGCGCTGCCGGCATCCTTCGCCGAGCGCGCCCGGGCGATCCTGGGCCCGCTGCGCGACCTGTTCGCCGCCACGTTCTTCGTGGCCTTCGGCCTGGCCACCGACCCGGGGGCCATCCTGCCGGTGCTGCCCGCCGCGCTGGCGCTGGCCGCGGTCACCACGGTCACGAAGATCGGCACCGGCTGGTTCGCCGCGAAGCGGGACGGGGTCGCCGTGCCGGGCCGGCTGCGCGCCGGCACCGCGCTGGTGGCCCGCGGGGAGTTCTCCATCGTGATCGCCGGGCTGGCGGTCTCCGCCGGGCTCTCCGCCGTGGGCCCGGTGGCCACGGGGTACGTGCTCGTGCTCGCGGTGACCGGGCCGGTGCTCACCCGATTCGTGGAGCCGCTGTCGGCCCGGCTGGTGCGCGCCCCGGCGCCGGCCTGACGTCAGGCCGCGGCGTCGTCCCGCCGGGCGCGGGCCGCGGCCAGCACGTAGGGCAGGAGCACCTCGGCGATGCGCGCGTAGCCGGCCGAGGACGGGTGGAACCGGTCGGCGGAGAACAGCGCCGGGTCGGCCGAAAAGGCGGTCGCCACCTCGGCCGCGACCGGCGCCACCGTGGCGCCGCCGGTGGTGGCCACCTGCGACTGCCGCTGCTGGAGCAGCGCGCAGGCGCCGCGGACCAGCGCGCGCAGCGCGGGCGGCACGAACGGCACCATCGACATGTCCGGCGCCGGGACGACCACGACGTCGGTACCGGCGGCCCGCAGCGCGGTCACCGCGGCCGAGAGCGCGGCCGCGGCCTGCTCCGGCGGCACGAAGCGGGCGAGGTCGTTGGCGCCGATGACGACGACGGCGAGGTCGGCCGCCAGCGGCAGGGCGCGGCGCACCTGGTCGGCCAACCCGGCCGAGACGGCACCCGGGACGGCGAGGACGTGCAGGTCGACGTCGAACCCGTCGTCGGCCAGCGCGCGGGTCAGCCGCGGTCCGAGGGCGTCGGCGGGGCGTGCGGCCCCGGTGCCGAAGGCGAGGGAGTCGCCGAGGACGGCGAAGCGGAGAGACGTGCGAGTCACGCCCCGTGCAACGGTCCGCGCCGCTCCGCTATGCCTGGCCCGGTGGTCCGGAGCCGCACCGTGACGCGTGCCCTCGCACCGCGGCGCGTCCACCCCCACCGCCGCGCGTCCTCCCGCGCGGTGGACGGTGCGGGAGGACGCGCGTCGATCAGGTCAGCTGATCGTCGCCGGCCAGGGGTCAGTGCGGGGTGGGGGAGGTCTGCTGCTCCTCGGCCAGGCGCTGGCTGCCCGACGTCGTCTTGAGCGCCCGCTCCTTGATGAACAGCACGGTGACCAGCGCGAGCGCCGCGAGCGGCGTGGCCATGAGGAACAGCTCGGCGGTCGCGTCGCCGTAGGCGTTCTCCACCAGCGCGCGCACCGGCTCGGGCAGCACCGAGACGTCGGGGACCGCCCCCGCCTCGGATCCGCCCGCGGTGCCGAGGACGCTGAGGTCCTCGGTCACCCGCCCGGCCAGCAGGGCGCCGAGCGCGCTGACGCCGATGGTCCCGCCGAGGCTGCGGAAGAAGGAGACCACCGAGGTGGCCGCTCCGAGCTCCTGCGCCGGGACGTCGTTCTGTGCGGCCAGCACCAGGTTCTGCATCAGCGCGCCGACGCCGGCGCCCAGGACCACCATGAAGACGCCGAGCAGCCACGGCGAGGTGCCGGCGTCGATGGTCGAGAACAGCGCGAAGCCGATCGTCATGAGGACCGCGCCGCCGACCAGCCAGCCCTTCCAGCGGCCGGTCTTGGTGATCAGCGCGCCGGCGACCGTCGAGGACACCAGCAGGCCACCGACCAGCGGCAGGGTCAGCATGCCGGCCTCGGTCGGCGAGTAGCCCTGCGAGATCTGCAGGTACTGCGCCAGGAACACCGTGCCGCCGAACATCGCGACGCCGACCAGGGCGCTGGCGACGACGGACAAGGTCACCGTCCGGCTGCGGAAGATGCCCAGCGGGATGATCGGCTCGGCCACCCGCGACTCGACCAGCACGGCGAGGCCGAGCAGCACCACCGTGCCACCGACCATCAGCGCGGTCTCGGTGGAGACCCAGTCGAACCGGTTGCCGGCGAAGGTGACCCAGACCAGCAGCAGGCTCACGCCGCTGGTGAGCAGCAGGGCGCCGAGCCAGTCGATCGAGGCCTCGCGGCGCGCGACCACGGGCAGCTTGAGCGTCCGCTGGACCAGCACCATCGCCAGCAGCGTGAACGGCACGCCGAGCAGGAAGCACCAGCGCCAGCCCAGCCACGAGGTGTCCACGATGACGCCGCCGATGAGCGGCCCACCGACGGTCGCGACCGCGAAGATGGCCCCGAAGACGCCGGCGTACCGGCCGAGCTCGCGCGGCGGGATCATCGCCGCCATCACGATCTGCACCAGCGCGGTGAGGCCACCGGCGCCCATGCCCTGCAGCGCCCGGGCGACGATCAGCATCGTGGTGTCCTGCGAGAACCCAGCCAGCAGCGAGCCCACCACGAACAGGGTGAAGGACAGCTGCAGCAGCAGCTTCTGGCTGAAGAGGTCGGCCAGCTTCCCCCAGAGCGGCACGGTGGCCGTCATCGCGAGCAGCTCGGCGGTGACCACCCAGGTGTAGACCGACTGGCTGCCACCGATCTCGGGGATGATGACCGGCAGGGCGTTGGACACGATCGTCGCGGCCAGGATGGCCACGAACATGCCCATGAACAGGCCGGACAGCGCCTGCAGGACTTCGCGCTGGGACATCGGCGCGAGCGCCGTCCCACCCGGTTCGGCCGCGGTCGCGGCGGGCTCGGCAGTGGTGGACACGGTTCTCCTCGGGGAAAAGGTCGATCGACGGGGGCGGGCACGGCGGCACCGTGCCCGCGGCTCAGCTCGGGGAGTGCGGGTCGGGCAGCCCGGCCGCGAGGGCGTCGAGGGCGTCGTCGAGCAGCCGCAGGAGCGGTGCCCGCCCCTCCAGGCGGTGCCAGCGCGCCAGCGTGACGCGGACGGCGCAGCCGAGGACGGCGCCGAGCAGTGCCGGGTACAGGTCCCGCTCGGGGTCCTGCCCGGTGCGGGTGGCGATGGCGGCGGCCATCTCCCGCTCGTTCGTAGCGCCCAGCTCCACCAGCCGCGGGAGGAGCGTCTCGTCCCGGGCGATCACGGTGAGCCGGAGGTGCCAGGCGGCGCGGTCGTCCTCGAGCGCGGCCAGCTCCTGGTGCAGGGCGGCCCGCGCGGCGGCGAGCGGCGCCAGCGACGGGTCCTGGGCCAGCAGGTGGGCGGCGAACGTGCTGCCCCCGCTGCCGGTGGGCCGCAGCAGCGCCTCCTCCTTGGCGGAGAAGTAGTTGAAGAACGTCCGGTAGGAGACACCGGCCCGCGCGGCGATCTGCTCGACGGTGACCGCGGCCAGGCCGTGCTCGACCGCCAGCTCCAGGGTCGCCGCGGCGAGCGCGGCGCGGGTGTCCTGCTTCTTGCGCTCGCGCAGGCCCGGCTCGGTCACGGACCTACTCCAGCACCGTTGTGCACACTGTGCAATCTTGCTCGGTGTGCAACCAGTCACCCGGCGGCGCTCGCGCCGCGCGCCCCAAGTGTCCGGGGAGACGGCGCGGGGCCGGGCAGCCGCTGTGGCTGCCCGGCCCCGCGGGGCGGTTCCGTCCCGGCGGGGACGGTTCCGGTTGCTCAGGCCTTCGGGCCGCCGGCGGCGTAGACCACCTGGCCGGACACGAACCCGGCCCCCTCGCTGACGAAGAAGGACACCAGGTGGGCGATGTCCTCCGGCTTGCCCGTGCGGGCCACCGGGATCTGCGAGGCCGCGCCCTTGATGAAGTCGTCGAACGGGATGCCCATGCGGTCGGCGGTCGCCTTGGTCATCTCGGTCTCGATGAAGCCCGGGGCGATGGCGTTGGCGGTGACGCCGAACTTGCCCAGCTCGATGGCGAGGGTCTTGGTGAAGCCCTGCAGGCCCGCCTTCGCCGTCGAGTAGTTGGCCTGGCCGCGGTTGCCCAGCGCCGAGGTGCTGGACAGGTTGACGATCCGGCCCCACTTCTGGTCGATCATGTGCTTCTGCGCGGCACGGGTCATCAGGAACGCGCCCTTGAGGTGCACGTTCATCACGATGTCCCAGTCGGAGTCCGACATCTTGAACAGCATGTTGTCCCGGAGCACACCGGCGTTGTTGACCAGTACGGTCGGCGCGCCGAGCTCGGTGGCGATCCGCTCGACGGCGGCCTCCACCTGGGCGGAGTCGCTGACGTCGGCGCCGACGGCCAGCGCCCGGCCGCCGGCGGCCTCGATCGCCTCGACGGTGCCCTTGGCCTGGCCCTCGTCCAGGTCCAGGACGGCGACGGCGAAGCCGTCCTGCGCCAGCCGCTGGGCGGTCGCCGCGCCGATGCCGCGGGCCGCGCCGGTCACGATGGCTACGCGGGACGCGCCCGTGGTGCCTGCCTCGCTCATGAGAGTTCCCTTCGTCTCGGATGCCTGCGGTCACCGGGGCGGAGGCCCCGGCGCGCGGCGAGCTGCGCCCGACACGTTACGGCCGCCGGTCGAGGCGCCCGTCACAAGGTCCGGCGGGCGTCGTGCCCGCGCCGGTCAGGGGCCGCCCGGGACGACGTCGACCCGGTCGAACCCCTCCTCGGTGGACGGCGGCACGAACCGCGCGCGGGTGCCGAGCAGACCGGGCAGCGGGACCCGCGCGCGACCCTCGCGCGCGGCGTTGCGGGCCAGGCAGACCTCCAGCGGGGTGTCCAGCCACACCGCCCGCACCGGCACCCCGGCCGCCCGGGCGAGCGCGACGAGCGGAGCGCGCTCCGCCGGCGAGGGATGGGTGTTGTCGACGACGACGCTGCGCCCCTCGGCCAGCAGCTCGGCGACGACCCGCTGCTGGCGCGCCTCGCGCCGCCGGGCGTTGGGCCAGTGGTCCTTGCTGACCACGGCGTGGGTCCCGGCCAGGGTGCGCGCGGTCCAGGTGGTCTTCCCGCTGCCCTGCAGACCGGCCAGCACGACCAGCTCCTGCCCGCTCAGGCCAGCCCCGCCGGGCTGCTCGTGGTCTCCTCCGCCGCCGGATCCCGGCCCGCCCCCTCCCCGGCCGACCCGGACCGGCGGTGCGGGTGGTGGTGCAGCCGCCGCATCGACGCTAGCGTGGCGCGGCGGGCGTCCATCCGCCGGCGCGCCCGCATGGTGCGGGGCGCCCGGGGTTCCTCGCGCAGCAGCGCGTCGAGCCAGTGGCCGCGCGGGTCGACGTCGACGAGCAGGGCCTTGACGAGCAACGTGAGCGGGATGGCGAGCAGGGCGCCGAGGGCGCCGAGCACCCAGCCCCAGAACAGCAGCGCCAGGAAGGTGACGGTCATGGACAGGCCCACCGAGTCGCCGACGAAGCGGGGCTGGATGAGCGTCTGCACGACGAAGTTCAGCAGCGAGTAGACGACGATGATCGCGATCAGCTCGCCCCACCCGCCGGCGAGCAGGCCCAGCACCGCCGGGGGCGCCACGCCCAGCAGGAAGCCGATGTTGGGCACGTAGTTGGTGATGAAGGCCAGCAGCCCCCACAGCGGGGCGGCCGGGACCTCGAGCCACGCCAGGGCGATGGTGTCGCCGATCGCGACGATCGCGCCGAACACCGTGCTGACCAGCAGGTAGCTCCGGGTGCCGCGGGTGAAGAGGGTCATCGCCACGGGCAGGTGCGGGCGCTCGGCGCCGATCAGCGCCATCCGCCGGCTGAAGCCGCTGCTCTCGATCGCCATGAAGACCAGCGCCGACAGCAGGAGCAGCAGCGTGGTGGCCGCGTCGGTGAGCCGGCTGAGCAGGTCGGTGGCGAGGCCCACCAGCGAGCCGTAGTCGATCTGCTCGACGAGGTCGGAGAGCTGGCCGGAGACGATGCCCCGGCTGTTCAGGTCGGCGACGACGTCGTTGATCAGGAGCTCGGCGCGCCCGGCGTAGTCGGGCAGCAGCGCGGCGAACTGGGCGACCGAGGCGACCAGCAGCGCGACGAAGGCGAGCAGCACCGCCCACACGAGCAGCAGCAGCACCGTGGCGGCCAGCCATCCCGGCGCGCCGATCCGGCGCAGCCAGCTCTGCACGGGAGCCAGCGCGATCACGACGACCAGGGCCAGGAACACCGGCGCCACCAGCCAGGCGATGGCCTGCAGCCCGGCGATGGCGATCGTGGCGGCGGCCGCCCCGCCGAGGAGCAGCAGCCAGCGCGGCAGCCCGGAGGACGGCGCCAGCACCGCCGGCTCGCCGCCGTCGGCCGCGGCAGGCGGGTCGGCCCGGGCGGGCGGGTCGGGAGCGCGGTCGGCACCGGCGGGCAGGTCGGGAGCGCGGTCGGCACCGGCGGGCAGGTCGGGAGCGCGGTCGGCACCGGCGGGCGGGTCGGGGGCGCGGTCGGCACCGGCCGGCTGCTCCGCCCCGGGCAGCGGCAGCGGGCCGGACGTCGGCAGGTCCTGTCGTGCCGCCATGCCCTCCCCCTCGGTCGCGCCTGGTTCCCGCCGCGCCACCGCGCGGCGCGTTGGTCAGCCGCGGGCGTCCAGCATCGCGGTCATGGCCGGCAGGTCGAAGAACGCCGCGGTCGCCCGGGCGCTCGGGCCGCCGCCGTCGGGGTCGGCACCGGCGTCCAGCAGCCGCCGCACCGTCTCCTCGGACTGCTTGAAGACCGCGGCGGCGAGCGCGGTCTGGCCGCGGTCGTTCGCGCGGGCGTGGTCCGCACCGCGGTCCAGCAGCGCGCCCACCGTGCCGGCGTGCCCGTGGTAGGCGGCGAGGATGAGCAGGGTGTCGCCCTTGTCGTTGGTCAGGTTCACCGGGACGCCGGCGTCGACGTAGGCCGCCAGCTCGTCGGTGTGCCCGCCGCGGGCCAGGTCGAAGACCCGCCCGGCGAGTTCGATGACTCCGGGATCGATCGGCTGGCCGCTCACGGCAACAGCGTAGGAGACCGCCGCCAGCCGGGCCGGGAACGGCGGCACCGGCTGGCCGCGCGCGGACGGCCGCTCACGGCTCCTGCTCCCGCCCGGCGACGGGCGGCTCACCCGGGTCGCTGCTCGCCGACGCGGTCGGTGAGGGCAAGCACGTGCTCCCAGGCGTCGCGGCAGGCGTCGGCCCAGTCCGCGGAGGCCCGGTCGAAGAAGGAGTGCGGCGCCCCGTCGTAGACGACGGCGTCCACCTCGCCCCCGGCCGCGCGCATCCGCTCGGCCAGGGCCAACTGCTCCGCCACCGGCGTCGCCGTGTCGGCCCCGGCGATCACCATGACCGTGGGCCGGGCGGCCCGGTCGGCGGCGTCGCCCACCAGTTCCGGCCGGCCGTAGAAGCCGACGCAGCCGGCGAGGTCGGGACCGCCGCCGGCCAGCCGCCACGCGTGGCTGCCGCCGAAGCAGAAGCCGACCGCGACCACCGGCAGTCCGGCGCCGGCCCGCTCCCGGAGGTGCGCGACCGCGGCGGTGACGTCGGCGTCGACCCCCTCCGGCGTGGTGCGCGGGATGTGCGACTGCCAGTCGAAGTCCTCGGGCCGGACACCGTCCGCGCACACCCCGGCGGTGCGCCCGAACCAGTCGAGCGCGACCGCGGCCACGCCGGCCTCGGCGAACCGCTCGGCCAGCGCGACGTAGTAGGGGTGCAGCCCACGGATGTCGGGGAGGATCACCACGCCCGTGCGCGCGGCGCCCTCGGGCAGCGCGGTGGCGGCCGAGAAGGCGGTGCCGTCGGCCGCGGTGAGCGTGGTGGTGGCGCGTTCCCCCACCGGCCCGCTGCGCGGTGGGGCGGGTGGACGGCTGTCGTGGTCGTGGCACACGTCGACGGGCTCCCGGCTCAGCAGCCGGTCAGCGGGTGCGGGGTGCGGGCGGCACCGGTGGTGGGCGTCTCGGGCACGGGACCTCCGGAGGACGAGAGCGGTCGCCGGCCAGTGTGGCCGCCCCGGGATCCCCCCGCTCGGTGTGCGGTCAGCCGCGGAGCAGCACGGCGACGCCGACGCACGCCGCGGCCCACAGCCCGCTGGCCAGCGTGCCCACGATGAACCGCTCGGCCGCCGCCGGGGTGCGCAGCTCGGAGAACCGGCCCAGCCCCTTCACCGCGAGCACGACCGCGAGCCCCTCGGGCCAGTCGGCCAGCAGCGTGCCGGCGATCGCGCCGCGCTCCAGCACCCCGATCCAGGCACCGCCGCGGAGGATGTCGGGATCCTGCGGACCGCCGGACACTCCGGCGGCCGCCGGATCGGCGGCGTGCAGCACCGCCGTCGCCACCGGGCCGCCGCCGGTGACGGCCGCCAGCACCGCGAGGACGGCCCCGGCCTGCACGAGCCCGGCGCCCCCCTCCCCCGCCCAGGCGAACCCGCCGGCGACGGCCAGCGCCGCCGCCAGCGCCACGGCGCCGACCGCCACCCCCGGCCGTTCGCCCCGGACGACGAAGGCGAGGCCGGCGACGGCGACCAGCCCGAGCAGCACCAGCACCGCGGTCGTCATCCGGCGGCCCTGCCCAGCAGCCGGGCCGCCGTCGGTCGCAGCTCGCGCTCCAGCTCCCAGGACGCGGCGGCCAGCCGCTGCCCCACCGCCTGCCGGGTGATGCCCAGGGCCGTCGCGGCCTCGGCCTGCGTCCGTCCGTCCTCGACCAGCTCGATCGCCTCCCACGCCTGCTCGCTGCGCCGCCCCACCAGCACCGCCAGCGCCCCCAGGACGGCCTGCGCGTCCGCGGCGTCGGGGGCCACCGCGCCGCGCACGGCCAGCCTCACCGGCCGCTGCTTCGCCGCGTCGACGGCGCGCCGGGCGCACAGGAACGCCGGCCCGGCCGCGGCCCGGGTGCTCGCCGGCAGCGGGGCCTGGACGGCGCCCGCGCCGATGCCGATGCTCCAGCCGCCGAGGCGGACCAGGCGCAGCGCGACGTCCACGGCGGCCTCGGGCGTGGCCAGCACTCCCTGGAACTCGTCACCCGCCGTCCGCTCGAACGCCAGGACGGCGCGGACCTCGGCGTTCAACTCGGCGAGGACGTCGGCCACCCGGTCGGGCCCACGTCGGCTGGCACGCTGGTCGACGGTCAGCACGAACGGCATCAGGCAAGTTTGACAGCTTTCCTGAGCAAGAGCAAGGCTCAGAGCTTGTCGGCCACGTCCGCGGGGAAGCCGCCGGTGGCGACGGGCCCCCACCCGGTCACGGTGATCCGCAGCAGGGACTTCCCCTGCCGCGTCATCGCCGCGCGGTACTCGTCCCAGTCCGGGTGCTCCCCGCTGATCGCGCGGTAGTAGTCGACCAGCGGCTCGAGGGCGTCGGGCAGGTCGAGCACCTCCGCCTCGCCGTCGAGCTGCACCCAGGGGCCGTCCCACTCGTCGGAGAGCACGCACAGCGACACCGCGGCGTCCCGGCGGGCGTTGGTCACCTTGGCCCGCTGCGGGTAGGTCGACACGACGACCCGCCCCTCGGCGTCGATCCCGCAGGTCACCGGGGACAGCTGCACGGCTCCTCCGCGCCGGCGGGTCACCAGCACCGCGCGGTGCCGTGGGCGGAGGAACTCCAGCAGGGCGTCCCGGTCGACCCGGTCGGCGGTCGCGATCTTCGGCATGGACCGAACGCTACGACGCGGGTGTGATGATCGTTTCCCGCCCGGTCCTGTTCCCGCATCTGTGCTGAGATCGCAGCATGAGGATCCGCCTGCCCGGTCGCACCGACCCGTCACCGGACGAGACGGCCGACGTCGAGCCCGACCAGCCGACGCCGGAGCCCGGCGTCCGGCCCGCGACGCACGCACCGGCACCGACCAACCTGCGCGGGCAGCGCCTCCAGCGGGCGAGCCGGTCGCTGGCCATCGCCTCGGCCGAGCTGCTGCTCGTCGTCGGCGGGCTGATCGTCATCGGCTACGTCATCGGGAAGCTGTGGGTGGTCCTGCTCCCCGTCGTCCTCGGGCTGCTGTTCACCACGGTGCTGTGGCCGCCCACGCGCTTCCTCCGCAACCACGGCTGGCCGGCGGCGCTCGCCGCGATCACCGTCCTGATCGCGTTCCTCGCCGCCTTCGGCGGCATCATCGCGCTCATCGCACCGCCGGTCGTGGGCCAGGTCGAGGAGCTCGCCGCCGGCGTCAGCGTCGGCCTGCAGCAGCTGCAGGAGTGGCTCACCGGCCCGCCGTTCAACCTCGGTCAGGAGCAGATCGGCGGCGCCGTCGACCAGGCGATCGACTCGATCCAGGGCAACGCGCAGAACATCGCGCAGTACGCCGTCACCGGCGCCACGGCGATCGGCGGCCTGCTGATCAACCTGGTCCTGGCGCTCGTGCTGACCTTCTTCTTCCTGAAGGACGGTCCCCGCTGGGTGCCGTGGCTGGCCGCCCAGACCGGCCCGCCCGCCGCCCCGCACGTGGCCGCGCTGTCCTACAAGACGTGGTCGACGCTCTCGGAGTTCATCCGCCAGCAGGCCATCGTCGGGTTCGCCGACGCCTTCTTCATCGCCCTGGGGCTGTGGATCCTCGGCGTGCCGCTGGTCCTGCCACTGGCCGTGCTCACCTTCTTCGGCGCGTTCATCCCGATCATCGGTGCCTTCGTCGCCGGCGGCTTCGCGGTGCTCATCGCGCTGGTCGACAGCGGCTTCACGACGGCGCTGATCGTGCTGGGCATCGTGATCCTCGTGCAGCAGCTCGAGGGCAACGTGCTGCAGCCGATCCTGCAGGGCCGCGGGCTCAACCTGCACGCCGGCGTGGTCATCCTGGCCGTCACCGCGGGGGCCAGCCTGGCCGGCATCATCGGCGCCTTCCTCGCCGTCCCGGTGACCGCGCTCATCGCCGTCTCCTACCGCTACGCCCGGGACCAGCTCGACGGGAAGTCGCCGGAGATCCTCCCCGACGGGACGCGTGCGCAGATCACCGCCGACGAGACGGGCGCCCACCTCGTCCGGGAGCCGGTCACGTCGCCGGAGGACGACGGCGGCGCCACGGAGACCAGGCCGGCCACGGAGACCAGGCCGGCCGGCCCGCACGGGGCGTCCAGGGAGGACGGCGCGGCGCGCTGATCCGCCGCGTCCGGGGGACGGCGGCCCCGGCGGGAATGCAGTGGCCCCGGCAGGGGCTGTACCGGCAGGTGCGACCTGGTGTCGCACCGATCAGACCCTGAGGAGGACGACCGTGCCGCAGCGACCGGAGGATTTCGTCGAGCTGCTCCCGGCGGCGGAGCGCTTCCTCGCCCGCGAGTCGGCCGTCGGCGACCCGTCCCAGCGGCGCGGGCTGGTACTGGTGCACGACCTCGCCGGCGACTTCGACGCCGCGTCCGCCGGGACGCTGGCCGGCGCCCACCTGCTGGCCGCGCTGCCGCACGAGGTCGTCGCCCGCTTCGACGCCGACAGCCTGGTCGACTACCGCGCCCGTCGGCCGCGCATGACGTTCAACACCGACCGCTACGAGGCGTTCAGCGCGCCGGAGATCGCACTCTACGCGGTCGAGGACGACGCCGGTGAGTCCTTCCTGCTGCTGCACGGGGCCGAGCCGGACTACGCCTGGGAGCGGTTCGTCGCCGCCGTCGGGCAGCTCGTCGAGCGGCTCGGCGTCACCTCGGTGATCGCCCTGCAGGCCATCCCGATGCCGGTGCCGCACACCCGGCCGGTCACCGTCACCGCCCACGCGACGCGGCGGCAGCTCATCGAGCCCTATCCCGTGTACTGGGGCGAGATGCGCATCCCCGGCAGCGTCTCGGCCCTGCTGGAGCTGCGCATGGGGGAGGCCGGCGTGGACGCCCTCGGGGTCGCCGCGCACGTCCCCCACTACCTCGCCCAGGCGACCTACCCGGCCGCCTCGGTGACCCTGCTCGAGCACCTGGAGCGGCTGAGCGGGCTGAGCCTGCCCACCCAGGCGCTGCAGGAGGCCGCCGAGGCCAACCGCACAGAGATCGACGAGCAGATCGCGCGGTCGACCGACAACACCGCGGTCGTCGCCGCCCTGGAGCAGCAGTACGACTCGTTCACCGCCGCCCGCGAGGGCAGCGACCTCCTCGGCAGCGCCGGCGAGGTGCCCAGCGCCGAGGAGATCGGTGCGGAGTTCGAGCGGTTCCTGGCCGACCAGGACCGCAACCGCCCCCGCGACTGACCCGGGGCGCACCCCGCGACCCAAGGCGGCCGAGGCCGGTTCCCACAGGTGTGGGAACCAGCCTCGGCCGTCTCCCCGGCGGGCGCAGCGCCTGGACCGCTCGCAGGCGCCCGGATGCGGGAATGCCCCTCGCGGGGACCGCGCTCGGGCGCATCCGGGCGGGCACGGACCACCCGGACGGCGGACGGGCCGCGACCGGAGATCCGGTCGCGGCCCGCCGCGGTGTGCTGTGCCTCAGGTCAGGCGACGACGACGTGCTCGTTGGGCACGCAGTGCGTCATGACCAGCCCGGTCACGTCGCGCGGACCGTTCTTGCCGAGGTTCGCGGCGCGCTGCTGCTCCTCCTCGGAGAGGGTCTGCGTCTGCAGCGGGGGCAGGTCGCGGACGTCGTCAGCGGTGATGCCGAGCGCGTCACCGACGCGCTGACCCCACTCGTCCTCGCACATGAAGAAGTGCCAGACCATCCGCTCCTGGATCTCGCGGCGGCACTGCTGGAGGGCGCCGACCAGGTTGGTCACCAGGTCGTCTTTCTCCCACTGCTCGCTCAGCAGGTAGCGCTCGCCGGCCTGCTTGTAGTCGTTCGTCCGCGGGATCCGCTTGCGGGTGAGCCGGCCGTTGATGACCGGGCCCTGCTCGTCGTGCGTGGGGTAGGTGGCCTCCCGCAGGCCGCCGGTGATCGACGGCTCGTAGTTGACGTGCGGGTTGTCGCCCACGTTGTCGCGGCCGTAAGACATCGAGCCGCCCTGCTGGTTGGTGTTCACGCCCACCTTGGGACGGTTCACCGGCAGCTGCAGGTAGTTCGGGCCCACCCGGTAGCGCTGGGTGTCGGAGTAGGAGAAGGTCCGGCCGACCAGCATCTTGTCGTCGGAGAAGTCCAGGCCGTCGACGAGCACGCCGGTACCGAAGGAGATCTGCTCGTTCTCGGCGAAGAAGTCCTCGGGCATCCGGTTGAGGGTCATCGTCCCGACCTTGCGGAGCGGGAAGACCTCCTCCGGCCACACCTTGGTGTCGTCGAGCGGGTCGAAGTCGAGCTCGGGGTGCTCGTCGTCGCTCATGAGCTGCACGTGCAGGTCCCACGACGGGAAGTCGCCGTTGGCGATCGAGTCGTAGAGGTCCTTGGTGTGCGCACCGAGGGTCTGCGCCTGGACGGCGGCACCATCGGCGGCGGTGTAGGACTTCACGCCCTGCTTGGGCAGCCAGTGGTACTTGACCAGCACGGTCTCGCCCTGGGCGTTGACCCACTTGTAGGTGTTCACGCCGAAGCCCTGCATGTGCCGGTAGGAGGCCGGCAGACCGCGGGGGCTGAAGACCAGGGAGACCATGTGCAGGGCCTCAGGGGTCTGGCTGAAGAAGTCGAACGCCCGCTCGGCGACGCTGGCCTCGAAGGTGACGGGGTCCGGCTTCTGCGAGTGGATGAAGTCCGGGAACTTGATGGCGTCCCGGATGAAGAAGACACCCAGGTTGTTGCCGACGAGGTCCCAGTTGCCCTCCTCGGTGTAGAACTTCACCGCGAAGCCGCGCGGGTCGCGCGCCATCTCGGAGGAGTCCCGGCCACCGGCCACGGTCGAGAAGCGGATCGCCAGGTCGGTCTTCTTGCCCTTCTCGGAGAAGAGCTTCGCGCGGGTGTACTTCGCGATCGGCTCGTCACCGACCGTCCCGTCGGCCTCGAAGTAGCCGTAGGCGGTCACGCCGCGGGCGTGCACCACGCGCTCCGGGATGCGCTCCCGGTCGAAGTGGCTGATCTTCTCGAGGAACTGGTAGTTCTCCAGGGTCGCCGGGCCGCGGGCCCCGACCGTCCGCTGGTTCTGGTTGTCGTAGACCGGGTGGCCCTGACGGTTGGTCAGGACCGGCTTGCCGGCCTGGCTGGGCGCCGTGCCCTGCGATGCGACGTCGGTCATGCTCCTGCTCCTCCTCGGATGTGGTGCTGCAGTTCGACCTGCATGGAGTCGGTGCCTGCCGCGACCTGCCGGTCACGGCTCCGACAGGTGGCGCAGAGCCCCCAGAACACGACCTCGGCCTCGTCCACGACGAAGCCTGCGGTGTCCGACGGGCTCAGACAGGGGGCCGCACCCACGACGCAGTCCACGTCGGCGACCGTGCCGCACGAGCGGCAGACCAGGTGGTGGTGGTTGTCACCCACCCGCAGCTCGAACAGCGCCGGCGCCCCGGCGGGCTCGATCCGGCGGGCGATCCCCGCGGCGACGAACGCCTTGAGGACGCCGTAGACGGCCTGGGGGGAGAGCGAGGGGTGCAGCTGCCGCGCGCCGGTCACGATCGAATCGGCGTCGGCGTGGGGCTGGTCGGCCAGGACGCTCAGCACGGACAACCGGGGCCGCGTCACGCGCAGCCCGGCCTCCCGCAGCTGGTGCGCCCAGGTCGTCTCCATCGCTGGCCATCCAACGCGCTTTTCTTGATTGAGTCAAGACAACGACACGCGGAGTGAGCCGGACCACCCGTCCGCGTCCGCCCGCGAACCCACCGTCACCCGGTTCCCCGGCCGGCCGGTCCCGAACCACCGGAGCCCCGGCGTCCTGCGCACGAGCCGTGCGACGACGACGTCTCCGGCGTCCTGCGCACGAGCCGTGCGACGACGACGTCTCCGGCGTCCTCCGCACGAACTGTGCGGAGGACGACATCTCCGGCGTCCTGCGGTACGGCGCCGGGGCGGGGTCAGGCGAAGACGATCGTGCGGTCGCCCTCGACGATGACGCGGTCCTCCACGTGCCAGGTGACCGCCTGCGCGAGCACCTGCCGCTCGACGTACCGGCCGACCCGGCGCATGTCCTCGACCGTCGCCCGGTGGTCGACCCGCGCGACCTCCTGCTCGATGATCGGCCCGGCGTCCAGCTCGGCGGTGACGTAGTGCGCGGTCGCCCCGATCAGCTTCACGCCCCGGTCGTGCGCCGCCTGGTACGGGTTGGCGCCCACGAACGCCGGCAGGAAGCTGTGGTGGATGTTGATCAGCCGCTCGGGAAACCGCGCGCAGAACTCCGGCGAGACGATCTGCATGTAGCGGGCCAGCACCACCAGGTCGACGTCGCCCACGAGCTCCAGCGCCCGCGCCTCGGCCGCGGCCTTGGTGCCCGGGGTGACCGGCACGTGGTGGAACGGGATGCCCGCGGCGGCGGCGACCGGCTCGAGGTCCGGGTGGTTGGAGATCACCGCGACGATCTCGGCGCGCAGGTCGCCGGCGCGCACCCGGTAGATCAGCTCCTGCAGCACGTGATCGGTCCGGCTCACGAAGACCGCCACGGTGGGCCGGTGGGCCGCCTCGACCAGCCGCCAGGCCAGCTGCCACTGCTCCGCCAGCGCGGCCAGCCGCTGCTCGAGCTCGGGACGGCGCGTGGCCAGGCCGGCCAGCACGAACTCGAGCCGGAGGGTGAACGTGCCGCCGCTGGGGTCGGAGGAGTGCTGCTGCGACTCGGTGATGTTGGCGCCGACGTCGGCCATCAGCCCGCTGAGCACGGCGACGATCCCCGGCCGGTCGGGGCAGCGGACGACCAGCCGCCCGACGTCGGTGGTGCGGGGATCCTGCGGACCTGCGACTGACATGGGCGAATGGTCTCATTCCGGGCGGCCATGATCATCGCCGCGGCCCGAGGCTCGCCCTCGGGCCACCACGCCGACGGTCCTCAGAACGGTGGTGGCGTGTCGTCCGGTGGCGGCCGCGGTGGCGCGGGCAGCGCGGGTTGGTGCGCGGGGTCGCGCAGGCCCGGTGGGCGAGTGCTGCGGGTGATTCCCGAGGGCGTCGTCACGGTGAGCGTGCCGTCGGGCTGCATCTGGAACCGCCAGCCGCGGGCGAAGGTCTTGAGCCGGTGGTGGGTGCGGCACAGGCAGCAGAGGTTCTGGCAGGCGGTGCGCCCGCCGCAGTCGTAGGGCACGACGTGATCGAGATCGGTGCGCCCGGCCGGTTGCGCGCAGCCGGGATGCCGGCAGGTGCGGTCGCGCAGCCGGAGGAAGCGTTCCTGCGCGGCCGACCGGTCGTAGCCGGAGCGCTCTCCCGGCGGCCCGAGCAGCGTACAGCTGCAGGCGGCGTCCCGGCCGTGGGCGGGGCAGCCGCGGGCGGCCAGCCGGGCCAGCTCGGCCGGGGTGGCGGTGGCCAGCAGCGCGCCGTGCTCGTCGGTGATCGCCACCGCCAGGCTGCCGCCGGGCGGGGCCTGGCCCCATCGCACCGATCCCGGCCAGCAGTTCCCGCAGGTGCGCCGAGGTGATCGGGATGCCGTTCACGGCCGGACCGCACTCGCCCGTGACATCGGACTGCCCGTCGCAGCTCCGGCGGCCGGCAGGGGCGCCCGCGCCCTGGTGGTCGCGCGAGCGGTCCAGTGCCGGGAGCGGGGCGAGCACGGTGACGTGCCCGGTGAACGCCGGACCGTCGGTGCCGCCCGGGTCGAGCACCAGCGCGGCGTGCGCCTCGGCGCGCGCAGCAGCCCGATCGGCCGGTCGTCCCCGGCGGTGCGGGTCAGCTGCGCGACCCGGTCGATCACCGACCACATCGCGGCGGCCACCGCCGACGGCAGCTCGCTGGCGAACACCGACATCCCGTCGGCGGTGGCATAGGTGCGGACCCCGGCCCGCCGCTCCGCCTGCCGGCGGCGCTGTTCGGCGAAGGACTCGTCCGCAGCGATCGCCGCCGCCAGGAGCCGCTTGCGCAGCCGCCCCGACGACAACCCCGCCGCCACCGGCAGCAGCGCCGGCACCACCACGGCCACCACCTCGTCAGAGGCCGCACCCAGCACGTCGGCGAACACCCGCGCCCGGAACCAGTCCAGCTCCCCGGCACCGCACGCCCGCCACACCGCCGGCATCCGGTCCACCAGCTGGTGGGCGTCGGCCAGCACCCCGCCGGCGAAGGACCGGCAGCAGTTCAGCACCGCCGCCAGCTCATCGGGCAGGAACTCCGACGTCCCGGGCACCGGCGACCCGCTCCCCCGCCGGCGCGCCCCGGGATGCCCCGGCGGCGGATCGTCGACGTCGAGCCGGTGCCCCGCCAGCGCCACGACCAGCTCCGCCTCGTAGGCGGCGTCCATCGCCCTGCGCGCGTGCACCCGCTCCAGCTCCGCCGCGACCTCGGCGGCGGTCAGCACACCCACCGGTAGGCGATCCACCGACGGCGACCGCTCCAGCGCCCAGCCCACCAGCACGCCCTCCACGGGCGAACGCTCCAGATCGGCCACCGGCATGAGGTGAACATACGTTCGAGGTGCGACATTTCCGGCGCCTCACCGAGCGGTGTGCGCCGAGCGTGCGGGGGCCCAGGAGGGCGGACCTCAGACCTCGGGCAGGGGGACGCGAACGGCGCCGGCCACGTCGAAGAGGTCGCCGTACTCCTCGACCCGGGCGAGCACGTCCGCGGTGGTGAACCGGAGCGCCGCCGGGTCGAGGGATCCCGCGCGGACGGCGTCGACCTCGTCCCACCCGATCGGCGTGGAGACGGTGGCCCCGGCGCGCGCCCTCAGCGAGTAGGGCGCCACCGTCGTCTTGGCCGGGTTGTTCTGGCTCCAGTCGATGAGCACCTTGCCGGGGCGCAGCGCCTTCTCCATCCGCCAGACCACGTGCTCGGGCGTCTCGGCCGACAGCTCCTGCGCCAGCTTCCTGGCGTACCGGCTGGGGTGCTCGCGGTCGGCCGGCGGCTCGATCGGGGCGTACACCTGCATGCCCTTGGAGCCCGACGTCTTGACCACCGGGTCCAGTCCGTCGGCCTCCAGCCGCTGCCCGAGCCGCTCGGCGACCTCGCAGCACTCGGCGATCCCGGCGTCCGGGCCGGGGTCGAGGTCGAGCACCAGCAGGTCGGGCAGCTGCGCCACGCCCTCGTCGTCCACCTGCCACTGCGGCACGTGCAGCTCCAGCGCGGCGAGGTTCGCCGCCCAGGCCAGGTCGGCGACGTCCTCCAGCACGACCATGTCGAGGGTCTCCCGGCCCCGCGAGCTGCCGGGGCTGGGCAGCGTCACCCGGCGCACCCACTCGGGGGCGTGCCGGGCGCTGTTCTTCTCGAAGAACGCCTGGCCCTCCACACCGTCGGGCCACCGGGTGAAGGTGACCGGCCGACCGGCCAGGTGCGGCAGCAGCACCGGCGCGATGCGCACGTAGTAGTCGATGACCTGTGCCTTGGTGACGCCCACCTCCGGGAAGAGCACCTTCTCCAGGTTGCTCACGGCCAGCTGCCGCCCGGCGATCTCCACCCGCTGCCGAGCCGGGCTCACCATGACCCCGGTTCGCCACCGCGGCGCGCTCCGCTCACGGTTCGTGCACCACGTCGTCGGGCTCCAGGTCCTCGCGCACCCCGCGCCAGGCCGGGTGCCGGAGCCGCCCCTCCGCCGTCCACACCGCGTAGGCGACCTCGCCGACGAGATCGGGTTCCACCCAGCGGGCGTCACGGGTCACCTCCCGCGGCAGGGCGCCGTCGAACGGGGGCGTGGAGCGCGGCGTGAGGGTGCGCTGCAGGTGGCGCAGGTCCAGGTCGCTGAAGCCGGTGCCGACGTGCCCGACGTAGACCAGCCGGCCCTCGTCGTCGGGCACGCCGACCAGGAGCGAGCCGATGGTCCCCGCCCGCCGGCCCTGCCCGGGCCGCCAGCCGCCGACGACGACCGCCTGGGTGAAGAAGTTCTTGACCTTCCGCCAGTCGGGGCTGCGCACCCCCTCCCGGTACGGCGAGTCCAGCCGCTTGGCGACGACGCCCTCCAGGCCGTTCTCCTCGCTGGCTGCCCGCACCTCCGCGCCCCCGCCCCGGAACCACGGCGTGAGCACCCAGCGGTGCCCGGCGGGCGCGAGCTCGTCGAGCAGCTCGCGCCGCTCGGCGTAGGGCCGCCCGCGCAGGTCCTCGCCGTCGAGCGCCAGCAGGTCGAACACCAGGTAGGTGACCGGGGCGGCCGCCGCCATCCGCGGGACCTCCGGGCCGGTGCGGTGCATCCGGTTCTGCAGCGCACCGAAGTCAGGGCGCCCGGCCGCGTCCATCAGCACGATCTCCCCGTCGACGACGGCGTCGCGACCGGCCAGCGCGCCGGGCAGCCGCCCCACCTCGGGGTAGCGGACGGTGATGTCGGTGCCCTTGCGCGAGGTCAGCGTCGGCGCACCGGCCCGCACGGTGGCGACCGCTCGCACGCCGTCCCACTTGAACTCGTAGCCCCAGCCGCCGTCCTCCGCGGCCGTCGGCAGCCCGCCCGCGGTGGCCAGCATCGGCAGCGGCGCGGGCGGCGCCTCCGGCGGTGGAGTGGCGTCCAGCTTCCGCATGTTCCAGGTGCCGTCGGCGAGCGGGAAGAGCGCGTAGCGACCGGTGAGCCGGCGTCCGTCGAACGTCACGATGACGTGCCGCTCGTCCCACTTCTCGGTGGCGTAGCGGCCGGCGTCCCAGATGGCCACCTCGCCGCCGCCGTACTCGCCCGCGGCGATGGTTCCCGCGAAGGAGGCGTACTCAAGCGGGTGGTCCTCGATCGGGACGGCGAGCCGGTTCGCGCCCGGCTCCAGCGGCGGCCCCTTCGGGACCGCCCAGCTCTTCAGGACACCGTCGCGCTCGAGCCGGAGGTCCCAGTGCACCCGCTCGCCCGTGCGGCCGCGGGGCGTGTGGTGCTCCTGGACGACGAACGTGTCGCCCGCGCCCGTCGGCAGCGGTTGCCCGGCAGGCGGGATCGGCTCGGCGGTGCGGGCCGGGTCCCGCTTGGCGCGGTACTCGGCCAGCGGGTCGTCGCGCCGGCCGCCGCGGCGGGCGGGCACGTCAGGCGCTGCGGCGGGCGCGCTTGGCCGGCGGCTTCCCCGCGCTGGCGGTCTTCTCCGCCGCCGTCGCCTTCGTCGCCGCAGCGTTCTTCGCGGGAGTGGTCTTCTTCGCCGTGGTGCTCTTCGCCGGGGTGGCCTTCTTCGCCGGGGCCTTCTTCGCGGGCGCTGCCTTCTTCGCCGGGGCCTTGGCCGCCGCCTTCTTCGCCGGCGCGGCCTTCTCCGCCGGGGCCTTCTCCGCCGGCGCGGCCGGGGCCTCCTCACCACCGCGGGCCCGCTCCACGCTCCGGCGCAGGGCACTCATCAGGTCGACGACGGCGGCGCCGCTGTCGGGCACCTCCGGCGCCGACTGCACCTCGCCACCGGTCTGCTTGGCCTCCAGCAGCGCCGTCATGGCCTCGCGGTAGTCGTCGGTGAACTCGCTGGCGTCGAAGTCGCCGGACATCGAGGAGATCAGCGCCTCCGCCATCTGCAGCTCCTGCGGCCGGACGGCGACGTCCTCGTCGAGAAAGGCGAAGTCGGGGCGCCGGATCTCGTCCGGCCAGCGCATGGTGTGCAGGACCAGGACGCCCTCGCGGACCCGGAGCGCCGCCAGCGACTCCCGCTGCCGGATCGCGATCTTGGTGATCGCCACCTGGCCGGCGTTCTCGAGCGCGTCGCGCAGGAGCACGTACGGGCGGGTCGCGGGGCCGTCGGGCTCCAGGTAGTAGGTCTTCTCGAAGTGGATCGGGTCGATCTGGTCCTGGTCGACGAACTCCAGCACCTCGATCTCCCGCCGCGTGGTCAGCGGCAGCTCCTCGAAGTCCTCGTCGGTGAGCACGACCAGCTGGCCGTCGGGGAGCTCGTAACCCTTGGCGATGTCGGCGTACTCGACCTCTTCGCCGTCGATGGAGCAGACCCGCTTGTACTTCACCCGGCCGCCGTCGGTGGCGTGCACCTGGTGGAACCGGATGTCGTGGTCCTCGGTCGCGGAGTACAGCTTCACGCCGATGCTGACCAGGCCGAACGACACGGCGCCGCGCCAGATCGATCGCATGCCGACCCTCCCTCGCACCCGGTTCCCCGGGCGGTCCGGACCCGGAGCCGGGTCAAGATCGCAGAATAGGTCCGGAGGCGTACCCGCGGCAGCGCGAACGACGCGCCGCGTCCCCCTGTCGGAGGACCGCGACCGGTCAGGACGGCGGCTGGTCCTCGCCCTCGGCCGGCGCCAGCGCGCCGTTTTGGATGGCGTCGTACACGAACTGCAGGACGTCCGAGCCGGCGACCGTGGTCATGGTGAGCGCGGCCAGCCGGGTGGCCCGCGGCGCGGAGACGTAGCCGAAGACGAACGCCGTCCCCACCCACTGCGCCAGGCAGAACGGGCAGGTGAGCAGCTCCCCGACGGCGTGCTTCACCCCACCGTGCTCGCGCACCTCCTCGGCCACCTCTGCGTGCCCCGAGGCCCCCTGGAAGGAGGTGAACGGCGCGCGGAGCGGGGCGGTCACCGGGTCCTTGGCCAGCCGGCGGGCCAGCCGGAACGTCGCGATCGTCAGCAGCGCGGCGTCGCCGAAGGGGATCCGCTCCGGCAGCTGCCGGCCGGAGGCGCGCACCGCGACGGCGCCCGCCGCCACGAGGCTGGAGTACACCCCCATGGCGCCCAGGTCGCTGCCCAGCGGCCGGGCCTCGCCGTTCGTGTACTCGCGCTTCTGGGTCCGCGCCCACCGGAAGAGGGGTGCCCCGACCCGCTGCACCTCGTCTGCGATCGCCATGGGACCCCGGCTACCCCCGCCGTGCGCCGGCCATGCCGCCGCAGGCGCAGGAGTGCGCCGACGCACACCGGCGCATGCCCGGGCACCCGCCGGGTAGGGCGGTGGTCCGACGCCGGTCCCCGACCGGCTCCGCGTCCCCGCCGGACGCACGCAGAGCAGGCGCACCCATCGCGCAGAGACGGAGACATGGCATGACGCAGCCCGAGGGCCAGACCGCGCGCGACATCTTCCCCGAGGACGACGGCGTCCCCGAGGTGTCGCAGGACGACTCGCCCACCATGGAGCGGGCCGAGGACCCCCAGTTCGAGCCGCTCCCCGGCGAGCACGCCACCGCGACCACCGACTTCGGCACCACCGCCTTCGAGCAGTCCGAGGGCGAGTCGCTCAGCGGGCGGCTGGACCGGGAGGTCCCCGAGGACGCCGCGGACGTCCGCCCGGCCGAGGACCCGCAGCGGGCCGACGCCCAGCTCGAGCAGGACACCTCCACCACGCCCGAGAGCGACTCCGGCACCAACCGCACCGCCGACGACGTCGAGGCCACCGCCGACGTGCCCATCGGCGGCGAGGGCCCCGAGGAGAGCGCGGTCCACGTCATCGACGGCTGAGCGCTCCCGCAGACGCGGCTCCCACCCACCCCCGGCACCCCCTCGGGTGTGTCCCGGGGGGTGGGTTGGCGCGCGCGCGGCAGGTTGTCTACGTTGGGTCAGCGGTTCAGCAGGTAGCCGCACCGTGCCGGACCGGTGGTCCGGCACACACACCACGTTCGACCACCGGCGCATCGGGGACCACGGGTCCCCGGCACGCACGAGCGGTAGATTGTCCGGGCGGGCAGCCGTCCGGGTGCCGCCGAGAGGAGCAACTGTCCGTGAGCACTTCCGACCTGCCTGCCGAGGGGCAGCCCGACGTGTCGACCGAGGGCACCGAGGCACCCTTCGACGACGTGATCACGCTGTCGACCTCCACCGACGAGGACGGCACGGTCACGGTGACGGTCGTCGGCGAGGTGGACACCTTCACCGCCCCCGTGCTCCGTTCGACCCTGGACAGCCAGCTCGAGCAGCAGCCACGTGAGCTCGTGATCGACCTGTCCGGCGTCCAGTTCCTGGGCTCCGCCGGGCTGGCCGTTCTCGTGGAGACGCAGAAGTCGGCCCGCAGCCGCGAGGTCGCCCTCCGGCTGATCGCCACGACGCGCGCCGTCACCCGGCCGCTCGAGGTCACCGGCCTGATCGACCTGTTCACGATCGCCGACAGCCCCGCGCGCTGATCGACCGCCGGGTCCACCCCGGCACCCGACGAGGGCCCCCGCCGTACCTGGCGGGGGCCCTCGTCGTCGTCAGGCCGAGAGCAGCGCGCAGACGGCCTGCTCCAGCGTGCGCTGCGCGTCCCGGTCCGCCTCGGCCTCGCCCGCCGCCCGCAGCGCATCCGCCACGGTCTCCCCGTGCTCGAACCGGTCGACGACGCGGGGGTCGACGTAGCTGGCCTTGCAGACCGCCGGCGTGTTCCCCAGCTGCTCCGAGACGGTCCGGTACGCCGCGCTGACGACCTTCTTGCGCGCCGTCTTCGTCTTCGGCGGCGGCACCTCGGCGAGCGTGGCGGCCATCATGACGGTGGCGTTCCAGGTCCGGAAGTCCTTCGCGGTGATCTCCGCGCCGCTGATCTCCTTGAGGAAGCCGTTGATCTCGTCGCTGGTGACGTCCCGCCATCCACCGTCGTCGGTCCGGTAGGCCAGCAGTTCCTCGCCGGTGCCCTCGGGGCGTTCCAGCAGCTGCCGGACGACGGTGGCGGTGGGCCGGTCGGTCAGCTCGATCTCGCGCTCGATGCCGCCCTTGGCGGTGTAGGAGAAGAACGTCCGCTCCCCGCGCACCCGCACGTGCTCGCGCCGCAGGGTCGCCAGCCCGTAGGTGCCGTTCTCCTCGGCGTACTGCTCGCTGCCCACCCGGAAGGCGCCGAGGTCGAGCAGCCGGACCGCCGTGGCCAGCACCCGCTCCCGGTTGAGCCCGCGCGTCCGCAGCGCGGCGACGACCGCGTCACGGACGTCGGGAAGCTGCTGGGCGATCTCCAGCACCCGCTCGTGCTTCTCCGCGTCGCGCCGCGCCCGCCAGGCGTCGTGGTACCGGTACTGCCGGCGCCCGGCCGCGTCCAGTCCGGTCGCCTGGATGTGGCCGTTGGGCCACGGGCAGATCCAGACGTCCCGCCAGGCCGGCGGGACGGCCAGCGCCCGGATCCGGTCCAGCCGGTCGTCCTTGATCAGCGTTCCGTCGGTGTCGTAGTAGGCGAAGCCCCGCCCTGCCCTCCGGCGCCGGTAACCAGGGCCGTGCACGTCGCTACGCCGCAGTCTCACGGGCGGTGGATGAGCACCGCAGCCGTTCCGCAAACCCGCCGGGACGGAGGGTCACGCCTCAGCGCAGCTCGACCAGGCCGTCCAGACCGCTGATCTCCAGCACGTGCCGGGTCACCCCGCCCGCGGGCGCGTGCACCACCAGCCGCCAGGACTCGTCGCGGGCGATCCGCGCCATCGCGAGCACCACGCGGACGGCCGCGCTGCTGAACAGGCTGACGCGGGCCAGGTCCAGCTCCATCGGCATCGCCCCGCCGTGGGTGGCCTCCAGCATCCGGATCCGCAACTGCTCGGCGGCCGCGCCGTCGACCGCGCCGCTGGCCCGGACCACGGGCCGCTCCCCCGCGCGGTCGACCACCACGTCGGCGTTGTCGGGGAGCCGGTGCTGGGCGAGGTCCACGTCCGGGGTGCGGCGCAGCCGGAAACTGAGCGTGACCGTCGTCCCGTGGTCCTCCTCGAGCGTCACGCCGTCGACGAGCTGCCGCATGATCAGCAGCCCGCGCCCGCGGTCGCCGGGATCGCGGTCCGGCGGCCGCCACGTGCCCTCGTCCTGGACGGTCACGGTCAGCACACCGTCGACGTCGACCTGCGCGGTCACCGACATCGGGCCGGGTTCGGTGCCCCGGTAGGCGTGCTCGGCCGCGTTGGCGCACGCCTCGCCGACGGCGACCATGACGCCGACCCGGTCCTGCTCCCCCATGCCCAGCCCGGTGAGCCAGGCGGTGAGCCGGCGGCGCACCCCCGGCAGCGCCGACGGGACGGCGACGAGGTCCAGCCGCAGCGCCTCGTGCGTGGTGGCCCGGCGGTGCGCCACCAGGACGGCGACGTCGTCCAGCCAGCCGTTCGGTCGGCGCACCCCTTCCGCGATCGCGCCCGCCAGGCCCGACACGGCCTCGACGTCCAGCGCGCCGGGCGTCTCCAGCACCTCGCGGGCGGCCTCGCCGAGGCGGTCGAGGGCGTCGGTGGGCCGCTCGGCCGCTCCGGCGACCGCGCCGTTGGAGAACAGCACCAGCGTGGCGCCCTGGGGCAGGACGTCCTCGTGCACCGGCGCGGGAGCCCCGGGCAGGCTGCCCAGCGGCGGCCGCGGCGTCACCGCCAGGAACGAGCTGCGGCCGTCGGCCCGCACCACGAGGGGCGCCGGGTGACCGGCGGCGCTGTAGACCAGCCGCCCGGTCGCGGCGTCCAGGACGCCGTAGAAGACCGAGGTGCCCTCGACGTCGTCCATCTGCGCGGCGAAGGCGTCCAGGGTGGCCAGCACCCCCGCCGGCTCGGGGTCGCGCAGCAGCGTCGAGCGCATCGCGCCGCGCAGCCGGCTCATCGCGCCGACGGCGGGCACGCCGTGGCCGACGGCGTCGCCCACGACGAGGGCCACGCGCCCCTTGCCCAGCGGCACCGCGTCGTACCAGTCCCCGCCGGCCACGGCGAGGTCGGTGGCCCGGTGGTAGCTGCCGGACAGCCCGACGTCGGGGAGCATCGGCAGCGACGGCGGGAGCAGCGACTGCTGTGCCCGCTGCACGTCATCGGTGGCCGATGCCTCGATCACGACGAGGGCGCCCGGCCCCCCGGCGACGGTCATCGGGCGCGCCGTCGCCGTCGCCACCGGCCCGTCGTGCCCGAGCGTCCCGTGCACGCACTCCGCCTGCCCGCTCCGCACCGCGGCCTCGACCAGGTCGGCCACCGGCCGGCCGGAGATCTCCGGCAGGCCGGTGCGGCCGACGTCCAGCCCGCGCGCGCGGGCGTTGGCCCACAGCGGCTCGGCGGCGTCGGCGGCCAGGCAGAACACCGCGTCGGGCGCGCTCTCCAGCGCGGCGAGCAGCACGGCGGAGCCCTCGTCCAGGGTGCCGTCGGATGCGGGTGGCAGACTGCCGGAACTGGCGCTCATCTCGGGCCAGGAAACAACAGGGCCCCGGTCGCGGCAACCGCGTACGGGGGTCGTGGAACACGTGGCGGTCGCCACGTTTCACCGGCCCCTACCTGCGGGCAACCCGGAGGCTTGTGCAGTGACCGGGAACCGGTCCGCCCCACAGGTGGCCGGGCCACCCGGCAGGATGAACGGCCGCGACTCGAGGGTCGAGCGCGCCGGTGACGAAGGAGCGGACGACGGATGGTCGACTCGAGGGGCACCCTCGCGCAGGACGGACGACGCGCGGAGCGGCTGGAGCTGCGAGTGCCCACCACCGCCACCCAGCTGCCCGCCGTGCGGGCCATGGCCGGTGACCTGGCGATGCGCATGGACTACGACCTCGACGCGGTGGAGGACCTCCGGCTGGCCGTCGACGAGGCCTGCGCGACCCTGACCACGGTCGTCGCGGGCGACGCGCCGCTCACCGTGGTCTTCGAGACCACCCGCGCCGGGCTGCACATCGACGCCTGGGTGCCCACCGCCGACGGCACCGAGGTGCCCACCGACGGCTTCGGCTGGGCCGTGCTCGCCGCCCTGGTGGACGCGGTCGAGGGCCGCCGGTCCACCGAGCGCGAGGTGCCCGGCGGGAACGGCTCCGACGCCCCGGTCGCCGTCATCAGCCTGGAGAAGTACCTGCCCGGCCAGCATCCGACCGAGGTGGGCGGCGGTCCGGGTCAGAACCTCACGGTGGCCCGGTGAGCCCGTCGGCTGCCACCGACTCCCGCGAGGAGGAGCCGCTGAACGCCGCCGACGACGGCACGCCGGTCGGCCCCACGGCCGAGGCGCCTGTCGACACCCCGGACGAGCCCACGGCCGAGACCCCGGACGAGCCGGCGGCCGAGGTGGCGCCGGCTCCCGAGCCCGACGCACCGCCGCTGTCGGAGAACCGGAAGCGGGCCGAGCGCACCGCGCCGCTGTTCGCGGAGCTGGCCACCCTGGAGAAGGACGACCCGCGCCGTGAGCGGCTGCGGGAGATCCTGGTCGAGGAGCACCTGCCGCTGGTGCGGCACTTCGCCCGCCGGTTCAGCAACCGCGGCGAGCCGTTCGACGACCTGCTGCAGGTGGGCACCCTCGGGCTGATCGCCGCGATCGACCGGTTCGACCCGACCCGCGGGGTGGAGTTCCTCTCCTTCGCGGTGCCGACGATCACCGGTGAGATCAAGCGGCACTTCCGCGACCAGGGCTGGTCGGTGCGCGTGCCGCGCCGGCTGCAGGAGCTGCACCTGTCGCTGAACGCCGCCGTCGGCGAGCTCGCCCAGAAGAACGGCCGCGCCCCGACCCCGTCGGAGCTCGCCGAGCACCTGGGCATCCCCCGCGCCGAGGTGCTCGAGGGCCTGGCCGTGGCCAACGCCTACCGGAGCAGCTCGCTGGACGAGCGGCTCTCCGGCGAGGACGACTCCCCCACCCTGGCGGCGACGCTGGGCGAGGAGGACGCCGCGCTGGAGGGCGTGGAGTACCGCGAGTCGCTGCAGCCGCTGCTGGCCACCATCCCGGCCCGCGAGCGGCGCATCCTGATCCTGCGGTTCTTCGGCAACATGACCCAGTCGCAGATCGCCGCCGACATCGGCATCTCGCAGATGCACGTCTCCCGGCTGCTCAGCCAGACGCTGGCCAAGCTCCGCGAGGGCCTGCTCAAGGATTGACCCGCCCGCCCCGCAGGCGGCGGAGACGACGGGGGCCCAGGACCTCGCGGTCCTGGGCCACCGTCGTCCGGTGCGCGTGCTGGGGCTACTGCTGCCCGTCCTCGGTGCCGAACTGCTCCCGGACGACGGGATCGGCCGCCGGGCCGCTGTCCCGGACGTCCTGGGTCACCTGCGACAGGGGCGGCGGCGTCGGGACGGCGGGCCCCGAGTCGGTGATGCTGGACAGCTCGATCCGGGCCTCCGGCTGCTCGGCCGCGGCCGGTAGCTGCGACTCGAACCAGGTGCTCGTGTCCAGGCCGCCGCCCGACGAGCCGTTGCCGGCGCCCTGCGCGGGGTCGACGTCCATCCAGGACTTGCCGCCCTCGGCGCCGCCGAGGCTGGCCAGCCCCTCGAGCGCCTTGCTGAACTCGCTGGGCACGATCCACATCTTGTTGGCGTCGCCCTGCGCGATCTGCGGCAGCGTCTGCAGGTACTGGTAGGCCAGCAGGCCCTGGTCGGGCTTGCCGTCGTGGATGGCCTGGAAGACCGTCTCGATGGACTTCGCCTGCCCCTGCGCCTGCAGGTACAGGGCGGCGCGCTCACCCTCGGCGCGCAGGATCCGGCTCTGCCGCTCGGCCTCCGCCTCCAGGATCGCGGACTGCTTCTTGCCCTCCGCCGACAGGATCGCGGCGGCCTTCTCACCCTCGGCGGAGGTGATCGCCGCCTGCCGCTGGCCCTCCGCGGTGAGGATGATCGCGCGCTTGTCGCGGTCGGCGCGCATCTGCTTCTCCATCGAGTCCTGGATGGACAGCGGCGGGTCGATGGCCTTGATCTCGACGCGCGCCACGCGCAGGCCCCAGGGCCCGGTCGTGCCGTCGAGGACCGAGCGCAGCTGGCTGTTGATGCCGTCGCGGCCGGTCAGGGCGCCCTCGAGGTTCAGCCCGCCGACGACGTTGCGCAGCGTCGTCGTGGTCAGCTGCTCCATGCCGGTGATGTAGTTCGCGATGCCGTACACGGCCAGCCGCGGGTCGGTGACCTGGAAGTAGACGACGGTGTCGATGCCGACCTGCAGGTTGTCCGCGGTGATGACCGGCTGGGGCGGGAAGGAGATGACCTGCTCGCGCAGGTCGATCGTGGCCCGCACGCGGTCGATGAAAGGCACCAGCAGCGAGAGGCCCGGCGACAGGGTCCGGCTGTACCGGCCGAGCCGCTCGACGACCTTGGCCTGGGCCTGCGGAACGATGGTCACGCTCTTGGCGATCACGACGATCACCAGGACGGCGATGACGAGCAGTGCGATGAGGGCCGCGTCCACGGCTGGCTCCCTTCGTCGGGGGTCACCGTCGATCCTCCCCCGCCACCTCCCCCCGCGTCAGCACCCGGTGCACGGCGTTCACTCCAGCGCGTCGCCGACGACCGCCGTCGCGCCGTCCACCTGCAGGATGCGCACCGTCTCCCCGGCGGCGAACGACTCCCCGCTGTGCTGGCTCCGGGCCGACCACTCGTCGGCGCCGAGGCGGATCCGGCCGCCTGAGACGTCGACGTCCCGGGTGACCTTCGCCGTCTTCCCGATGAGCGTGTCGACGCCGTCCAGCTGGAGGGGCGTGCGGTCGGTGAGCTGCTTCTTCGCCAGCGGCCGCACCAGCGCCAGCAGCACACCGGAGACGACGATGAAGGTGACGATCTGCAGCACCGCGGCCCCGCCGAGCAGCGCGACCGTCATCCCGCCGACGGCGCCGCCGGCCAGCATGAGCAGCACCAGGTCGAGGGTGAAGACCTCGCCGATCGCCAGGAGTCCCGCACCGATCAGCCAGAGCAGCCAGGCAGCCATGCTCGAAGTCTGGCAGAGCAGCGGCGTCCGGGTGGCCGCGCGGCGGCCCGGCGGCGCCTTCGTAGCCTCGGCCGGTGCACGACTTCCCCGCCGGCCGCCTCGCGGTCTGGGCCACCGCCTGGCTCTCCGGACGCACCTCCTACGACGAGGCGCTGGAGTCGCTGACCGGCCCGCACGCCCACCTGGTGACCGGGATGCCCGGGGAGCCCGGGGCGGTGCCGCTCGGGGCGGCGCTGACCGCGCTGCGCGGGCTGGGTGAGCGGCGGCTGCGCCTCGTGCTGCCGGTGCCCGGCGACGTCCGCGGGCTCCCGGCCGTGCCGGGGCTGGCCCCGGTGGCGCTGGAGGCCGGTCAGGCCGCGGTGGGCGACCGGGTGGTGCTCGTGCCCCGGACGGGCCCGGAGGTGGTCACCTGGACGGCGTTCCCGCTGGACGGCGCGCCGCCCCCGCCGCCGGTGGAGGGCACGCTCCGGGCGGCGTCGGGCTCCCTCGACCTCGCCGTCGGCGACGCCGCCCGCACCCTCGTGGGCCTGGACCTGGCGCGCTGGCACCCCGAGGTCCCCGCGCTGCTGGCCGATCTGGCCCGCCCAAAGCCGGCCCCCGGCCTGCCGTTCGACCACGACCCGCTGGCGCTGTCGGTGCTGGGCCGCGCCCAGCGGCTGGCCGCCGTGCTGGACCTCGCCGCGACCGACGCGCCCGGAGCCGCGGTCACCCGGGGTCAGGCCGCCGCCCGCGACGCCGCCCTGCGCCCGCTCTCCGACGCGGTGCGCGAAGCGGTCGTCGCCGCCTACAACAACATCCCTCGTCCTCCGGACGAGACCGCCACCAACGGCCGTCCTGCCCGCCGCTGAGCCGCTGCACCGGCCCTGCGCGGAACCCTCCGGGCCCCACTCGGCCCGATCAGGCAGGCGCCGCGCGATCCCCCGCCGCTGTGGGGGTTCTGCTCGCGCTCTGGGGCTCCTGCAGGACCCCCAGAGCGCGAGGAGGACCCCCAGAGCGGTCTAGTGCGCCGCGAGACGGCTCGGGCGCGGGGGGACGAAACAGCACGACGCGGGGCAGTTGGTGCCCAGCCGGGGCTCGCCGCCGGCCCGGCGCTCCTCGAGCAGCTCGCGCAGCGCCGTCACGAACGCCGGGTGCGTGCCGGCGGTGGCGGCCCGGGCGAAGGCGAGGCCGAGCTCGCCGGCGGTCTCCTTCGCCTCGTTGTCGAGGTCCCAGATCACCTCGAGGTGGTCGCTGACGAAGCCGACCGGGAAGAGGACGACGGCCCGCTCCCCCGACTCCGCGAGCGCCCTCAGGTGGTCGTTGACGTCGGGCTCCAGCCACGGCACCGACGGCGGGCCGCTGCGGCTCTGCCAGACCAGGTCGAACGGCCGGCCCGGAGCCGCGCGGTCGACCACCTGCTGGGCGGCGGCCATCAGCTCCGCCTCGTAGCCGTGCCCCTCCGGCCCGGCGACGGCGGCCATCGTGTCGGGGATGCTGTGCGCCGTCGCGACCAGCCGGGCGCTGTCGCGGAGGTCCTCGGGCAGCTCGGTGAGCGCCGCGGCGAGCGCATCGGCGTTGGCCCGCACGAAGCCGTCCACGTCGAAGTAGTGCGGCAGCTTCTCCGCGGTCGGGCCGCCGGGCGCGGCGGCGTCGCCGGTCAGCGCCGTCCGGGCCCGGGCGATGTCCTCGTGGTACTGCCGGCAGCCGGAGAACGAGGCGTAGGCCGACGTCGCGAGCACGTAGGCGTGCTGGATCCCGTCGTCGGTCATCTGCTGCCAGACGTCCTCGACGTAGGGCGCCCAGTTCCGGTTGCCCCAGTAGACGGGCAGGTCGATCCCGGCGGAGCGGAGCTCAGCCTCCAGGGCGGCGATCAGCGCCTTGTTCTGGTCGTTGATCGGGCTGACCCCACCGAAGTGGTGGTAGTGCTCGGCGACCTCCTCGAGCCGCTCCCGCGGGATGCCGCGGCCACGGGTGACGTTCTCGAGGAACGGCATGACGTCGTCGTGGCCCTCCGGGCCGCCGAACGACAGGAGCAGCAGCGCCTCCCGCCGTCCGGGCGGGGCCGGCTCGGTCGACGGCGCGACGCCGCCGTTGTTGCGGACGGCGAGCGAGGGGTCCTCGTCGGGACGCTGACCGGCAGGGGTGATGTCGACGATGGCGCGGGGCACGTGGGTTCTTTCTTCTTGCGGGGCGTCGCCGGATGCACTCACACGCCGACGGCGTGGAAGCCCCCGTCGACGTGGACGATCTCCCCGGTGGTGGCGGGGAACCAGTCCGACAGCAGCGCGACGACGGCCCTGCCGGCGGGCTCGGTGTCGGTGACCGACCAGCCGAGCGGAGCGCGGCCTTCCCACGCCTCCTCGAACTGGGCGCTGCCGGGGATGGACTTCATGGCCATGCTGCGCAGCGGGCCGGCGGCGACGATGTTGGACCGCACCCCCTCGGGCCCGAGTTCCCGGGCGACGTAGCGGGAGGTCGACTCCAGCGCCGCCTTGGCCGCGCCCATCCAGCCGTAGACCGGCCAGGCAACGGTGGCGTCGAAGGTCAGGCCGACGACCGAGGACGGGTTCGCCAGCAGGGGCCGGCAGGCCTGGGTGAGGGAGGCGTAGGACCAGGCCGACACCTGGAACGCGGTGGCGGCGTGCTCCCAGGCGACCTCGGGGAAGCCCTCCCCCATCGCCTCCTGCGGCGCGAAGCCGATGGAGTGCACGACGCCGTCGAGGGAGTCGAAGCCCTGCTCGCGGAGCCGGTCGGCCAGCGTCGCCAGGTGCTCGGTGTCCGTGACGTCGAGCTCCACGACCGCGGCCTCCTGCGGCAGCCGCTTGGCGATCCGCTGGCACAGCGACAGGGCGCGGCCGAAGTTCGAGAGGACGACGGTGGCGCCCTGCTCCTGCGCCAGGCGCGCGGTCGCGAAGGCGATCGACGCCTCGGTCAGCACGCCGGTGACGAGGACCTTCTTGCCCTCGAGGATCCCGCCGCTCATCAGTGCCCCATCCCCAGTCCGCCGTCGACCGGGACGACCGCCCCGGTGATGTATGCCGCCGCGTCGGAGGCCAGGAAGCGCACGACGCCGGCGACCTCGTCGGCGTCGGCGTACCGGCCGAGCGGCACCTGCCCCAGGATCTCCTGCTGCCGGGCCTCCGGCAGCTCCGCGGTCATGTCGGTGGTCACGAACCCCGGCGCCACCACGTTGGCCGTGATGTTCCGGCTGCCGAGCTCGCGGGCGATCGAGCGGGCCAGCCCGACGAGGCCGGCCTTGCTCGCCGCGTAGTTGGCCTGCCCGGCCGAGCCGAGCAGCCCCACGACGGACGACACGAAGACCATCCGGCCGGAGCGGGCGCGCACCATCTTCGCGGTCGCCCGCTTGGCCACCCGGTACGCGGCGGTGAGGTTCGCGTCGACGACGTCGGTGAAGTCGTCTTCCTTCATCCGCATCAGGAGGCCGTCGCGGGTGATGCCGGCGTTGCTGACCAGCACCTCCACCGGCCCCTGGTGCGCCTCCACCTCGCCGAACGCACGGTCGACGTCCTCGGCGCTGGTGACGTCGCACCGCACCCCGAAGAGGCCGTCGGGGGCGCCGCTGCCACGGTGCGTCACCGCCACGGAGTCGCCCTGCTCGGCGAAGGAGCGGGCGATGGCCAGCCCGATCCCCCGGTTGCCGCCGGTCACCAGCACCGACCTGCCCACGTGCCACTCCCCCTGCGCCGACGCCTGATCCACTCCGAACCTAGCCCCTGGTCGCCGGGCGCACCGGCTACCGGCGAGTAGGTGATCACCGCCGCACCCGACGTCGGCCCGGGCGACCGCTCCCGCCACCGGACCGCCGGCCGGCTACTGCGGTGCCAGCACCGACCAGGCGCCGGGCTGCACCCGCCAGGTCCGGGCGACGGCGACCTCCCCGAGCTCGCCGTCGGCGTCGATCGCGACCGCGCTGCCCGAGATCCGCACCTCGCGGCCCCGGGTGACCAGGACGTCGGCGCGGTGGACGTGCCGGCCGCCGGTCAGCGCGGCCCCGAAGGCGACCCGCGCGACGGGGCCGGTCGCGGTGCTGACGACGACGTCGAGCCAGCCGTCGTCCGGTCGCGCGTCCGGGGCCAGCGGGGTGCCGCCGCCGATGGTCGCGCCGTTGCAGATGCCGAGCATGAGGAGCCCGGTCGAGCCGTCCGCCGCCCAGCCCTCCGCCGGGTGGGTGGCGACCCGGCCGTCGATCTCCACGCACAGCTCCCAGCCGGAGCCCGACATCCCGGCGATCGCGGCGCCGAGGGGGTAGGCGGCCGCCCCGAGCCGGCCCTTGAGCCGCACCGCCTCGGCCGCGGACTCGGCGCCGACGCCGGCGTGGACGGCGTTGACGACGATCCCGCCGTCGTCCTCGCGGATCAGGTCCAGGCGGCGGGTTCCGCCGGCGAGCACCGCGGCGGCGCCCTCGGCCGGGTCCAGCGGCAGCCCGAGGGTGCGGGCGAGGTCGTTGCCGGTGCCGCAGGCGATGATGCCGACCGGCTCCTCGGGGCCCAGCCGGCCGATCCGGTCGAGCGCCGCGACCACGGCGTGCACCGAGCCGTCGCCACCGAGCGCGACCACCCGGCGGCCGGGGTGATCGCGGAGCGCGTCGTCGAGTTCCGCGGCGTCGGAGGTCGCGGCGACGGCGACGTCGGCCCCCGTGCGCAGCTCGGTCAGCGCCGCCTCGACCGCGTCGTCCTCGGCCGTTCCCGCTGACCGGTTGACGACCAGCAGCAGGTCGGGGTTGTCGGGCACGGGATCTCCTGCCGTAGCGGTCGCAGCGTCGTGAACAGCGAAGTCTCCGCCGACGATGCCCCCGTACCGCTACCCGTGTCACCCGCACGGGCATCGCCGGAACCCGGTGGGCGTGGGCGTGCTAGAAGGGAGGCGTGCACATCGGCCCCGCGGCAGCCGCCCCGACGACCACGTCGTGAGCGACCGGGAACTCGCCGGGGACCCTGCGCGCCTGGCGGCGGTCCACGCCACCGACCTCCTCGACGCGGCCGCCGGTGACTCCTTCGACCGGCTGACGGCGCTGGCGCAGCGGCTGACCGGCGCGCCGCTGGCGTTCCTCACCGTGGTCGACGACGAGCGCTCGTACTGGCTCAGCCGCCAGGGGCTGCCCGCCGACGGCGCGGTGCAGAGCACCGTCGACGAGTCGTTCTGCCAGTACGTGCTGGGCGGGGACCGGCTGGTCCTGCCGGACGTGACGGCCGACGACCGGACCCGCGACAACCCCGCCGTCGCGGGCATGGGGGTCCGGGCGTGGGCCGGGTTCCCGGTGCACACCCCCGACGGCCAGGTGCTGGGCAGCTTCTGCGTCGTGGACACCGACGTGCACCCCTGGACCGAGGGCGACGTCGCGCTGCTGGAGGACCTCGCGGCCATCGCCACGCGGGAGGTGGCGCTGCGGGTGGCGACCTCCCGGGCCGAGCAGGCGACGGCGGCGGCCCGGGCCGAGACCCGGCGCGCCGCCCTGCTGGCCCGGATCGCCGACCTGCTGACCGCCGGCTCCGACCCCGCCGACGTCTGGCAGGCGATCGCCACCCTCGCCGTCCCCGCGCTGGGCGACTTCGCGTACGTGTCCACCATGGCGCGCGACCGCGGCCTCACGCCGGTCGCCGCGCGACACCGCGATCCGGCCGAGCTCCCCGCGCTGTGGGAGTGGGTCACCTCCGCCGGGCGGCGCACCGGGGAGGACGCCGGGCCGGGCCACGTCGCCGTCACCGGCGAGATCGAGCAGATCGACCTCCCGGACGCGGCGGGCCTGACGCCCGAGCAGCAGGAGGCCGCCGAGCGGCTGTCGGTCTGCAGTGCGCTGGTCGTGCCCCTGGCCAGCCGCCGGGAGGTGGTCGCCGTGCTGACCGTCGCCCGGACGACCGGCTCGGCGCCGTACTCCGACACCGACCGCGAGCTGGTGGCCGCCGTCGCCGACCGGGCGGGGCTCGTGGTGGAGAACGCGATGGGCCGGGCCTGGGAGCGGAGCCTCTCCGAGACCATGCAGCGCGCGCTGCTCCCTCCCCGGCTGCCGCAGCCCGACCGGCTGCAGCTGGCCTCCCGCTACCAGCCTGCCGGCAACGCCCAGCTGGTCGGCGGCGACTGGTACGACGCCTTCCACGACGCCGCCGGGAACGTCAGCGTGGTCATCGGTGACGTCGCCGGCCACGACATCGTCGCCGCGGCCACCATGGGCGAGCTCCGGGCGATGGTCCGCATGGCCGGGCACCACGGCACCGCCTCGGCGGCCGGCGTCCTCGCCGCCGTCGACGCCGCCTGCGACGGCCTCGGCCACCAGGTCTTCGCCACGGCCCTCGTGGCCCAGGTCCGCCCCGCGGCCGCGGCGCGGCCCGACCGGGAGATCCGGTGGTCCTCGGCCGGGCACCCGCCGCCACTGCTGCTGCGCCCCGACGGCCACGTCGAGGTGCTGGCCGACCCGGTGGGGCTCCCGCTCGGCGTGGACCCCCACCGGCCCCGGACGGCGCACGGCACGACGCTGCCGCCGGGCGGCACGCTGCTGCTCTACACCGACGGGCTGATCGAGCACTCCGCCGCGGAGCCGGGCGGCCGCGACCTCGACCGCGGGCTGTCCCGGCTGGTCGATCTGCTCGCCCGGTCCGCCGGCGACGACCTCGAGGCGCTGTGCGACCGGCTGATGGCGCACCTGCTGCCCGCGGCCGGCGCCGACGACGACGTGGCCCTCATTGCGATCCGGGTCGGCCGCGATGCCTGAACCCGGCACCGGGGCTACCGTGGGAGACCGCGGGTACGCAGCGCATCCTCGGCCACCCGGCCCCCTCGTCGAACCGGACGCGGACCCCGCCGAGCACCCGTGGGGAGCGATGAGCACCGACCGGCCCGACACCTGGGCGCACCGTCCGCTCCCTCCCCTGACCGGCACCACCGGCACGTGGACCTGGACGATCGCCCGCCCCGCCGAGCTGAGCGCGGCCCGCACCGAGCTGCGCCGCGGGCTCGCCGCGACGACGCTGCCGCACGGCGCCGACGCCGACGACGTCGACCGGCTGCTGCTCGCCTTCGAGGAGCTGGCCTCCAACGGCCTGCGGCACACCGGCGCCCCCGTCCAGGTGCGGGTGGCCGGCTGCGACGACGGCTGGCTCGTCGACGTCAGCGACGCCCGGCCCGACCGGCCCCCCGTCCCGGCCGTCGACCGGGATCCTGCCCGCGGCGGGCTGGGGCTGCACCTCGTCGCCCGGCTCTCCGCGCGCTTCGGCTGGGCGGTCGTCGGCGCCCGCAAGCACGTCTGGGCGGCGCTGGGCCCCGCGGCCTGACCGCGCGCACCGTCGCGGCTCCACACCTACGACCCCCATCGGGAGGCGACCGCCGATGACCGGTCCGTTCCCTCAGCGCCTCGCGGAGGACGCCGCCCGCCGCTACCTCGCCGGTGACTCGGTCGCCCGGGCGCTGGGCGTCACCGTGAGCGCCGTCGGCCCCGGCACCGTGACGACGCACCTGACGGTCCGTCCCGACATGCTCAACGGCGCCGGCAGCGCGCACGGGGCCGCCCTGTTCGCCCTGGCCGACATCGCCTTCGCGCTGGCCTGCAACTCGCACGGCTACCCGGCGGTCGGGCGCTCCTGCAGCATCGAGTACCTCGCCCCGGCCGCCGCCGGGGACGCCCTGCGGGCGACCGCCGTCGAGCGCGTCGTCGTCGGCCGGGGCGGGATCTACGACGTCGCCGTCACGCGGGAGGCCGACGGCGCGCTGCTGGCCGAGATGCGCGGGCACAGCCGGCAGGTGGGCGCCGCCCCGACCGGCCCCGCCTGAGCCGGCCGGCCGCCGTCAGTGCCGCCGGCGCAGCCCCTCGAAGCTGGTCACGACCAGGGCGTCGGCGAGGTCGTCGGCGGAGAGACCGCCGTCGGGGCGGTACCACTCGGTGAGGGAGTTCACGGCACCGAACAGCAGCCGGGCGGTGACGGCGGGGTCGACGTCGGGGCGCACGTCCCCCTCGTCCTCGGCCGCGCGCACCAGGTCGGTGACGATCCGGTCGAAGGCGCGCCGGCGCGCCAGCGCCTCCCGCTCCACCTCCGAGTTGCCCCGGACCCGCAGCAGCAGCGTGACGAACGGCAGCTCGGCGATGAGCACCCGCACCGAACCGCGGACCAGGTGCTCGAGCCGGTCGATCGCCCGGCCGCGCGTGGCCCCCGGTTCCTCGGTGACGGCGAAGAGCGCGTCCAGCGCGCGGTCCAGGGCCAGGCGCAGGAGCCGGACCTTGCTGGGCACGTGGTGGTAGATCGCCGACTTGGTGACGCCGAGCCGCGCGGCCAGCTCCTCCATGCTCGTCGCGTCGTAACCGCGCTCGTTGAAGGTCGCGACGGCGACGTCGAGCAGCGACTCCAGCGAGTGGCCCGGCCGCCCGCGCCGCACCCGGACGTCGGTCACGCCCTCCCGCCCCGTCGCAAGTTCGCTCACGCGCCTGCCCGTTCACGCCGGTCGGTCATCCGCTGCAGCTTGCCCACCGACCGCGGCAGCGTGTCCGGGTCCACCACGAGCACCTCCACCGAGGTCCCGACGGCGTCCTTCACGCCCTGCGCGACCTCGCCGGCGGCCGGGTCGCGTCGCTCGGCCGGGCAGTCGGGGCGCGCCTCGATCCGCACGGTGAGGTGGTCCAGGCGCCCGCGGGTGGTCAGCTCGAGGGCGAAGTGCGGGGACAGCCCCGGCGTGCGCAGCACGATCTCCTCGATCTGCGTCGGGAAGAGATTCACCCCGCGCAGGATGATCATGTCGTCGGTGCGACCGGTGACCTTCTCCATGCGGCGCATGCCGGGCCGGGCGGTGCCCGGGAGCAGGCGGGTGAGGTCGCGGGTCCGGTAGCGGACGACCGGCATGGCCTCCTTGGTCAGCGAGGTGAACACGAGCTCGCCGCGCTCCCCCTCGGGCAGCACCTCGCCGGTGAGCGGGTCGATGACCTCCGGGTAGAAGTGGTCCTCCCAGACGTGCAGGCCGTCCTTGGTCTCCCCGCACTCCTGGGCCACCCCGGGGCCCATGACCTCGGACAGCCCGTAGATGTCGACGGCCTCGATGTCGAGGCGCTGCTCCATCTCCCGGCGCATCTCCTCGGTCCACGGCTCGGCGCCGAAGATGCCCACCTCCAGCGAGGACGAACGAGGGTCGATCCCCCGCTGCTCGAACTCGTCGATCACGGTGAGCATGTACGACGGCGTGCCCATGAAGACGCGGGGCCGGAAGTCCTGGATCAGCTGGACCTGCCGCGGCGTCATCCCGCCGGAGACGGGGACGACGGTGCAGCCGAGCTTCTCCGCGCCGTAGTGCGCGCCGAGACCGCCGGTGAACAGCCCGTAGCCGTAGGCGTTGTGCAGCACGTCGCCCGGGCGCCCGCCGGCGGCGCGGATCGACCGGGCCATCACGGTGGCCCACACGTCGAGATCGCCCTCGGTGTAGCCCACGACGGTCGGCCGGCCGGTGGTGCCCGAGGAGGCGTGCACCCGGCGGACCCGGTCCCGCGGGACGGCGAACATGCCGAAGGGGTAGTTGTCCCGCAGGTCGGTCTTGCTGGTCGTGGGGAACCGGGTCAGGTCGGCGAGCTCCCGGCAGTCGTCGGGGTGCACGCCCGCCTCGTCGAACGCCCGCCGGTAGTGCGGCACGTTCGCGTAGGCGTGCCGCAGGCTGCCCCGCAGCCGCTGCAGCTGCAGCGCGCGCAGCTCGTCGACCGACATCCGCTCGGCGGGGTCCAGGGTGGCGGGCTCCGGGGTCTCGCCCAGTCGGCGCCGTCCGGTCGTCGTCATCCGTGCCGTCCTCGTCGCTCGGCTGCTGCGGGGGTGCCGGCGGCGCTTGTGCGCGGCTGCGGCGTGGGTCACACTATTCCTGACCGGACGGTCAGTAAACAGCTCGAGGAGATCCGATGTCCGCGCCCACGCTGGACCGACCCGCGGCCGAGAGCCCCGACGAGGCCGCGCTGCAGGAGCAGTTCGACGCCACGATCGCCGCCGGGCACCGGATCGAGCCGCGCGACTGGATGCCCGAGGGGTACCGGAAGACGCTCGTCCGGCAGATCGCGCAGCACGCGCACTCCGAGATCATCGGCATGCAGCCCGAGGGCGACTGGCTGCTGGCCGCCCCCAGCCTGCGTCGGAAGGCGATCCTGCTGGCGAAGGTCCAGGACGAGGCCGGTCACGGGCTGTACCTGTACTCGGCGGCGGAGACGCTCGGCGCCGACCGGGCCGACCTCACCGACAAGCTGATCGAGCGGAAGCAGAAGTACAGCTCGATCTTCAACTACCCCACGCTGACCTACGCCGACGTCGGGGTCATCGGCTGGCTGGTCGACGGCGCGGCGATCTGCAACCAGGTGCCGCTGTGCCGCTCCTCCTACGGCCCGTACGCCCGCGCGATGATCCGCGTCTGCAAGGAGGAGTCGTTCCACCAGCGGCAGGGCTACGAGCTGCTGATGACGATGATGCGCGGCACCGGCGAGCAGCGGGCGATGGTGCAGGACGCCGTCGACCGGTGGTGGTGGCCGTCGCTGATGATGTTCGGCCCGCCCGACGACGACAGCCCGAACTCCGCGCAGTCGATGGCCTGGGGCATCAAGCGGCACAGCAACGACGAGCTGCGCCAGCGCTTCGTGGACATGACCGTGCCCCAGGCGGAGGTGCTGGGCGTGACCCTGCCCGACCCGGACCTGGCCCAGGACCCCGAGACGGGCCGCTACCGGTTCGGCCCGATCGACTGGTCGGAGTTCAAGCAGGTGCTGGCCGGCGCCGGGCCGTGCAACGACGAGCGGATCGCCCGCCGCCGGGCCGCCCGCGACGACAACGCGTGGGTCACCGAGGCCGCGACCGCCTACGCCCGGAAGCACCCGTCATGAGCGACGTCACCGTCGAGGGCGGGCACGGCGCCGTCCCGACGGGCCCGGAGGTGCCGGTCGAGCCGAGGCCGGCGACCGCACGTCGCGACTGGCCGCTCTACGAGGTGTTCGTCCGGGGCAAGCGCGGGCTCAACCACGTGCACGTCGGGTCGCTGCACGCGCCGGACGACGAGATGGCGGTGCACGCGGCCCGGGACCTCTACACCCGGCGCAACGAGGGCGTGAGCATCTGGGTGGTGCGGGCGGCCGACATCACCGCCTCCAGCCCCGACGAGAAGGACCCGATGTTCGCCCCCAGCGGCGACAAGGTCTACCGGCACCCGACCTTCTACGAGATCCCCGAGAACGTCCCCCACATGTGAGACGACGGAAGGAGGCGTGGGCGTGGTGCACGAGGAGACGGTCTACGAGGCGCTCGACGCCGCCCACGGCGGCGAGGGCCAGTGGGCGTTCGGCACCGGGTTCGACGAGCCGCTGGCCGGCGTGGACACCACCGTCCCCGACGGCATCGACCCGGCCGACCTGGGCGCCTACTGCCTGATGCTCGGTGACGACGCCCTCGTGCTCGCCCAGCGGCTCACCCAGTGGGTCACCGCCGCCCCCGAGCTGGAGGAGGAGGTGGCGATCGCCAACATCGCGCTGGACCTGCTGGGCCAGGCCCGGCTGCTGCTGGCCCGGGCGGGCTCCGTCGGCGTCCTCGGCCGCTCCCGGGAGAAGGCGACGGCATCGACCCCCGACGAGGACGCGCTGGCCTACTTCCGGGACCCCGACGAGTTCCGCTGCACGGCCCTGGTCGCCGCTCCGAACGGCGACTTCGGGCGGACCATGATCCGGCTGCTCGCGGCGTCGACGACCCGGCTGGCGCTGGTCGACCGGCTGCGCTCCTCCCGCGACCCGGTGCTGGCCGCCATCGCCGCCAAGGGCGTGCACGAGCTCGCCTACCACCGCGACCACGCCGCCCGCTGGGTGCTGCGCCTGGGCGACGGCACCGCTGAGTCCGCCCGCCGGGCGCAGGCCGGCGCCGACGCGGTCTGGCCGCTGCTGGCCGACGTCTTCACCCCGACCGGGGTCGAGCAGCGGCTCGCCGCGGCCGGCGTCGCGGTCGACCCGGCCGGCACCCGGGACGAGGTCGTCGGCGTGCTCACCCAGGTCCTCGACCAGGCGACGCTCCGCGTGCCGGCCTGGCCGGCGGACGTCCCGCCGCGCGGCCGGCTCGGCACGCACGGCCCCGAGCTGGCGGAGCTGCTCGCCGAGTTCCAGGGGCTCGCCCGGGAACACCCGGCGGCTACCTGGTGACGGCGCCGATGACCACGGCCGACCCGCGCAGCGTGGCGGAGACCGTCACCGATCCCGAGCTGCCCACGCTCACCCTCGCCGACCTCGGCGTCCTCCGCGACGTCCGCACCGAGGACGACGGCACCGTGGTCGTGGAGATCACGCCCACCTACAGCGGGTGCCCGGCGATGGGGGTCATGCGGGCCGACCTGGTGCACGCGCTCCATCAGGCCGGGTTCCCGGACGTCGACGTCCGCACCGTGCTGGCGCCCGCCTGGAGCACCGACTGGATCAGCGCCGAGGGCCGCCGCAAGCTGGCGGCCGGCGGCATCGCCCCGCCCGGCCCCGCCCCGGAGCGCACGCCGGGGCCGGTGCCGCTCTCCCTGGGTCCGACGCGGCGCACCGCCTCCTGCCCGCTGTGCGACTCCCCGGACACCGTCGAGCTCAGCGAGTTCAGCGCCACCGCCTGCAAGGCGCTCCGCCGCTGCCGCGCCTGCGGCGAGCCGTTCGAGCACGTCAAGGAGATCTGAGCCGTGCCCAGCGCAGAGACCGCGACCCCCGCCCGCCGCCGGCCGCGGTTCCACCCGCTGACGGTGGCGCAGGTCGAGCGGCTGACCGACGACGCCGTCGCCGTCACCTTCGACGTGCCCGACCACCTGGCCGAGGACTACCGCTTCCGGCCCGGTCAGGCGCTCACCCTGCGGCGGGTGGACGGGGACCGCGACGAGCGCCGCTCGTACTCCATCTGCGCGCCGATGGGCGCCGCACCCCGGGTCGGTGTCCGCGAGGTGCCCGGCGGGTTCTTCTCCTCCTACCTCGTGCACCAGGTGCGGCCCGGCGACACGATCGAGGTGCTGCCGCCGTCGGGCACCTTCACCGCGGACCTCTCCGTCCCCGGCGACCACGTCTTCGTCGTCGCCGGCTCCGGGATCACCCCGGCGCTGTCGCTGGCCGGCACGGTCCTGGCCGACGGCGAGTCGACCGTGACCGTGTTCTACGGCAACCGGCGCACCAACACGGTGATGTTCGCCGACGAGCTGGCCGACCTGAAGGACCGCTACGGCACCCGCCTTCAGCTGGTGCACGTCCTCTCCCGCGAGCCCCGGGACGCCGAGCTGACCAGCGGCCGGCTCGACGGCGAGCGGCTGCGCACGCTGGTCGGCAACCTCGTCGACGCCCCCGGGGTGGACCACTGGTGGCTGTGCGGACCGCACGGGATGGTCGCCGACGCTCGTGCCCTGCTCGCCGAGCTGGGGGTGCCGGGCGAGCGGGTGCACCAGGAGCTCTTCTACGTCGACGACGTCCCGCCGGAGCCCGTCCGCGGCGACGAGGAGACCGTCGCGGGCCCCAGCTCCTCGGTGACCGTCGTCCTCGACGGGCGGACCACCACGCTGGCCCTCCCCCGCGACGAGCCGGTGCTCGACTCCGCGCAGCGCATCCGCGGCGACCTGCCCTTCGCCTGCAAGGGGGGCGTGTGCGGCACCTGCCGGGCGCGGGTGACCGAGGGCGAGGTGGAGATGCGCCGCAACTACGCGCTGGAGGCCTCGGAGGTCGAGGCCGGCTACGTGCTCACCTGCCAGAGCCTGCCGCGCTCCGACGCCGTCACCGTTGACTACGACGCCTGAGGAGGACGCGCCGGTCAGCTCAACGGGCGGCCGCCCGCACCGGTCCCGGCCGTCACCCCGTGCCGGGCAAGCACCCGGCCGGCCCGGACGACGGCGCGCGGGGCGGCGTGCCGGGCGAGCAGGTCGACGGTCCGTGCGGCGTCGTGGACCAGGAGGTCGGCCGGTCCGCCGACCCGCAGCCCGTACCCGGTCAGGCCCAGGACGCGCGCCGCCGACGTCGTCACCAGGTCGACGAGCTCCTCCTGCTGCACGGCCGAGCGCATGTCGAGCAGGTGCGCGGCCAGGAAGGCGACCTCCAGGAGGTTGTGCCGCCCGAAGGGGTAGTAGGCGTCCTCGATGTCGTCCTGGCCGAGCGCCACCGCGACCCCGGCGGCCAGCGCGCGCTCGACGGGCAGCGCCACCGAGCCGGTGTGCGGATCGCTCACCAGGCCGAGCCCGGCGCGCCGGGCCAGGCCGAGCACCGCGTCCTGGCGGGCTCGGTCGTAGTGGCCCAGCGCCCGGGCGTGGCAGGCGACGCCGCGGCCGGCCAGGCCGTGGTGGAGCATCGCCTCGGCCAGCATCCGGGTGGTCTCCAGCGCCGGGTCCGGCGAGTCGTCGGTGAGCATCGCGACGCGACGACCGGTGCGGGCGGCCAGCGCACAGGCCCACTCGACGTGCGCCGCCTGGTCGGCGACCGACTCCTCGATCCAGGGGATCCCCCCGACCACGTCGGCGCCTAGGACGAGCGCCTGCTCGACCAGGTCGGCCGACCCCGGGTCGCGGAGCACGCCGTCCTGCGGGAAGGCGACCACCGAGACGTCGACCCGCCCGCGGAACTCCTCCCGTGCGGCCAGCACCGCCTGCACGCCCACCAGGCCCGCGGCGGTGTCGACGTCGGCGAACGCCTGCACCGTGAGGACGCCGTGGGCCAACCCCTCCTCCAGCGCGCGGCGCACCTCCGGCAGCAGGCGCTCCACCGTGTAGTGCGTCTTCACGGCGCTGGCCAGATCGATCCCGCGCGCGGATCCGGTCATCCCCTCGGCCGTGTAGGCGGTCAGCGCTGCCTCGCCGACCAGCGGGAGCGTGCGGACCTTGTCCAGGTGCAGGTGCGCGTCGACGAAGGGCTCGGTGACCAGTCCCCCGGCCGCGTCGAGCACGTCGGCGCCGGAGGGGACGGCGAGTTCGCCGGACGGCGTGATCGCGCGGACCAGGCCGCCCTCGCACCACAGGTCGACGACCCGGCCGTCGCGCAGCCGGCCGGCGGTGACGACCAGCGCGGGGTCGCCGGACGCCGGGCCGCCGCTCGCCGTCCCCGCCGTCATGCCGGCTGCTCCACCAGCGCCGGCAGGCCGAACATCTCCTGCGCGTTCCTCGAGAGCACCGCCCGGCTCTCGGCCTCGGCGAAGGTCTGCGCGATGGACGCGATGTTGACGGCCGGGTCGGCGATGGCGAAGGGGTGGTCGGTGCCGAAGACCATGCGCCCGGTCCCCACCAGGTCGGCCGCGGCCCGCAGCGCACGAGGGTGGTAGACGAGCGCGTCCAGGTAGAGCCGGCCGAACGCGGTGGAGGGCGCCTGGCCCCGCCGGCCCCGCGCCTCGTCGTCCGGCGCCCAGCAGCCGTCGAGCCGGCCGGAGAGGTAGGGCAGCGTCCCGCCGCCGTGCGAGCCGATGACCCGGAGGTAGGGGTGGCGGTCGAGGACGCCGCTCATCGCGAGCCGGACCAGCGCCGTCGTCGTCTCGAAGGGGAAGGCCAGCGCCAGGGGCAGGGCGTGGCCGAACCCGTCCATCTCGGGCAGCCCGATCCCGTGGTGCGGGTGGACCAGCAGCGGCGTCCCGCCGTCGGCCAGCGCGGCCCACAGCGGCTCGAGCCCGGGGTCGTCGAAGGCGAGGCCGCAGAGCTTGGTCCCCGAGACGACGCCGTGGAGCCCGGGGGTGCCCTGGATGCGGCCGACCGCGGCCACCGCGTCGGCGACGCTGCCCTGCGGCAGGCAGCCCATGCCGACCACCCGGCCACCGGTCCGCTGCGCGAACGTGGCCAGCTCGGCGTTGAGCTCGTCGGCCAGCTCGCGCGCCTCCTGCGGGGCGAACGGGTCCAGCCACGGGTTGCCGAGGGAGACCACCGACTGGGTGATGCCCGAGCGGTCCATGTAGGCGAGCTTCTCCTCCAGCGACCAGTACGTCTCGTCGAGCCGCCGGCCCGCCTCGCCCGGGAAGATCACGAAGTACTCGCCGTCGGGCCTGCGGTCGACGAGGGGCAGCTCGGTGCGTGCCGCGAGCCGGTCCAGGTACAGGCGGGGATAGATGTGCGTGTGGACGTCCACGATCTGCTGGGTCATGTCTGCCTTCTTCGTCGACGGGGAGGAGCGGGCCGGCGGCGCCGGGGCCCGCGGGGTGGGGAGGAGCCGGTTCCGGACCGGCCCCTCCCCCGGGCGCAGCGGGTCAGGCGCAGAGCTGCTCGACGGCCCGCAGCTCGCCGTCGGGGGTGACGGCCTCGAGGAACTCGTCGGTGTAGAGCTCCTCGACCGGGACCTCCTCGTCGATCTGGCCGTTGGCCAGGAGGATCTCCTGCGCCTGGGCGTAGCCGGCCGGGTCGTTCCAGCCCAGACCGTGCTCGGTCCAGACGTCGGAGGTGCGGACGTCCCACAGCGCCTCGTAGGCCCGCCCGATGACCTCCTCGGGCACCTGGTCCTCCATCCGGCTCGAGGCCGCGGCCACGGCCTCCTCCTGGAATTCCGCCTGCTGGGAGTCGGCCATGCCGTTGAGGACCATGCCCAGGAACCGCTCGACGCTCTCCGGGTCCTGCTCCACCCGCTGCTGCGTGGTCACGATCAGGTTTCCCGGCACGGTGATCCCGTAGTCCGCGGCCCGCAGGAAGGTGAACTCGTCACCCTCGGCGATGCGGGCGTTGACGTCGGTGTTCGTCGGCCACAGCGACTTGACGTCGACCTGGCCGGTGAGCAGCGACTGCAGCCCGTAACCGACCGAGACGGTGGTCACCCGGGCGGCCTGGTCGGCCGCCAGGTTGTCCGCGAGCATCTTGTCGAAGAACCACTCCGAGTCCCCACCGGGTTCGATGCCGACGGTCTTGCCCACGAGGTCGGGCAGGTCGGTGACCCCCTGGTCGGCCAGGGCCGCGTAGGCGACCGGGGTGACGGCGACGTCCTCGCCGACGGCGATCACCGGCACGCCCTGATGGACGGCGGAGACGTAGGACAGCGGGTCCACGAGGGCGAAGTCGACGGCACCGCCCACGAGCAGTTGCATCGGGTTCTCGACATCGGCGGCGGTCTCGATGGTCAGGTCCATCCCGCACTGCTCGTCCCAGCCGCGATCCTGGGCGAAGTAGTAGTGCGCGTTCTGGACGTCGTGCAGGTAGGACAGCAGCAGGGTTACCTCCTCGGGCCCGGAGGCCGACTGGCCCGCGGAGCCTTCACCGCCGCAGCCGGTGAGGAGGAGGGTGGTGGCACCGGCGGCGGCCAGGCCGGCGCGGGCGCGCGAGCGGGTAATCGACATGGGGGTGCTCCTGTTCGGCGGGCGGTCAGACGGAGGAGGACGGGTCGTCGTCCCGGTGGAAGTCGGCGACGAGGTCGTCGGTCAGGCTGCGGAACAGCGGGTGCCGGCGGGTCTCCAGCGAGCGGGGCCGAGGCAGGTCGACCGGGATGTCGCGGCGGATCCGGCCCGGCCGCGCGCTCATCACCAGGACGCGGTCGGCGAGCAGGACGGCTTCCTCGATGTGGTGGGTGACGAAGACGACGCTGGTCCCCAGCCGCTGCACCACGTCGAGCAGGTGCAGCGCCATCTTGGAGCGGGTGAGCTCGTCGAGGGCGGCGAACGGCTCGTCCATGAGCAGCACCGAGGGCTCGTAGATCAGCGCCCGGGCGAGCGCGACCCGTGCCTGCATGCCGCCGGAGAGCTGGCTGGGCAGCTTGTCGGCGAACTCGGTGAGGCCCACGACGTCGAGGACCTCGTCCAGCCGCGGCCCGATGGAGGCACGCGCCCGCCGGCCGCGGCGGCCGATGTCGTAGGGCAGCAGGACGTTCTCCCGCACGGTGCGCCACGGCAGCAGGACCGGCGTCTGGAACACGTAGCCGATCCGACGCTCCCGACGGCAGGCACCGGCCGGCTCCCCGTCGATGAGGACGTCGCCACCGCTGGCGGTGAGGATGTCGCCGATGATCTTGAGCAGGGTCGTCTTCCCGCAGCCGGACGGTCCGACGATCGCGGTGAAGCCGCCGGCCTCCAGCTGGAGGTCGACCGGGTCCAGCGCGCGGACGTCGCCGTTGCCGTAGACCTTGCTGGCTCCCCGGACCTCGATGGCGCCGATCTGGACGGGGCGGGCGAGCGCCCCGGGTGCGGCGGTCACCGGCCGGTCCGCTGCCAGCGCAGGGCCCAGGACTCCAGGGCCTGGATGATCACGAACCAGACGACCGCCAGGGCGGCGACCGCGACGATGGCCCGGAACAGCAGCAACGTGTCCACGTAGTTGCTGGCCATGATCGTGAGGTAGCCGAGCCCCTGCTTGGAGCTGATCCACTCGCCGACGACCGCACCCACGAGCGCGGAGGCGACCGATATCTTCAGCGCCGCGAAGATCATCGGGGTGGCCGTGGGCACCTTCACCAGCCGGAAGATCTCGCCCCGGCCGGCGTTGAGCCCCCGCATGAGCTGCAGCGTCGTCGGGTCCACGGACTTGAAGCCCTGGATGCCGTTGACCAGCGTCGGGAAGAAGCAGATCAGCGCGGTGGCCGTGACGATCGGCCAGATGGTGAAGCCGAACCAGATGATCAGCAGCGGCGCGAGCGCGACCACCGGCAGCGACCGCAGGGCGAGCATCCAGGGGTAGAGCGCGTTCTCCACCGACCGGAACTCGGCCATGATCGCCGCGAGCACGAGGGCCACGCCGTTGCCGATGACGTAGCCGAGCACCGCCGCCGTCGCCGTCGCCCCGGTGTGCCGGGCCAGTTCGGCCCACTCCCCCGAGAAGCTGGCGGCGATCGCGCTGGGGGACGGCAGCAGGTACGTCGGCAGGTCCAGCAGCGCGACGGCGGACTCCCAGACGACCAGGAGGACGACCAGCACGGCCAGCGGCAGCAGCACGACGCTCGTCAGGCCCTGCGTCCGGGGCCTCCGGCGGGATCGTGGTGGTGGACCGGCCGGTGGTGCCGGTGGCACCCCGCGCTCCACGCGTCGCTGCACCTGAACTGCCGTCTCCGTCACCGCTGTCTCCTCGTTCCTCGGTCGCCGGGCGGTGCCGCCGCGGCGCCTGGTCGCCCCGGCAGGGAAGACGGAACCGCGCCGTCGTGACAGCGGCCGACGCGTTCGGTAACGGCTATGTAAATTTGGTATACCGCCATCCACGAGGGGATCCTGGTCGGCGGCGTTCGGACACCGATCCCCGCGCCGACCAGCAGAAACGCCCGCGCAACAGAGCGGCCCTAGGGTCGGCGTCCGCCCCGCCGAGGCGTGGCGCCCACGGCCGCGGAGCCCCCGCTGCCCTGATCGGGAGGGGTTCCCCAGGTGCGCAGGCTGTTGCTCCACCGGGCCGACCAGGTGCTGCAGAGCAGCACCGCCGCCGTACCGGACGGCGCGGTGCTGATCGAGGGACGGGAGATCCGGGACGTCGGGCGGAGCGAGGAGCTCGAGCGCCGGTATCCCGGGGCCGAGCGCCTCGACTGCACCGGGCTGATGCTGGTTCCCGGCTTCGTCAACGGCCACAACCACGCCTACGAGGTGCTCTGCCGGGGGATCCGCCGGAACCAGCCGCTCGAGCCGTGGCTGCGGGAACTGATCTATCCGGTCACCCGCCGGCTCACCGCCGAGGACTACCGCCACGGGGCGCTGCTGGCCGCGGCCGAGGCCTTCCGGACCGGGACGACGAGCATCGTCTCGCAGCTGACCAACTTCGCCCGCTTCCACGCCGACTCGGAGGCCGAGGCGTTCCGGAGCTGCGGGATGCGCGCCCGGGTCGCCCGGGCCAGCAGCACCGCCTCGACCATCGACCCGGCGGAGAACGGCGAGCCGGAGGCCGAGCTGCGGGACACCGAGGCGTTCCTGGACCGGTGGTCGGACGGCGACCTGGTCCGCGGCGAGGTCGGCCCGGCCGGGCTCTTCTCCTGCGACCCGCAGACGTTGCGCGCGCTCAAGCAGCTGGCCACCGCGCACGGCGGCCAGTACTACGTCCACCTGGCCGAGACGCGCGGGCAGCAGCAGGCCGCCGTGCGCGCCGGCTACCGGGGGCAGATCGACTGGGCCGACCGGATCGGGCTGCTCGACGAGCGGACGGTGGTGGCCCACGCCGTATGGATAAGCCCGGCAGAGGTCGCCGTCCTGGCCGGTACCGGCAGCATGGTGGTGCACAACCCAGGCTCCAACATGGTGCTGGCCTCCGGGGTCGCCGACCTCGGTGCGCTCCGCCGGGCCGGCGTGCGGGTGAGCGTGGCGACCGACGGCCCGGCGAGCAACGACTCCCAGGACATGGTGGCCGAGATGAAGACGGCCCTGCTCCTCCAGCGGGTGACGACGCTGCGGGCCGACGCACTGGAGCCCGCCGACGTCTTCGCCATGGCGACCGAGGCGGGTGCGCCGGCCATGGGGCTCGACGGCCGGATCGGGCGCCTGGAGCCGGGCTACCTGGCCGACCTGGCGGGGGTGCGGATCGCCGGCAACCCGGCGCTGCAGCCGGTCACCGATCCCGTCGCGTCGCTCGTGCTCGCCGGCAGCGGCCGGGACGTCGCCCTCACCATGGTCGACGGCCGGATCGTCTACCGGGACGGCACGTACCCCACGCTGGACCTGGCGGCCACGCTTACCCACGTGCGGGAGCGCACCATGCCGACGGTGCACGCGGCCCTCGGCATCCGTGCCGGGTCGCCGCGCGCGGCCGTCGCCTCCGGCAGACTCGCGTGACCGGGCCGGGGCGGCCCGACCAGTCAGTGGGAGAGCCGATGAGACCGCGGAGCAAGGCCGACATGGTCACCGAGGTCCTGCGGGAGCGGATCGAGAAGGGCGATCTCGCCCCCGGCGTCGTGCTGCGCCAGCGGATGGTCGCCGTGGAGCTCGGCGTGAGCGCCACGCCCGTCCGCGAGGCCCTGGAGCGACTGGAGGCCGACGGCTACGTCGCCTCCCGTCGCAACGGTGGGGCGGTCGTCGTCCGGGCCGAGGAGTCCCGGCTCTGGGAGAACGTGCTCATCCGCGGCGCCCTGGAGGGGCTCGCCGCCCGGCTGGCGGCCGAGCGCCGCAGCACCGCCGACCTCGCCGAGGTCCTCGCCCGGGAGCGGGCGTTCGCCGAGTGCCGTGACCCGGACGCTGCCGGCGCGTTGAACAGGCAGTTCCACTTCCGGATCTACCAGGCGGCCGGCTCCCCGGTCCTCATGCGCCAGCTGGAGTTCCTGTGGCGGTCGCTGGGCGCGGGGCCCCAGGTCTACCGCGCGCACGCCGACTCGGCGGCTCAGCACCAGGCCATCGGCGCGGCCATCGCCCGGGGAGACGGGGACGAGGCGGAGCGGCTCACCCGCGCGCACATCCTCGGCACCGCCGACAACCGCAGCAGCGGCGACGCGGCCGCGGGCATCGACCTGCTGGCCCCCCTCGGCGGCGGCCCCGCCGGCCCGCCGTGCTGATCCCGATCAGGTGCGCGCGACGACCTCCCGCCGCGTCCGGACCGCGGTCGCGAGCTCGGCCAGCATCTCCTCGGTGGTGCCGAGGTCGACGCACGCGTCGGTGACGCTGCAGCCGTAGGCCAGCCGCTCGGGGTGGCGCTGGTCGAGGTCCTGCCGCCCCTCGACGAGGTTGCTCTCGACCATCACGCCGCGGAGGGCCCGCTCGCCGCCGGCGAGCTGGCCGGCCAGATCGCGCACGACCTCGATCTGGCGCCGGTGGTCCTTCTGGCTGTTGCCGTGCGAGGCGTCGACCACGACCACCTCGGGCAGCCCGCGGGCGGCCAGCTTCTGCTTCGTGACGGCGACGTGCGCCGCCGAGTAGTTGGGACCGGACTTGTCCCCGCGCAGGATCACGTGCCCGGTGGCGTTGCCCGTCGTGGACAGCTGGGCGCTCACGCCGTGCGCGTCGACGCCGAGGAACTGGTGCGGCGCGCGGGCGGCCATGATCGCCTGGACGGCGACGTCGATGCTCCCCTCGGGGGAGTTCTTGAAGCCGACGACCGCCGAGAAGCCCGACACCCGCTCCCGCGCGGTCTGGTCGGTGACGTTCCGGGCGCCCACGCCGTTGTAGGTGACCAGCCCGTCGACGTACTGCGGCGTGAGCGCGTTGAGCGGTTCCGCGGCCACCGGCACGCCCAGCTCGGTGATCCGGCACATCAGCATGCGGGTCGCGACCAGCCCGACGCTGATCCGGCTGGAGCCGTCGAGGTACGGGTCGTAGGCGAAGCCCTTCCAGTCCACCTCCGTCCGCGGCTTCTCGGTGTAGGTGCGCATCAGGATCTCGAGGTCGTCCCCGTGGCGCGCCCGCATGCGGGCGAGGAAGCCGGCGTACTCCAGCGCCGCGGCCGGGTCGTGGATCGAGCACGGGCCGGCGATCACGACCAGGCGGTCGTCGGCGCCGTCGAGGACGTCGGTCACCGCGCGGCGCGCGGCCCTGGTCGTGCCGACCGACGCCTCGGACAGCGGGACGACGGAGGCCACGGCGGCGGGGGTGACGACGACGCTAAGACCGGTGATCCGCGCGTCCACCAGCCCGGTGAGGTCGACGGGTGCGGCGTCCGCCACGCCCACCCGCTGCCGTACCTCCGGGAGCAACGCGGCCAGGGCGGCCTCGATCTGCCCGTTCACCCGGGTCTGCACGTCGATCAGCAGGTCGGTGATCCGGGTGGCCTCGCCCAGGATCTGGTCCGCCGGAACGGCGAGCTCCTCCGTCGTCACGGGTCCTCCAACGCCTCGGTGGGGCCGCACCGCGGGATGCTGTCCGGCACCCACAGCATCCGCGACTCCCACGGGGCGGGCGCACCCAGCCCCCGCCGGCGCAACCCGACCGGCCGGGAGACGCGGGGCCGGCGGGCACGCCGACGGGCCGGTTCATCGGCGAGTATCACCAGGGAGACCAGGAGCGCCACGGAACCCCACCGCCAGCCCGGGAGGCAGCACCGCCATGCAGGCCACGTTCAGCTCGGAGACAGACACCGCCATCGCCCGCGCGCGCCAGCACTCGGTGGGCGATCTGCTGCACCGCACGGCCCGCCGTCATCCCGAGAAGCTGGCGATCGTCGACGGCGACCGGCGGGTGAGCTACGCGGAGTTCGACGTCGCGGTGAACCGGGCGGCGCACGCGCTGGCCGACCGCGGCCTGGGCAAGGGCGACCGGCTGGCGCTGCTGAGCCACAACTGCTGGCAGTACGCCGTCCTGGCCTTCGCCACGGCGAAGCTGGGCGTGGTGCTGGTGCCGGTGAACTTCATGCTCGGGGCCGACGAGGTCGCCTACATCCTGCGGCACTCCGGTGCGCGCGCGATCGTCGCCGAGGACGCGCTGGCCCCCACCGCGGAGAAGGCCCTCGCCGCCGCCGGGGTGGAGGACGGGGTGCGCGGCTGGATCGGTCTCTCCGGGGCGTCCCCGTCGGCCGGCTGGGAGGACGTCGACGCCTGGTGGCAGACCGGCGACGACAGCGCGCCGGAGGTCGCGGTCGCCGACGACGACCCGCTGCGGCTGATGTACACCTCCGGCACCGAGTCCCGGCCCAAGGGCGCCATGCTGTCGTCGCGGTCGCTGATCGCCCAGTACGTCACCTGCGCGATCGACGGCGGGATGAGCGCCGACGACGTCGAGGTGCACGCGCTGCCGATGTACCACTGCGCGCAGCTGGACTGCTTCTTCTCCGTCGACGTCTACCTCGGCGCGACCAGCATCATCCTGCCCGCGCCCGACCCCGCCACCGTGCTGGCCACGATCGCCCGGGAGCAGGTCACCAAGCTGTTCTGCCCGCCGACGGTGTGGATCTCCCTGCTCCGGCACCCCGACTTCGACACCACCGACCTGTCCAGCCTGCGCAAGGGCTACTACGGCGCCTCTGCCATGCCGGTCGAGGTGCTGCGCGAGCTGCAGCGCCGGCTGCCCGACGTGCAGCTGTGGAACTTCTACGGCCAGACCGAGATGGCGCCCGTCGCCACCATCCTGCAGCCGCACGAGCAGCTGGAACGGGCCGGCTCCGCCGGCCGGGCAGCGCTGAACGTCGAGACGATGCTGGTGGACGACGACGGCCACCCCGTCCCGGCCGGCACCGTCGGGGAGATCGTGCACCGCAGCCCGCACGCCACCCTGGGCTACTACGGCGACGAGGAGAAGACCGCCGCCGCCTTCGCCGGGGGCTGGTTCCACTCCGGCGACCTCGGGGTCATGACCGCCGACGGCTACCTCTCGGTCGTCGACCGCAAGAAGGACATGATCAAGACCGGCGGGGAGAACGTCGCCAGCCGGGAGATCGAGGAGGCCGTCTACGAGCTCGACGGCATCGCAGAGGTCGCCGTCTTCGGCATCAGCCACCCGCACTGGATCGAGGCCGTCACCGCCGTCGTCGTCCCCAAGCCCGGCAGCGCACTCACCGCCGAGCAGGTCGACGCCCACTGCCGGGAGAAGCTCGCCGGCTACAAGCGGCCCAAGTACGTCGTGATCGCCGACGCCCTGCCCAAGAACCCGAGCGGCAAGATCCTCAAGCGCGAACTCCGCCAGCAGCACGCGGACCTGGCGCAGGACGAGGCGCCCGTCGACCGGTGAGCCCGGCGACGCCCGCGCGGCGGGCAGGCCCGCTCCCTACGCTGGCGTGATGTTCTTCCTCTTCGGTTTCGGCACCAAGCAGCAGCACCTCGGACCCGGCGAGACGCGGACCTGCCCGAACTGCCACAACACCACGCAGTGGGCCCGCATCCGGCAGTTCAAGCAGTTCTCGCTGTTCTTCGTGCCGGTCGCCCGCTGGAAGCGCCGGCAGCTCGAGGTCTGCGGCGTCTGCGGCACCAGCGTCGCGGTCTGACCCCCGCCGGCCGGGCCGCACGGCGTCGACCGTGGGACCCGGCCGGCAGGCCCGATCTCAGTGCGCGCCGACGGGCCTGAACCGCTCCGCGTCGTCCGCTGCCGGGTCCCGTTCGTCGCCGCCGGCCACGAGGGGTCGGCCATCGACACCGATGGTGACCGCCGGGTCGGGACGGCTCGCCACCCACCGGTCGACGAGCAGGTTCAGCAGCAGGCCGGCCGCACCCCAGATCGCGACGACCAGCCGTCCCAGGCCCCTCCCCCGGCCGACGCCGGAACCGCTCCGCCGTCGTGACGGTCACGAGCCGATGATGCGTGCCGTCGCCCCCCGTGCCCCGAACCGGTCCAGCAGCTCCGCCGCCCGCGAGTAGGAGCGCCGGAATCCCTCGTCCTCGGCGAGATCACCGAAGACCTCCCGCACCGCGAGGACGGCCATCGGGTCCTCGTGCCGCGGGGGCAGCAGCGGGGCCAGCCGCTCCGAGCGGGCGTCCACCACGGCGATCGGGTCGCCGTTCTCGTCGACCCCTCCGGCGTACCGGGCCCATGCGGCCACGGCGAGCACCGCCAGGTCGACCGGGCCACCGGCGGCGAGCTGCTCGCGGATCACCGGCAGCACGAACGTGGCGATCCGCTCAGACCCCTCCGCGCAGTTGCGGGCCAGGGTGTCGCTGACCGCGGGGTTCGCGAACCGCTCGAGCAGGGTGCGCCGGTACTCCGCGAGGTCGGTGTCCGGCACCGGCGGAAGAGTCGGCGTGGCCTCGAGCCGCATGTACCGCTCGACCAGGTCGGCGAACAGCGGATCGGCCATCACCTCGTCGACCCGGCGGTACCCGGCCAGGTAGCCCAGGTAGGACAGCACCTGGTGACTGGCGTTGAGCAGCCGGAGCTTCATCAGCTCGTAGGGGCGCACGTCCGCCACCAGCTGGACGCCGACCTCCTCCAGCGGCGGGCGGGTGTCGCTGAACCGGTCCTCCAGCACCCACTGGAGGTACGGCTCGGCCACCACCGGCCACCGGTCGGCCACCCCGGTCTCGGCCGTCAGCCGCCGCCGGTCCTCGTCGGTCGTGGCCGGGGTGATCCGGTCGACCATCGAGTTCGGGAAGGCGACGGAGGCGGCGATCCAGTCGGCCAGCCCGTCACCGGTGTGCTCCTCCTGCAGCCGGGTGAACTCCAGCAGCGTCTGGCGCGTGAGGTCGCCGTTGCCCTCCACGTTGTCGCAGGAGACCACGGTGAACGGTGGCGTCCCGGCCGCGCGCCGCCGGCGCAGCGCCTCGGCGAGCAGGCCGAAAGCGGTCCGGGGGCGTGGAGCCGCGAGGTCGGCGGCCAGCGCGTCGTCGAGCCGGAAGAGGCCGGTGGACTTGTCGGTGCTGTAGCCGCCCTCGGTGATGGTCATGGAGACCAGCCGGGTCTCCGGCGCAGCCATCGCCGCCAGCACCGCATCCGGATCGTCGTCCAGCAGCAGGAGCTCCAGCAGCGAACCGACCACGGTCGGCTCGATCGACCCGTCCGCCGCCTTCAGCACCACCGTGTAGAGCCCGTCCTGGGCCCGGAGCGCCGTGTGCAGCGGCCGGTCGGCGGCGAGCACCCCGACGCCGGTGATCCCCCACTCCGCGTGCCCGAGCGCCAGCAACCGGTCGAAGTAGACCGCCTGGTGCGACCGGTGGAACGCGCCGACGCCCAGGTGGACGACGCCGCTGCCGGCCGCGGCGCGGTCGTAGGCCGGCCGCCGCACCACCTCGGGCAGTGCGGCCAGGGTCGTCCGGCTCAACGGGGTGGCGGTCACGGCGGGAGCTCCTCTGCGAGCGGTGGTGCGGGGTCGGCGGAACAGGGCCCGGTGTCCGGCTGCGGGCACGAGGACGGGAACAGGGTCGCCGCGTCCGCCGGCGACCAGCACGACCGGCGCCGCACGAGGCGGACCGGGAGGACGGTGTGCCGGCGGAACCGGCGCTGGGGCGCCCCGAGCCGCTCGACCACGCGCTCGGCGGCCAGCCGCCCGAGCGCGGCCGGGTCCTGGTCGATGACCGTCAACGCCGGCGAGAGCATGTGCGCCATCGGGAAGTCACCGAAGCCGACGAGGGCCACGCTGCTGCCGGCCAACGCGGGGACGAGGGTCATCGTCGTCCGGGCATCGCCGGTGATCAGCGCCGTCGGTGGCCGGGCGGCCGAACGGAGCCGGTTGACCACCTGCTGCGCACTCTCCGGGTTCCCGGCACCGAACGCGAGCAGCTCGTCGCTCGGCTGCAGCCCCGCCTCCGCCAGTGCCGACCGGTGGCCGGCGAGGCGCTCGACGGTGGTGGTCATCGCCGGGCTGTCCCCGACGAACGCGATCTCCCGGTGCCCGTGGGCGATCAGGTGCTCGGTGGCGAGCCGCCCGCCCGCGTGGTCGTCCCCGGTGAAGGCGTCGGCGGCCAGTCCCCGGGGCGGGCGGTCGACGAAGACGACCGGGAGCCGGCCGGCCCAGGCAGCGAGGTGACCGTGGTCCTGGGACGTCGGCGCCACCACCAGTCCGCTGAGCGACCGGCGCAGCAACGAGTCCAGCGCCCCGGCCTCGCGTCGCGGGTCGTACCCGATGCTGCTCACCAGGACGGCCATGTCGGCACGCGCGGCGACCTCCTCCACCGCCTTGGCCAGGACGGCGAAGAAGGGGTCGGCCAGGTCGGGGACCGCCACCCCCACCACCGGCGGGCGGCCGGTGCGGAAGGTCTGGGCCAGGGAGTTGGGGACGTAGCCCAGCTCGCGCAGCGCAGCGGCCACGCGGGCCCTGGTCTCCGGCAGCACGTGCGGGTCGTCGTTGAAGACCCGGGAGACCGTCTTGGCGCTGACCTCGGCGAGGGCCGCGACGTCCCGCATCGTCGTCATCGCGCTGCGGTCCGCCGCCGACCCGCCCGGGCACCCACGATCAGCGGGCGGTGTAGCCGCCGTCGATGGGCAGCGACACCCCGGTGATCATCGAGGCGGCGTCGCTCAGCAGGAAGACGATCGGCGCGGCGATCTCGTCCTCGGTCGCCCACCGCCCGAGCGGCATCTGGTCGAGGAACGGCCCCTCGATGTCGGGCCGGCCCCAGTACCACGCCGACATCTCGGTCATCACGACGGTCGGGTTCACACTGTTCACCCGGATCCCGTGCCTGCCGAGCTCGAGCGCCGAGACGCGGGTGATGTTGTCCAGCGCCGCCTTCGATGAGCCGTAGGAGATGTGGCCGGCCAGGGCCACCAGGCCGGCCTGGCTGGAGACGTTGACGATGGCACCGCCCCGGCCCAGCCGGATCATCGAGGCGGAGGCGTACTTCGTCACCAGCAGCGCGCCCCGGGCGTTGATGCTGATGACCTTGTCGAAGACGTCGATGTCGGTCTCCATCGGCGTCGCGATCTCACCGCCGAAACCGCCGCAGTTCACCACGCCCCACAGGTCCAGCCCCTCGAGCGCCGAGCGGACGCTCTCCTCGGAGGTGAGGTCGAACGCGAGCGGGCGGGCACCGGTCCCGGCGGCGAGCTCCTCCAGGGTCTCGATCGAACGACCGCTGGCGATGACGTCGGCGCCGGCGGCCAGCAGTTGGCGGACGGTGGCTCCACCGATGCCGCCGGTGGCTCCGGTGACCAGCACGGTGCGGCCGTCGAAGTCGGTCATGGGGGCGCATCTCCTCAGCAGGTGGCGGCGCGGTCGTGCACCGCCGCGCGAGCGCCGGTCCGCGTGCCGATGCAACCACACGCCGACCGCCATGTCACCGGTGACATGAGGATCCGTCGTCCGCGTTGACGGCCGGGTCGGGCCTCTCTACGGTCCTCGGTGGCCCGACTGCGCCCACCCCGCGCCGTAGCCGGCAGCCGGACCGAGAGGACGTGGACGGTGCAGGAGCAGGCTCTCCCCGGCGCGGGCCCCCCGCCGGTCGTCCGCGCGACGGTGCAGCAGCTGGTCGACCGGGCCGCTGCCCTGGCGGTTGCCGGCACCCGGCGCATCCTCGGCATCACCGGCGCCCCCGGGGCGGGCAAGTCGACGCTGTGCGCGGCCCTGCTCGACTCGCTCGGTGCGCGGGCGGCCCTCGTCGGGATGGACGGGTTCCACTACGCCAACGTGGAACTCGGGCGGCTCGGCCGCGGCGACCGCAAGGGCGCGCCGGACACCTTCGACGTCGACGGCTACGTCGCCCTGCTCCGCCGGTTGCGGACGCCGCCCGCCGCGCCGGTCTACGCACCGCTGTTCGACCGCGCCCTCGAGGAGCCGATCGGCAGCGCCGTCCCGGTCGACCCGGCCACTCCCCTCGTCCTCACCGAGGGGAACTACCTGCTCCTGGAGGAGCACGGCTGGTCGGCGGTGCGCGCCTGCCTGGACGAGGTCTGGTACCTCGACGTCCCACCCGACGTGCGGGAGCGGCGCCTGCTCCGTCGGCGGCGGTCCTACGGCCACGAGCCACAGGCGGCCGAGGACTGGGTGCGCTCCGTCGACGGGCGCAACGGCCGCATCGTCGAGACGTCGCGGTCGCGCGCCGACCTCGTGGTGCACCTCGACGTCCCCGAGGACGCCTGGGACGACGTCGCCGGCTGAACCCGGGCACGGACGCACGACGCCCCGCCCCTCGCGAGAGGGACGGGGCGCCGTGCGTCGCCGGTGGATCAGCAGTCGGAGCGGTACACCGCGTCCTGGTTGTCGGCCAGGTTCTCCTGCGTGAGGATCGTGAACCCGGTCTGGATCTCGGCCTCGGGCTCCTCACCGTTCAGCGAAGCGACGACCTGCTCGAGGCCCTGCCGGCCGATGTCGGCCGGCTGCTGGGCGACGAGGGCCTGCACGGTGCCGTTCTCCAGCGCCTCCACCTGGGCCGGGCCGGCGTCGAACCCGACGACGGTCACCTGCTCCGCGGCATTGGCCTGGCGCAGCCCCGTCGCGGCGCCCTCCGCCGCGAACAGGTTCGTGCCGAAGATCCCGACCAGGTCCGGGTGCGCCTGCAGCGTCGAGGTGACGATGCGGGCACCCTCGGCGACCTGGTTCTCCGCGTACTGCGTGGGCAGGGCGGTGAACTTCGGGTCCTCGGCCAGGGCCTCGAGGAAGCCCTGGATCCGCAGCTCGTTGGTGCTGATCCCGGGCTCGTGCCCGACGACGAGGACCTTGCCGCCGTCGGGGTTGGCCTCCTGGATCGCCTGGAACGCCGCGGCCCCGCCACCCAGGTTGTCCGAGGCGACCTGGGTGACCGCCATGGACGGGTCCTCCAGGGTCGTGTCGACCAGGCCGACGGTGATCCCGGCATCCGCGGCCGCCTGGATCGGGCGGTACATCGCGGTCACGTCGGTCGGGGCGATGAGCAGCCCGTCCGGCGCGCTGGCCACGACGCTGTCGACGATCGGGGTCTGCAGCGCGGGGTCGAACTGCTGGGGGCCCTGGGTGGTGACCTCGACGCCGAGCTCCTCGGCCGCCTCCTGGATCCCGCACTCCATGGTGATGTAGAACTCGTCGCCCGCGACGCCCTGGACGAAGGCGATCTCGTAGGCGTCCGACCCACCCCCGCCGCCGCCCCCGCCCGCGCCGCCGTCCCCGGCGTCGTCACCACCGCAGGCGGCGAGGCCGAGGGCCAGTGCCGAGATGGCGGCGATCCTGGCAGTGATGCTTCTGTTCACTGTGCTTCCTTTCGACGGGCCCCTTGGGGGCGGGAGAACCGGGAGAGCAAGGACGTGCGACTGCTCGCTCCGCGGCTAGCGGCGGCGCGGCGGACCTGGTCGACGTAGACCGCGGCGATGAGGAACGCACCGACGACGACCTGCTGCCAGAAGGGCTGGACGCCCATGATCACGAAGCCGTTCTGCAGGACGGCGGGGATGAAGAGGCCGATCACCGTGCCGGCGATCGTGCCGATCCCGCCGAAGAGGCTCGTGCCGCCGATGACGACACCGGCGATGACGTTGAGCGCGGTGTTCGACTGCCCGGCGATCGTGGTCGACGAGAAGAAGGCGAGGTTCAGGATCCCGGCCAGGCCGGCGCAGAAGCCGGCCAGCGTGTAGACGAGGATCAGATGCCGGTCGGCCTTCACGCCGACCCGTCGCGCGGCCTCGTCGTTGGAGCCGACGGCGTAGGTGTAGCGGCCGAACCGGGTGCGGTGCAGGATCACCGCGCCGACGACGATGACGAACAGCGCGATGAGCGACAGGTAGGGGATCTGGCCGAACAGCCGCCCGAACCCGATCGTGTCGGTCAGCACCGTGGGGGCGCCACGCAGGTCGATGCCGCCGGTGAGGATCTGCGCGGCGCCCAGCGCCATGCCCAGGGTTCCGAGGGTGACGATGAGCGGCGGCACCTTCAGGCGGGCGACGACCACGCCGTTGAACAGGCCCCACAGCGTGCCCGAGGCACAGGCGGCCAGGGCACCGATGATCGACACGCCGACGCCCTGCCCGCCCAGCGCCTCCATGACCTTGGCCGCGACCACCCCGCTGAAGACGAGCACGCTGCCGACGGACAGGTCGATGCCCCCGGTGATGATGATGAACGTCATCCCGACGCCGATGATCGCCAGGATCGAGACGTTGACGACGACGTTGCGGAAGTTGTTCACCGACAGGAACGCGTCGGGCTCGGCGATGCTGAACAGCACGATGAGGATGAGAAGCACGCCGAGGATCTGGAACGCCTGGGCGCCCACGAGGCGCTGCAGCGGGGTCTTCGGCCGTTCCTCGTCGGCGGGTGCGGCGTCCTGCTCCGGCTCCGTCGCGGTGGTCATGCCGCCTCCTGGCTGATCGCGCCGGTCATGGCCCCCACCAGTTCCTCCATCGAGGTCTTCTTGGCGTCGTAGGTCGCCACCCGGCGACCGAGTCGCAGCACCTGGATGCGGTCGGCCACCTCGATCACATGGGGCATCGAGTGGCTGATGAGGACGACGGCGATGCCGCGGTCGCGCACCCGCCGGATCAGGTCGAGCACGTTGCGGGTCTGCACGACGCCGAGGGCAGCGGTGGGCTCGTCGAGGAAGATCACCCGGCTGGCCCACGCGGCGGCGCGCGCGACGGCGATCTGCTGCCGCTGCCCCCCGGACATCGCGCCGACGGGCGCGGAGAAGTCGCGCACCGTCGCCCCGAGGTCGGCGAACGCCCGCTGGGTCTTCTCCTTCATCTCGGCGTGGTCCATGAAGCCCAGCCGCCCCAGCAGGCCGGACCGCATGACCTCCCGGCCCAGGTACATGTTCTGCACCGGGTCGAGGTGCGGGGCGAGTGCGAGGTCCTGGTAGACCGTCTCGATGCCCAGCGCGCGGGCATCGGCCGGGGTGTCGATCGTGACCCGCTTCCCGTCGCTGTACAGCTCGCCCGAGTCGACCGCGAGCGATCCGGACAGCGCCTTGACCAGGGTGCTCTTCCCGGCGCCGTTGTCGCCGATGAGGGCGACCACCTCGCCGGGGTCGATGTCGAAGTCGGCGCCGTCCAGGGCACGGACGTGCCCGAACTCCCGCCGGAGGCCCCGGGCCTCGAGGGCGGGGGTCATCGCGCCCTCTCCTGTGCGTGTGGCGACGTCATGGTCGACGTCCTCCCTCCTGCTCCGTTGTGTGCCCAGTCCTGCTCCCTGCCCTGGCCCAGGGCGAGGTCATGGTCGTGCGGCCGACGCCGCGCCGGGCCCGCCCGCGGCGGCAGCTCGCCGGAGCCGCGCGGCACCAGGCGCACCGGCACCGTGACCGTCTCCGCCGGGGCATCGAGGTCGTCGAGCCGGGCGAAGAGCCGCTCCGCCGCGGCACGGCCGATGACCTCGGGGTCGTGGTCGATCACCGTGATCGCCGGTACCAGCGAATCGGCCATCGGGAAGTCGTCGAAGCTGACGACCGCTACGTCGGTGCGCCCGCGGCCGTGCAGCAGCGGCACCAGCCCCAGGGAGCAACGCATGTTGGAGGAGAAGATCGCCGTGGGTGGCTGCGGGCCGGCGAGCAGCCGCTCGGCCGCCGTGCGGGCCTCTCGGGCCGATCCGGCACCCACGGCGACGAGCGCCTCGTCGTCGGCCAGCCCGCGCGCGGCCAGCGCCCGGCGGTAGCCGGCCAGCCGCAGCCGGGTCGTCGGGTTGCGCAGCTCGGACCCCAGGAAGGCGACCCGGCGGTGGCCGGTGTCGAGCAGGTGGCGGGTCGCCATCTCCCCGGCGGCGAGGTCGTCGACCAGGACGGCGTCGCTGACCAGCCCCTCCGGGAGCCGGTCCACGAACACGATCGGCGTCCGCCGGCCCGTCCCGGCGAGGTAGGCGTGGCTCTGCGCCATCGGGGCGACGATGAGGCCGGCGACCTGGCGGACGAGCAGGCTCTCCACGATCACCGACTCCCGCTCCGGCTCCTGGTTGCCGACGCTGGAGACCATCACCGCCAGGCCCCGCTCGTGGGCCGCCTGCTCGACAGCGCTGGTGAGCCGGGCGAAGAACGGGTCGGCGAGGCTCTCGACGACCAGTCCGACCACGTCGGTGCGGCCCACGCGCAACGACCGGGCCACCAGGTTGGGCTGGAAGCCCAGGTCGGCGATCGCCTGCTCGACCCGGGCCCGCGTAGCGGGCGTGACGTGGGCGTCCCCGTTCACCACCCGGGAGACCGTCTTCGCGCTGACCGCCGCGATGCGCGCGACATCACGCAGCGTGACGCGATCAGGCACGACCGCCACCCCGGCGTGCACCCGTCAGGACCGTCCCCAGAGGGGGCGGAGCCGGAACGGGAACTGGCACGGCACGCACCTTTGCGAGTCGAGAATCGGTCAGCGAGTGACCCGGGACATGCAACAACCGCTTTGTCATCGATGTCAAGCCGTCGATATCTAGTCGAAACCCAGCCGACGCGGAGGGCTAGTGTCGCTCGACCGATCGCTCCAGCCCGGCCGAGACGGCCGATCCCGAGGAGGACGCATGACGATCTCCGGTGACTCCCCGCAGTCAGGCTCCTGGACCTCCCTGCCGGCCCACCGCGCCTGGCTGGACGGCGAGGGGGACCGGCTGCTCACCTTCGCCGAGGCCGCCGCCGGCGGCGCCGTGACCGGGTTCGCCTGGCTCGACGACGACGGCCGCCCCGACCCCACGCAGCCGCCGCAGCTGTGGATCACCGCCCGGATGACGCACGTCTTCGCCCTCGCCTGCCTGCGCGGGCGCCCCGGCGCCGCCGTGCTCGTCGACGCCGGGCTGGCCGCGCTGACCGGCCCCTTCCGGGACGCCGAGCACGGCGGCTGGTACTCGTCGCTGGCCGCCGACGGGGCACCCGCGGCCACGGACAAGTCCGCCTACGACCACGCCTTCGTCGTCCTGGCCGCCGCCAGCGCCACCGCCGCCGGTCGGCCGGGCGCCGCAGACCTGCTGCAGGAGGCGCTCTCGGTGGTCGAGCAGCACTTCTGGTCGGCCGAGGAGGGCCGGGGCATGGAGAGCTGGGACCGGACCTGGTCGCAACCCGAGGCCTACCGCGGCGCGAACAGCAACATGCACACGGTCGAGGCCTTCCTCACCGCGGCGGCCGTCACCGGCGACGACCGGTGGCTCGCGCGAGCCCTCAGCATCGCCGAGGGGCTCGTGCACACGGCGGCCCGGGAGAACGGCTGGCGGCTGCCCGAGCACTTCGACCCCCAGTGGCAGCCGCTCCCCGACTACAACACCGACCGCAGGAACGACAAGTTCCGCCCCTACGGCTCCACCCCCGGCCACTGGCTGGAGTGGTCCCGGTTGCTGCTCCACCTGGAGGCGGCCCTGGGTGCCGACGCCCCCGACTGGCTGCTGCCCGACGCCCGCAGCCTGTTCGACGCCGCCGTCGAGGTCGGCTGGGCGGCCGACGGCGAGCCCGGCTTCGTCTACACACTGGACTGGGCGGACCGACCGGTCGTGGCCTCCCGGCTGCACTGGGTCCTCACCGAGGCCATCGGCGCGGCAGCCGCGCTGGTCCAGCGCACCGGCGACGCGCAGTACGAGCGCTGGTACCGCACGTTCTGGGACGAGGCCGCGACCCGCTTCATCGATCGGGAGCGCGGCAGCTGGGTGCACGAGCTGCCCGTGGGGGACGCGGAGGCCGTCTGGTCGGGCAAGCCGGACGTCTACCACGCCTACCAGGCCACGCTGCTCCCCCAGCTCCCGCTGGCCCCCGTGCTCGCCGCCGCCCTCCGTTCGGAACTGGGCGAGCCCTGACCGGTCACTCCGCGAGGAGGCGGACCAGCCGCTCGACCTCCCGCGCGGTCGCCGTCCGGGCGGCCCCGAGGTACTTCCGGGGGTCGACGAGCGAGGGGTCGGCGGCGAGGGCCTCGCGGACCGCCCGGGTGAACGTCCCGTTCAGGTGCGTGGAGATGTTGATCTTCGTCATCCCCGCCGCGACGGCCTCCCGCAGGTGGTCGTCCGGAACGCCGGAGGAGCCGTGCAGCACCAGCGGCACCGGCACGGCGGACCGGATGGCGGTGATCAGGTCCAGGTCGAGCTGCGCGGTGCGCGTCGTCATGGCGTGCGAGCTGCCCACCGCCACCGCGACCGCGTCGATCCCGGTCGCCTCGACGAACCGGGCGGCATCCTCCGGCCGGGTGCGCACGCCGGGCGCGTGGACGCCGTCCTTGCCCCCGATCTCGCCGATCTCGGCCTCCACCGAGACGCCGCGGCCGTGCGCCCGTTCGACGACACCTCGGGTGGTGGCGAGGTTCTCCTCGACCGGCAGCGTCGAGCCGTCGAACATCACCGACGTGAATCCCAGCGCCAGGGCCTGCGCCACCAGCTCGAGGTCGGTCGCGTGGTCCAGGTGCACCACGACCGGGACCGCGGCCGCGTCGGCGATGGCGAGCATGGCGCTGCCGACCGGTGCGAGCGCCCCGTGGTACCGCACCGCGTTCTCGCTCAGCTGCAGCACCGTGGGCCGGCCGGCCGCCTCCGCACCGGCCACGATGGCCTCGGCGTGCTCTACCTGGATGACGTTGAAGGCGCCGAGGCCGCTGCGGCCGTGCGCGGCCGTGGACAGGACGTCGGTCAGTGCTGCGCGTGGCACGGAGAGCTCCTCGGGTCGGTCGTCCCCCCGGCAGCGTCCGGGCGTGCCCAGGGGTGGCGGGACGGGCCCGCGCGGTCCCGGGGTGTCGCTCCCCCACGACCAGCGCCCTCAGCCCGGCGGCGAACGTAGCAGCCGCTCCTCCACAGCCCGTTCCGCTGCCCACCGTGCTCACCCCCGACTCGTCCAGGAGGACTCGTGCACGAACGTCCCACCGGCCCGACGGTCCACGTCGTCAGCCCGAACCCTGCGCAGGACCGGCTGCAGGTGGTCCCCCGGCTCCTGATCGGCGAGGTGAACCGCGCCACGGAGGTCGTCAGCCGGCCGGGCGGCAAGGGCATGATCGTCGCCCGCGGCGTGGTGCGACTGGGCGGCCGGGCGACGGTGCACGGCTTCGTCGGCGGGTCGGTGGGCGCGCAGATCTCGGCCGGCTGCCGGGAGCTCGGCATCGAGGACCGGCACGTCCCCATCGACGGGGAGACCCGGGTCAGCACGGTGCTCGTGGACAGCGCCACCGGCGCCTCCACCGTCATCAACGAGCCGGGCCCCGAGGTGCGCCCCGACGAGGTGGATGCGCTGGTGGAGGGGCTGCTGGACGCGGTACGGCCGGGGGATCTGGTGGTCTGCACCGGCAGCCTGCCGCGTGGCGCCCCGGCCGACCTGTACGCGCGGTGCGTCACCGCACTGCGCGGTCGCGGGGTCCTTTCCGTCGTCGACACCTCGGGGCCGGGTCTGGCCCTGGCCGTCCGGTCGGGCCCCGACGTGCTGAAGGTCAACGAGGACGAGCTGCGGGCCGACGCCGGCCTCACCGGGCCCGGCGAGGTCGCTGAGCTGCCCACCCTGATGGGGCGGGTCCTGGACGCCGGGGTCGGGGCTGTCGTCGTCACCCGTGGCGCCGCGGGCCTGTCCTACCGTTCGGCCACCGAGGGATGGGACGTGGCGAGCCCGTCCGTGCCGGTGGTCAACGCCACGGGCTCCGGGGACATGATGCTGGCCGGCTTCGTCACGTCCCTGGCACGCGGGGACGACCGCGCGTCGGCGCTGCGCACCGGAGCAGCCGCGGGGGCCGCGAACGCGGCCCGGCTCGAGCCCGACCTCAGCGGGCCCGACGAGGTCGCCGAGCTGCGGGCGCACGCCGTCGCCAGCGCCGTCCCGGGGATCCGCGGATGAGCGCGACCTTCCTCGGGATCGACGTCGGCACGACCCGCACCAAGGCGGTGCTGCTCGCACCGGACGGCGTCGGCGTCCTCGCCACGGCCGCCGCCCCCACCCCCCAGGGGGTCGTCGGAGGCGTCACCGTCCACTCCCCGCAGGCGATCCGCGACGTGGCGGTCGACGCGGCCCGGCGTGCCCTCGCCGAGGCCGGTGCCGAGGCGCGCGCCGCGCTGGGCGGCATCGCCGTGACGTCGGTCGGCGAGGAGGCGGTGCTGCTCGACGCCGCCGGGCGGCCGGTCGGGGACGTGCCGACCTGGTTCTCCGGCGTCGGGCACGCCCCCGCCCGCGAGCACGCCGCCGAACTGGACCGGCGCGCTCCGGTCACCGGGCTCCGGCATCCGGAGTACACCGTGCACACGCTCGCCTGGTGGTCGCGTGCCCGCCCGGACCAGGCGCGGTCCGCCGTGACCCTGACCGATCTGGGCAGCTGGCTGCTGTCCTCCCTGGGCCCCGGCGACCTGGTGATGGACCACTCGCACGCATCCCGCACCGGGTTGTTCGACGCGCCCACCCGCTCGTGGCGCCCCGACGGGCTGGACGTGGTCGGGATGGGCGGGCTGGCCCTGCCCCGGTTGGTGCCGTCGGGAACGGTGATCGGTGAGCTGGGCGCCGAGGCGGCGGAGCAGTGGGGCGTCGCACCCGGCGTGCCCCTGGTGACCGGCGGGCACGACCACTTCTGCGGCGCCCTGGCCGCGGGGGCCCGCTCCCCCGGCGACCTCTTCGTCTCGGCCGGGACCTCCGAGGCCCACCTGCTGGTCACCGACTCGCTCGACCCCGCGGCGACGGCCGGCAGCGAGGTCGGCTGCTTCGTCGCCGACGGGCTGTTCTACCTGCACGCCGCGCTCCCCTCCGGAGGGCTGTACCTGTCCTGGACCCGGCTGCTGGGCCTGGACCCGGCCACGCCGCTGGACGACCTGCTCGGCCACGAGCCGGTCGGCAGCCGCGGCGTCCGCGGGGAGATCTCCGCCGACCGCCGGCTGTCCCTCACCGGCGTGCCGCTGGAGGTCACCGCCGCGACGCTCCTGCGCGCCCTCATGGAGACCACCGCGGTGGCGTCCCGGGATCTCACCCGCGACCTCAGCCGAACCGCCGGTCGCGCCGTCGTCCAGCGCCTGCTGGCCGGCAGGCCGACGGAGTCGGCGGCCTGGCGGGAGATCCGCACGGCGGTCGGGGAGGGCGCCGCCGCATTCGTCGACGCGGACGAGGCGACGGCGCTGGGTGCCGCCCACCTGGCCGTGCGGGCGGTGACCGGGACCCTTCCCCCGCCGGTCCCCCGGCGCCGTCCCGATCCCGACCCGTCCCCGGCCCGCCTGCTGGAGTACCGGCGCGCCCTGGGCTGAACCGGACGGCGGACGCCGACGCTCCGGGTCGTCCCCGAGCGCGGGCCGTCGGCTAGGGGGTCGAGTCCACCGGGGACGCGGTCGGGACGGTGAGCACCACGGCGGTGGCCACCGTCCCGATCGCCAGGGCCGCCACGATCACCGGCAGGTACTCCCCGGTGGCGCCGATGACCCCGCCCGCAGCCGGGGGTCCGATCGCGGACCCCAGCGCCGCGGAGGTGTAGAGGATGCCGAGCAGCCCACCGAGTCCCCGCACCCCGAAGAGGTCGGCGACCAGGGCCGGGCCGAGCGCGACGAATCCGCCGTACCCGACGCCGAGGAGCGCGGCGAAGACGACCAGCCGCGGATAGCCGGGCGCACCGAGCCACAGCAGGAAGCTGCCGGCCATCAGGGCGAAGCAGGCCTGGTAGGTGCGGAGAACCCCGGTACGCGCGGCGGCGGCGCCGAGAGCCAGCCGGCCCACGATGCTGGCCGCGCCGATGATCCCGACCAGCGTCGCCGCCGCCACCTCCCCCGCACCCCGGCTCGCGGCGTACGCCGGCAGGTGCACGAACGGGACGAACAGCACGATCGAGAGCAGCAGCCCGCCCACGTAGAGGCGCACGTACGCCGGGGTCCGCAGGCGCGGGAGCAGCGGCACCGCGTCGCCCTCGGTGGCTGCGGGGGCGGCGCGGACGAGCAGTGCGCACCCGACGAGCGCGACCGTGCTGATGGCCGCGAGGACGAGGTAGGCGTCCCGCCAGCCGTGGCGGGTGATGAGGTCGGCGGCCAGCGGGGCGACCAGCAGCGTGCCGAGGCCGATGCCGGACACGGCGATGCCGACCGCGAGGGTGCGCCGCCGGGTGAACCACCCGCCCACCACGGCCACCAGCGGCACGTAGCTGCAGGCCACCCCGAGCCCGACGCCGAGCCCGTGTCCCAGGACGGCGTGCCACAGCTCCGTGGCGGCGGAGGTGAGCACGAGACCGAGACCCATCGCGAGGGCTCCGACGAGCACCACCCGCCGGGGCCCGAACCGGTCGACCGCCGGGCCGGAGAGGGCGCCGAGGCCGAAGAGGGCCATCGTGGTCAGGGAGAAGACGGCGGCGGTGGCCCCGGGCCCGGACCCGAGCGCCTCGCTCATCGGGAGCAGGAACGCGCCGAAGCTGTAGGCCACGCCGAAGCTGGTGAACATCGCGACGAAGGCCGCTGCCACGACCGACCAGGCCCGCGGACCGTCCGGCAGTTCGGGTGCGCCGGGTGCGGACGCCGGGCGGGACGGCGGCCGTCCGTGCGGCAGCGGGGCGCTGGTCACGACCGCAGCACGACGTCGACCATTCGCACGGCCCCTGCCACGGCACCCCCATCGGTCGCTGACGGCTGAGCAGAACGTACCCGTGATGCGGACCGGCCGTCCCCGCCTGAGCAGCGCCGCACCTCTCCTGCGACCGAACCGGTCCGACGTCGCCGAGCCGGACCGGGTCGGATGTCGGCCACCTCACGCAGCGCGTGCCGGAGGCCCTAGCCTCGCGGGTGCCGACCAGAGCCCGCCAGGGCGACGCCCACTCCGGAGGTCCACCGTGCCGTTCCCCGGCGCCCACGCGGCGACGACGCCCGACAAGCCCGCTGTGGTCATGGCGGGCTCGGGCGAGACGCTCACCTACGCAGAGCTCGAGGAGCGCTCCACCCGCCTGGCGGCCCACCTGCGGGGGCTCGGCCTGCAGCGCGGCGACGTCGTCGCGTTGCTGACCGACAACCGACCCCAGGCCAGCGAGGTGTACTGGGCCTGCCAGCGGGCGGGGCTGTACGTCACCGCCGTGAACTGGCACCTGACGCCCGCGGAAGCCGCGTACATCGTCGACGACTGCGGCGCGACCGTGCTGATCGCATCGGCCGGACTCGGAGACCTCGCCCGGGACGTGCTGGCCGGTGCGCCGGCGGTGCGTCACGCGCTCGCCTACGCCGGTGACGTCGAGGGGTTCGGGGACTACGAGGCCGCACTGGCCGCCGCCGATCCCGTGCCCCCGGCCGACCAGCCGCGCGGCGCCGACCTGCTCTACAGCTCCGGCACGACCGGCCGGCCGAAGGGCATCAGACCGGCGCTGCCGGATCGGCAGGTGACCGAGCCGGGCGATCAGCTCACCGCTGTCTTCGGCGGCCTGTACGGCTTCGGGCCCGACACCGTCTACCTCTCCCCCGCGCCGATCTACCACGCCGCTCCCCTGCGCTTCGTCGGCATCATCCAGTCCGTCGGCGGGACCGTGGTGATGATGGAGTCCTTCGACGCGGAGCGCGCGCTCGCGGCCATCGACCGGTTCCGGGTCACGCACAGCCAGTGGGTGCCGACGATGTTCGTGCGGATGCTCAAGCTGCCCGAGGAGGTGCGCGAGCGCTACGACGTCTCGAGCCTGCGCTGCGCCGTGCACGCCGCCGCACCGTGCCCGGTCCAGGTGAAGCGGGCGATGATCGACTGGTGGGGCCCGGTGCTCTACGAGTACTACGCGAGCACCGAGGCCAGCGGCGGCACGTTCATCGACAGCGCCCAGTGGCTGGCCAAGCCCGGGTCGGTCGGGCACGACGGCGTCATGGGCATCGCGCACATCGTCGGCGAGGACGGCGGCGAACTCGGACCCGGTGAGGTCGGCGTCGTCTACTTCGAGCGCGAGGAGATGCCGTTCAACTACCACCACGACCCGGCGGCCACGGCGGCGGCCCAGCACCCGGACCACCCGAACTGGACGACGGTGGGCGACATGGGCTACCTCGACGAGGACCGCTTCCTGTTCCTCACCGACCGCCAGTCGTTCATGATCATCTCCGGTGGGGTGAACATCTACCCCCGCGAGGTCGAGGACGTGCTGGTGCTGCACCCGGCGGTCACGGACGTGGCGGTGATCGGCGTGCCCGACGAGGAGATGGGCGAGGCGGTCACCGCCGTCGTCCAGCTCGCCGAGGGCGAGGCGTCCTCCGACGAGCTCGCGGCGGAGCTGATCGGCTACGCCCGCGACCGGCTGGCGCACTACAAGTGCCCGACGTCGGTGGACTTCGTCGAGCAGCTGCCGCGCACCCCGACCGGCAAGCTGCGCAAGCACGTGCTGCGACAGAAGTACTGGCCGGCGACCGCCAGGTGAGGACCGCGCCCACCGGGAGAGGCGGCCCGCCCACGCAGGGCGTCGGCTCGGGGCAACACCCACCACCGACACAGCCCTCAGCAGACGGTCCTGTGACAACTGCGGGTCCTGCGGCGCACACCGCCATCGCGCTCTCGCGGCCGGGCACATCCTCCATCGGACCGGACGACACGACGTGGGCTGAAGCACTACGGACGGCCATCGGCGAAGACGGTCCGGGAACCTGGAGCTTCCACCTAGCGGCAGGTGACTGAGCGCGCCACCGTCACGAAGAACGGCAGCCCGGTGGCCGTCATCCTCGCCGTCGAGGACTACGCGGCTGTCGACCCCGCCCGTCCGCCGCGGCGGTCCCGAGCTCCTCGACGTCGTCGACACCCCCGAGCTGGCGGCCGGCCCCAGCCAGCAGCTCCACGACGTCTCGGCGGCCGGCGTGGACCTCGCCGACACCTACGACGAGGGAACCGTTTAACGACGACCGGCCAGTTCGCAGTTCTCGAAGCACTCGACGGCCGACGGCCATGGCTGTTCCACCGTGCGCGAGTCGTCCTCATGGGCGTACGAACCAGCCTTCGAGGCCCACCGCGGACGCTCAGCCGCCCCGTGCGGCACGCCTCGGAGGACCTGCCGATGGAGGCGCGGGCGTGGTGGCAACTCTGAGTGGTTCAGTCACCGGGTGCCATCTGGCCCGCGTAGTGCTGGAGCCAGCGGAACGGCCAGCACCCACCGCCGCGTCTGCCGGAGCGACTGACGCCCCGTCGGCGACGTCGAGCGCGGCGACCGCCCCCACCCCCGGGCGGAGAGCTGCTTCCGGCGAAGATGCCGATCAGGTCGAGGATCACCGACCTCCTGGCGGTTGGGTGGCGGCGCCGTGCCGACCGCCCCGAGCCGCTCCGTCGGCTGGATCCCGGAGCAGTCGGGACGGTCGTGGTGCGGCGTCTCAGCCGGCTGTCGCGCGGGCGGCCTCGACGATCAGGTCGGCGACCGCGCCGGGCCGGGACACGGCGACGGCGTGGGAGGCGTCGACCTCGACGGCCGTGGACTGCGCGCGCTGGGCCATGAAGATCTGTGCCTCGGCCGGGACCGCGAGGTCCTGCCGGGTGACCAGGGTCCAGGACGGGATCGTCCGCCAGGCCGCCGCCGTGGCCTTCTCCTCCAGCGCCTCGCTGGTGATGGGCCGCTGCGTCGCGATCATCAGCTCGGCGACCTCCGGTGGGACATCCGCGGCGAACACCTGCCGGAACTTGTCCGGCTGGATATACAGGTCGGTCACCGTGCCGCCGCGCCCGTCGGGGACGGGGACGGTGTCCAGCGCGGACCCCAACTCGTTGCCGGGGAACTTCCCGGCCAGCTCACCGGTGCTCTCCCCTTCCTCCAGCAGGAAGCTGCCCACGTAGACGAGCGCCCGGACGCCGGGGTGCCCGTCGGCAGCCACGCTCATCACCGAGCCGCCGTAGGAGTGGCCGGCCACCACGATCGGGCCACGCACCTGGTCCAGGATGCTGCGCAGCTGGTCGGCGTCGTCGCGCAGGCCCCGGAGCGGGTTGGCCGCGGCGATGACCGGGTAGCCGTCGCTCCTGAGCTGCTCGATCACCCCGTTCCAGCTCGCGGACTCGGCGAAGGCGCCGTGCACGAGCACCACGGTGGGCTTCTCCTGGGCCGGCCGGCGCTCGTCGGTGTCCATGGTCATCGTCGTTCCTCTCGATTCGCAGCGACCGGGACGACCGGAGTGGCCGCCTCAGCGCTGATGGATCGACCGTAGGAAGCGCTGCCCCCTCCTCGCGTACGTCAGGTGACCGTCGCGCCGACGGTGGATCGGGCCGGTTCCGGGCCGATCGCGGCCCGCAGGGCCACGCGGGAGGTGATCCCCAGCTTCGGGAAGATCCGGTGCAGGTGCGTGCCGATCGTCCGGTGCGAGAGGTACAGCCGGGCGCCGATCTCCCGGTTGGTCAGGCCCTCCGCGGCGAGCTGCGCGATCAGCAGTTCCTGCGGGCTCAGCCGCTCGCGCGCCTCCGGGGTGCGCGGCCTGCTCTGCTCCCCGGAGGCGCGCAGCTCCTGACGCGCCCGGTCGCCCCAGGCAGCGGCTCCCAGGGCGTCGAAGGTGTCCCGCGCGGCTCGCAGCGGGGCACGGGACTCCGCCGCCCGACGGCACCGCCGCAGCCAGGCCCCGTGGGCCAGCTGCAGCCGGGCGCGGGCGAAGGGCCAGGCACTCAGGTCGGCCGCCAGGGCGGCCGCGAAGAGCTTCTCGGCCTCGTCCTCGGGGGCCAGGAGCGCCCGGCCGTACCGCAGCCCGATGTGCAGCACCGGTGACGGCGTCCGCGCCGCGATCGCCTCGAGGTCCGCCAGGATCGGCTCGACCTCGGCCCGGTGCCCGCTGTGGACGGCGGCCTCCACCAGGTCGCCGACGGCGAAGCTGCGCACCACGGGGTGGTGGGCAGGGTCGGCGGGGTCGGAGAGGCGGACGAGCTGGTCCCAGGCTGCCTGGTGCAGCCCCAGGTTGAGCGCGACCATGCCCCGGGCGAACTGCACACCCGCCAGGACGGCGTTCGAGTCCACGTGCAGGCCGAGCCGGGCCGCCTCGGCGAGGCGTTCCTCGACGTCCTCGGCACCGCAGACCGCGGAGACCACCGACTGGACCACCAGGGCGACGGCCCCCATCAGCGGCTGGGCGGAGTCGGCGGCGAGCCGGGCGGCCACGTCGGCGGCCGTGGCAGCCAGGTCGAACCGCCCGATGTTGAGCGCACTCCATGCCTGCACGGCCAGGGCCCGGCCCAGGAGTCCGAGCCGACCGTCGGCCCGGAGGCCGGTCAGCGCCGACGTCAGGAACTCGACGGCGAGCGGGAAGTCACCCACGACGCTCGCCGCCTCGCCGGCGGCCTGGGCCCGCGCCGCGTCGAGCGGACCGTCGGACACGGCGCGCAACCGTTGGTGCAGCATCGCCCCGCGGTCGAACGGCGCCACGTAGGAGAGCACCTCGAGCACGAGCACGTCGTCCGGTTCGAGTGCCTGCTCGACGACCTCCAGCAGGTGGGCGCGCGCCTCCGCGCCCGGCTCGGCCCACCAGCACCGCAGCGCCGCGGCCCGGAGGAACCGCAGCGCCTGGTCGGCCCGGCCGTCGGCCGCAGCCGCGGCGGCGACCTCGGTCAGCATCCGGGTGCCCGCGCGGACGTCGTGGATGCCCTCCTCGAACCCCTCCCGGATCACCGTCATGCGGGCCCGCTCCCGAGCCGGGACGTCGAGGGCCGCGGTCTCCTGCAGGAGGCGGTCGACGACGTCGGGCCGCCCCCACTCGAAGGCCAGCTCGGCCGCCTGCAGGTAGCGCCGCACCCGTTCCGCCGGGTCCGCGGTCAGTCGGGCGGCGCGCTCGAGCGTCGCCTGCGCGGCGGCCACGCCACCTCGGCGCTGGGCGCGGGCCGCGGCGTTCTCCAGTTCGGCGGCGACAGCGTCGTCCGGCGCATCAGCGGCCGCAGCCCGATGCCAGATCTGCCGGTCGGTGCCGCGCAGCGTCCCGGCCAGTGCGATGTGCGCGCGCTGCCGCTCGGCCAGGGTGGCCCGCTGGCGGATCGCGTGGCGGACCAGCGGATGACGGAAGGTCAGCTTCCCGCCGTCGGCGGCGACGAGCGCGACCTCGACGGCCGAGTTCAGTGCATCCGCAGTGACCTCGGCGCCGCGGAGTGCGGACGCCGCGACCAGTGCCTCCCCCACGTCGCCCTCGTCCTCCAGCGCAGCGACGAGCAGCAGGTCCCGGGTCACGTCGGGCAGCCCGGAGAGCCGGGCCGCGAACGCGTGCTCCAGTCGCGCGGTCAGCGTCAGGGGTGCGCCCTCGTCCCGCGCGCCCTCCAGAGGCAGCTCGGCCAGCGCGAGCGGGTTCCCCGCGGCCACGGCCAGCAGGCGCCGGCGGTCGACCGGATCGAGCTGCGGTGCCCGACGCGCGAGCACGTCCTCGGCGGAGCGAGGGTCCAGGCGCTCCAGGCGGTGCTCGCCCAGTGCCGGGCCGGCGAGGACGGGCGGGAAGCCGTCGCGCTGGGCCGCCACCATCACCACCGCCTCGGAGTCCAGCCGCCGCGCGACGAAGCCGAGGACGTCGGCAGTGGGCCGGTCGAGCCAGTGCGCGTCGTCGATCACCAGCACGAGGGGCTGGTCCGCGGCGCTGTCGCTGATCAGGGTCAGGGCCGCCAGACCGATCAGGAAGAGCTCCGGTGCAGCGTCGTCGGTCATGCCGAACGCCGCCTTCAGCGCGCGCCGCTGCGGGGCGGGCAACCCGGGGAGGCGACCGAGCAGTGACCGGACCAGTTGGTGGAGGCCGGCGAACGGGAGGGTCATCTCGGACTCCACGCCGGTCGTGCTCAGCACCCGTAGCCCGCGTTCGGCCGCGGCTTCGCACACGTGATGGAGGAGCGCGGACTTGCCGATCCCGGCCTCGCCACGGACGAGGACGGCGCCGCCGCGGTACTGCACGCTGCGGAGCAGTCGATCGAGCGCGTCGATCTCCGTGTCCCGGCCCACCAGGCCGGCTGTCGTCACGTCCGCACCCATCAGCGCCCACCACCGTCCGGCTACTGCGCGAGCCCTGCCGGGCGATCCGCGATCCGGGTCGACGACGGCAAACTAGTGGTCGAGGGCCGTCGGGGTAAAGGTCCGGTGCGACGTCTGCGGTTCCGGTGTGCCGGCCAGGGCCACCCGGGAGCGAACGGCACCGAGCCGGTCACATGACGGATGCGGAGCCGGCCCGCCGTCGTCGAGCATCGTCTCCCTCACCTCGTCCGTCGGAGCCATCCCGTCCGGCGGACCCCACGGAGACGAGGAGGCCCGCCATGGGCACGATCACCAACGCCGACGGTCTCGAGATCTTCTACAAGGACTGGGGCGCCGGTCAGCCGATCGTCTTCAGTCACGGTTGGCCGCTGTCCGCCGATGACTGGGACCCGCAGTTGATGTTCTTCCTGGCCCACGGCTACCGGGTCATCGCGCACGACCGGCGGGGCCACGGCCGCTCGACCCAGACCGCCGACGGGCACGACATGGACCACTACGCAGACGACCTGGCCGCACTGACCGCGCACCTCGACCTGCACGACGCCGTCCACGTCGGTCACTCGACCGGTGGCGGGGAGGTCGTGCGCTACCTCGCTCGGCACGGCCAGGACCGCGTCGCGAAGGCGGTACTGATCAGCGCGGTGCCGCCGCTCATGGTGCAGACCGACGCCAACCCCGGCGGGCTGCCCAAGGGCGTCTTCGACGGCATCCAGGAGCAGGTGGCCACCAACCGGTCGGCGTTCTTCCGCGACCTCGCCGCCACCGCGTTCTACGGGTTCAACCGGCCCGGGATGGAGCCGATCGAAGCGGTCATCCAGAACTGGTGGCGGCAGGGGATGATGGGCGGCGCCAAGGCCCACTACGACGGCGTCGTCGCGTTTTCCCAGACCGACTTCACCGACGACCTGAGGAAGATCACCGTGCCCGTGCTGGTCATGCACGGCGACGACGACCAGGTCGTGCCGTACGCCGATTCCGGTCCGCTCACGGCCGAGCTGCTGCCGAACGGGACGCTGAAGACCTACGCCGGCTTCCCCCACGGCATGCCGACCACGCAGGCCGACACCATCAACGCCGACGTGCTCGAGTTCATCCGCGCCTGACCCGACTACCGTCAGCGGGGGGCTCCCAGGGAGCCTTCCGCTGACGCGGTGGACGGGCCTGGACGACCGGGTCTCGCCGTCGGGCGGCCCGGATACGGGCGGCCGAGACGAGGCGGTCGTCGCCGTCGCGGAACTGCCGTCGCTCCGCGGCCGGCTGGCGGATGGCGATGAGCGAGGCCGGCTCCCTGCTCGGCGATGTCGTGGACGGGTCGTCCTGGTCTGAAGTCATGTCGGGATGCTCGCCAGGCGCCGGGCCAAGAACCTCCGTCGGATGACCGGTCGTCGACCTGCTCACCCGGCACTCGAGGCCGGGGTCGTCACGGCGCGATGACGAGCTCCGCGATGAGGTCGCCGTCCATCGCGAAGCGGTAGCGGAGGTCGACGACGCCGCCGGGGAAGTCGCCCTCCAGGTGCTTGGTGGCCACCCAGTGCGCGTCGCCGGCGCGCTGCGCACCGACGAGGGTGCTGGTGTACGTGAACTCGGCTCCGGCGCTGGACAGGAACCTGCGGATCTCCTCGGTCCCGCGGTACGTAACGCCGTCGTCGACCACCACTGCGGTGGGCGTGAAGGCGCGCAGCGCGGTGTCCGCGTCGCCGGCGTCGTGCGCAGCCAGGTAGCTGCGGATCGTGGCCGGGAGCTGGTCGGGCTGGATGCTGGTCGGTGTGGTCATGGCTCCACGGTGCGAGCTCCCGATGCGGGAGGGTCAAGCGCTGGACTCTCCCCCGGGGAGAGGGTGCACAGTGCACGCATGCTGGCGATCGGCGAGTTCTCCCGGCTGACCCACCTCAGTGTGCGCACGCTGCGCCGCTACCACGACGCCGGCCTGCTCGAGCCCGCGGCGGTGGACGCCACGACCGGATACCGCTACTACAGCGCGGATCAGATACCGATCGCCCAGGTCATCCACCGGCTGCGGGACCTCGACGTCCCGCTGTCCGACGTCCAGCGCATCCTGCGCTCCCCCGACCCGAGCACTCGTGCCGCTCTCGTCGCCGACCACCTGCAGCGACTCGAGTCGGAGCTGGATCGGACCCGTGCCGCGGTGGTGTCGCTGCGCCGGCTGCTCCGGCCGGAGCCGGCCCCGTTGGACGTCGAGCTCCGCACGGTCCCGGCGACGACGGTGGCCGCGGTCGAGGACGACGTGGCGCACGACGAGGTGCTCGCCTGGTACGCCGGCGCCATGGCCGAGCTGGACGCCGTGGTCCGTCAGCCGATGGGGGTTCCGGGCGGGCTGTACGACAACGCGCTGTTCGAGCGCGGCCACGGGCACGTTCTCGTCTACCGGCCGACGACGGAACCGCCGCGCAGCGGGCGGGTGCATCCGGTGACCCTGCCGAGCGTGGAGCTGGCCGTCACCACCCACGTCGGTGAGCACGACGACATCGACGTCACCTACGGCGAACTCGGCACCTGGGTGGTCAGCAACGCGCTGGCCGTTGCCGGGCCCGTACGGGAGACCTACCTGGTCGGCCCACGGGACACCGCCGACCCGGCTGCCTGGCGCACAGAGATCGGCTGGCCCGTCTTCCGGACGGCCCCGTGATGAGCGGTCAGCCGGTCCGGCCCTCCTGGCGACCAGGTCACCGACCTACGCGTGGATGCGTCACAGCTGCGGCTTCGAAACGAAGAGACAGAGGAGCGTCACGGCGCCGACGCGGACGGCCCTCAGGTGTACCTGGCGGGCGAAGCCCTAACCTTCCCGTCGTGCGCGCTGTCCAGATCACCCGCTTCGGCGGTCCCGAGGTCCTCGACGTCGTCGACATCCCCGAGCCGGAGGCCGGTCCCGGCCAGAAGCTCTACGACGTCTCCGCCGCCGGCGTGAACTTCGGCGACACCCACCAGATCGAGAACTCCTACCTGGCCGAGCAGAAGCTGCCGCTCGTCCCGGGCGCGGAGTTCGTCGGTACCCCGGTGGGCGGCGGCCAGCGGGTCGTCGGCCTGCTCGACGGCGGCGGGTACGCCGAGAGGGTCGTCGCGAACGACTTCCTCACCTGGCCGGTGCCCGACGGCGTCAGCGACGAGCAGGCGCTGTCGCTGGTGCTGCAGGGCAGCACCGCCTGGCACCTGCTGCGCACCAGCGCCCACCTGGCCGAGGGCGAGACCGTCGTCGTCATCGCCGGGGCCGGCGGCGTCGGCTCCCTCGCCGTCCAGCTGGCCCGCCGCTGGGGCGCCGGCCGGGTCATCGCCACCGCCTCCAGCCCGGAGAAGCGGAAGCTCGCCGAGGACCTCGGCGCGCACGCCACCGTCGACCCGGCCCTTGCCGACGAGGACCCGAAGCAGTTCACCGGCGCCCTGCGCGAGGCCAACGGTGGCAAGCCGGTCGACATCGTGCTCGAGATGACCGGCGGCAACGTCTTCTCCGGCTCGCTCTCCGCCCTGGCGCCGTTCGGCCGGCTGGTCACCTACGGCATGGCCGCGCGGCAGCAGACCCCCGCGGTGCCCCCGGGCATGCTCATGCAGAAGAGCCGGGCGGTCATCGGCTTCTGGCTGGCGCACTGCATGGGGCGCCCGCAGATGATGGACGCGGCCATGACCGACCTGCTGCAGCAGGTCGCCGACGGGCAGCTGCACCCGGTGATCGGCGGCCGCTACCCGCTGTCCGCCGTCGCCGACGCCCACCAGGACCTGCTCGCCCGCCGCACCACCGGCAAGCTCGTCCTCGACCCCGCCCGCTGAACCTGCTTTTCCGCGGAAAGGCGTGTGCGCCTTTCCGCGGAAAAGCAGTGGTACCGCGCGGCTCAGATGAGGCGGTTGGTCCACAACAGGCTGAGGACCGCGCCGACCAGCACGGCCAGGACGCCGGCCCGCACGAACCACGGGCTGATGTCCTTGGGCTCGGTGGTGTACCCGATCTGGCTGCCCAGGTCGGAGTAGACCTGCTCCAGCTCCGCGGCGGACGCGGCCTCGCTGAAGCTGCCGCCGGTCTGGTCGGCGATCTCCTCGAGTGCCGCCCGGTCCACCGGCACCGGCACCTGCTCGCCGTCGATGTCGAGGGTGCCGTAGTCGGTGCCGAACGCGATCGTCGAGACCGGCACTCCCGCGGCGCGGGCGGCGTCGACGGCCTGGGTGTTGTCCCGGCCGACGGTGTTCGTGCCGTCCGACAGCAGCACGATCCGCGCCGGCGGCGGCTCCTCGCCGTTGCTCTCCAGCGAGGCCTGGAAGTTCTCGATGGCGGCCAGCGAGGTGAACACCGCCTCGCCGATGGCGGTGGCCTCGGCGAGGTCGAGGTTCTCGATCGCCACGGCCACCTGCGCCCGGTCCGTCGTCGGCGGGACCACGGTGGTGGCGGTGCCGGCGAACGTCACCAGCCCGAGGTTGATCCGCTCGGGCAGCACGTCGACGAACTCGGTGGCCGCCCGCTGCATCGCCCGGAACCGGGTGGGCTCGACGTCCTCGGCCTCCATCGACAGGGACACGTCGACGGCCATGACCACGGTCGCCTTCTCCCGCGGCACCCGCACCTCGGTGCTCGGCACGGCCAGCGAGACGACCAGGGTGGCCAGGCCGAGCGCGACCACCCCGAACGCCAGGTGCCGCTTCCACCCCGGCCGCTTGGGCACCAGGGAGCCGAGCAGCGCCACGTTGGTGAACCGCGCCGCGTACGCCGTGCGGCGCAGCTGCAGCACCACGTAGACGGCGACGAGCGCGGCGACCACCAGCAGGGCCAGCAGCCACCACGGGGACTGGAAGGTCATCGGGAGGCCCCTCCGTTACCGGCGCGCCGGCGTTCGGCGACGAAGCGGACGACGTCCATGAGCCAGTCACGGTCGGTCCGCAGCTGCAGGTGGCCGGCGCCGGCCCGGCGCAGCGCCGCGGCGACCCGCGCGCGCTGGGCCGCGGCGCCCTCGGCGTAGCGGGCGCGGAACTCCGCGTCGCCGGTCGGCACCTCGAGCGTCTGCCCGGTCTCCGGGTCCACCACGGTCAGCAGGCCGACGTCGGGCAGCTCCAGCTCCCGGGGGTCGACCACCTCGACGGCGAGCAGCTCGTGCCGGGTGCCCAGTCCGCGCAGCGGCCGCTCCCAGTCGCTGTCGCCGAGGAAGTCGGAGATCACCACGACCAGCCCCCGGCGGCGCAGCGGGCGGCGCAGGGTCTCCAGCGCCGCGGCGAGGTCCCCGCGGCGGCCGCTGGCGGCCCGCGGCGTGGCCACCACCGAGCGGAGCAGCCGCTCGGTGGCCAGCCGGCCGGGCATCGCCGGGTAGCGGTCGACCCGCTCCCCCGTGGTGACCACGGCGCCGAGCCGGTTGCCGCCGTGCACGGTGAGGTGGCCCACGGCGGCCAGCCCGGCGATCGCCAGGTCGCGCTTCTGGCAGTTGGCGGTGCCGAAGTCCAGGCTGGCCGACAGGTCGACCACCGCCCAGGTCTCCAGCTCGCGGTCGGCGATCGTCTCGCGGACGTGCGCCACCTGGGTGCGCGCGGTCACCGGCCAGTCCATCCGCCGGACGTCGTCCCCGGGGTGGTAGGTGCGGGAGTCGCCGGCCTCGCTGCCGGAGCCGGGGACCAGGCCCAGGTGGTCGCCCTGCAGCAGGCCGTCGAGCCGGCGGCGCACGGTGAGCTCCAGCCGCCGGAGCAGCACGTCGGCCGGTCCGTCGGTGAACCGCGGTGGCGCACCGTCGGTCCCCTCGCCGCCCCCGCCCGCCGCCGAGCCGGGCGTCGCCGGGTGCAGCAGCAGGCCGGGGTGCTCGGGCGGAGCCGGAAGCGGTTCCTCCCCGCGACGGCGGCGGATCACCTCTGCTGCGACCCGGGCGCGGCGCCGTTGGCGCCGCCGTGCCCGCCGGCGGCGGAGGAGCCGTTGCCTCCGGGCCCCTGCGGACCGGGGCCGTACTGCTGGCCGCCCGGGGCCTGCGGGCCGCCCTGCCCCCACGGGCCGCCGTTCGGCATGCCCTGCGGCGGGCCGAAGAAGGGCGCACCCTGGCCTGGCGGCACCGCCGGCCCGCCCGGGACGCCGGGGCCACCGCCGGACGCGCCCTGCCGGGGCGCCACCTGCGGCAGCGGCACGGTCTGCACGATCCGCTTGACGATGTGGTCGGCCGGCACGCCGTCGGCCAGCGCGTCGTAGGAGAGCACCAGCCGGTGCCGCAGCACGTCGGCGGTGACGTCGAGGACGTCCTGCGGCAGCACGTAGTCCCGGCCCCGCACGAGGGCGAGCGCGCGGCTGGCGGCGATCAGGCCGAGTGAGGCGCGCGGGCTGGCGCCGTAGGAGACCCAGCTGGCGACGTCGTCCATGCCGTGCTCGCGCGGCGAGCGGGTGGCCACCACCAGCCGGACGACGTAGTCGACCAGCGCGTGGTGCACGAAGACCTGCGAGGCGGTCCGCTGCAGCCGGCGCAGCTCCCCGGGCACGAGCACCGTCTCGGGAACCGGCGGCTCGGCGCCCATCCGGTAGATGATCTCCCGCTCCTCCTCGGAGGAGGGGTAGTCCACCAGCACCTTCATGAGGAAGCGGTCGCGCTGCGCCTCGGGCAGCGGGTAGACGCCCTCGGACTCGATCGGGTTCTGCGTGGCCAGCACGAGGAACGGGTCGGGCAGCGGATGGGTGACGCCGCCGATGGAGACCTGCCGCTCCGCCATGACCTCCAGCAGCGCCGACTGCACCTTGGCCGGCGCGCGGTTGATCTCGTCGGTGAGGACGAAGTTGGCGAACACCGGGCCCAGCTCGGTGTCGAAGGCGTCCTGACCGGCCTTGTAGATGCGGGTGCCGAGGATGTCGGCGGGCACCAGGTCCGGGGTGAACTGCAGCCGGGAGAAGCTGCCGCCCACCACGGTCGCCAGCGTCTCGACCGCGAGCGTCTTGGCGACGCCGGGCACGCCCTCCAGCAGCACGTGGCCACGAGCCAGCAGCGCGACGAGCATCCGCTCCACCAGCCGGTCCTGGCCGACGATGACGCGCTTGATCTCGAAGAGCACCCGTTCCAGCCGGGCGGCGTCGACCGAGGGGGGCACGGGCGCCTGCGGGTGGGCGGGCACGCTCTCGGTCGGAGTGCTGGCAGCGCTGGACACGTGGCTCCCTGGTCGTGCCGGGCCGCGACTGCCCGGCTCGGGCAGGCCGTCGACGGGGCGGTGTCGTCCCGGCCCCTGCCCAGTGTCCTACACGAAACGCGTGCGGCCACTCCCCGGCGCGAGCGCCGCCGCGGGGTCGCCGGAAAGCGGTCCGAGCAGCGACGTCGTCACCCCTGCCCGTCAGCCGTTCCGGCTGCTAGCCTCTGCGGTGCGTCGGGCAGCTCCCCCCGTGGCTGCCCGACGCCTTTTCGTGCCGTCCCCCGCCCGATCGGCAGCGCGAGATCACGCGCTCGGTCGCACCGCGCCGAAGTAGGTGCTGCTCGAGGTGCGCGCCGTCGCGATGGTCACATGCTTGCCGCGGTCCGGCGCCTCGATCATCCGCCCGCCGCCGAGGTAGAGCGCCACGTGGGTGATCGACATGTAGTCGCTCCGGTCGCCGCCCCAGAAGAGCAGGTCACCGGGCTGCAGATCGATGGTCGCCACCTGCTTGTCGCGGTTGAGCCACCACTGGTCGCGGCTGGTCCCGCCGATGGCGATGCCGGCGCGGGCGTAGGCGTACTGGGTGAGGCCGGAGCAGTCGAAGCCGAACAGCTGACCGTCCGGCGGGATCCCGTTGCTCGGGCCGTTGCTGCCGCCGCCACCCCAGGAGTAGGGCACGCCGAGCTGCGACCGCGCTGCGGCGATGGCCGTCTCGGCCGCCGACGCCGACGGCGCCCCGGCCGAACCGCCGCCGGGACGCACGGGCGCCGGAGGGTTCGGGGCGGGTGCGGGCCGGGCCGGGGTGCGCTGCGGCGCGGGGGCGGCGGTCTGCGGTGCCGGCGCGGCGACCTGCGCGACCTGCCGGGCGGCGGCCTCCTGCGCGGCGGCGCGGGCGCCCTCCAGGTCGTAGAGGGTCTGCTGCGCCTGCTGGAGCTCGGCCTGGAGCCCGTCCTCCTGCGCGTCGAGCGCGTCGGCCTGGGCGCGGGCCGACACCTCCCGGGACTGGGCGCCGGCCAGCAGGTCGGCCGCCTGCTGCTGGACGGTCTCGGCCTGCTCGGCGGTCTCCCGGGCGACCTCCCCGGCGCTCTCCGCCTGGGCCTCCAGGACGGTGAGTTCGGCGACGACCTCGGTGCGCTGCACGCCGGCGGCGTCCAGCAGCGCCGAGCGCTCGATCAGCTCGGCCGGGCCCCCGGAGCTGAGCAGCGCGGTGATCCCTGGCGCGGTGGTGCCCTGCATGTAGCTGGCCCGCGCGAACGAGGCGACGTCGTCGCGTCCCTGCTCCAGGTCGGCGGCCGCCTGGGCGGCCGCGGCTGCGGCGGCGTCGGCGGCGGCCCGGGCGGCGTCGTACGCCACCTGCTTGTCCTCGTAGTCCTGCAGCGCGATCAGCGCCGCCTGGTGGGCGGCCTCGACGCCGGCCCGCGCCTGCGCCAGCTGCCCGCTGATCTCCCCGACCCGGGTGGCGGCCTCGGCCTTCGCCCGCTCCGCGGCGCTCAGCTCGGCGTCGCTGGGGCTCCGCGGCGCCGCGCCGGCCGACGACGGGGTGAGGCCGATCGCCACCGCCGCGACGAGGACCGTGACCGCCGCCCGCAAGGCCGTCCGGCCGCTGCCGCGCTCGACCGACCCGGAGGGGGACCCGGTACCGATCCGCACCGTGCCCGTCCGCGTTGCGCTGTCCACGACCTGCCTCTTCCCGACGTCCACGGGGCGCCCGGACGGGCGCCCCGTGGAGGCATCGGACGGCGAGGCAGGACCGTTGAGGACGGCTCACCCCGAAGGGTGGGCCGCCCGGACGGGTGAGGGCTCAGTTCACCTTGCGGTCGGAGGAGCCCCAGAAGTCCTCGCGGAGCTTGAACTTCTGGATCTTCCCGGTGGCGGTGCGGGCCAGCTGGTCGCGGAACTCGACCCGCTTGGGCGCCTTGTAACCCGCCAGGCGCGCCTTGCAGTGGGCGATGATGTCGGACTCCGTGGCCTGCTCCCCCTCGGCCAGGACGACGATCGCGGTGACCATCTCGCCCCACTTGTCGTCGGGGACGCCGATGACCGCGACCTCCGCGACGGCGGGGTGGCTGAAGACGACGTCCTCGACCTCGATCGAAGAGACGTTCTCGCCGCCGGTGATGATCACGTCCTTCTTGCGGTCGGAGATCGAGAGGTAGCCGCCGTCGTCGATGGACCCGCCGTCCCCGGTGTGGAACCAGCCACCCTCCAGCGCCTCCGCGGATGCGTCGGGGTTCTCCCAGTAGCCGGCGAGCACGGTGTTGCTGCGCGCCAGCACCTCGCCGTTGTCGCTCACCGCCATCCGGGTGCCGATCGACGACACGCCCGCGCGGGACAGCTTCCGGGCGCGCTCCTCGGCGTCGAGGTCGTCGTACTCGGCGCGCGGCCGGTTGATGGTGAGCAGGGGCGCGGTCTCGGTGAGGCCGTAGATCTGGTTGAACTCCCAGCCGAGCTCGGCCTCGACGCGGGCGATCGTGCGGGAGGGCGGCGGGGCGCCGGCGACGATGATCCGCACCCGGTCGCGCCCGGGGATCTCGCCGTCCCAGTCCGCGGCGGCGTCGAGGACCGCGTTCCAGACCGCCGGGGCCCCGGCCATCAGCGTCACGCCGTGCTGGTCGACGCGGCGCAGGATCTCCGCGCCGTCGATCTTGCGGATGACGACCTGGCGGGCGCCGACCCCGGCCATGGCGTAGGGCAGGCCCCAGCCGTTGCAGTGGAACATCGGCAGGGTGTGCATGTAGACGTCGCGGTCGCTGACCTGCATGTGCATGCCGAAGGTGACGGCGTTGATCCAGAGGTTGCGGTGGGTCATCTGCACGCCCTTGGGCCGCGCCGTCGTCCCGCTCGTGTAGTTGATGGTCGCCGTGGCGTCCTCGTCCGGCTCCGACCAGGGCCGCGGCTCGGCGTCGAAGCGGAGCAGCTGCTCGTACTCCTCCCCCGTCCCGAACCGGTGCTCGGCCCGCACGCCCTTGAGCGAGGGCTCCAGCTCGGGGTCGACCAGCAGCACCCGGGCGCCGGAGTGCCCGACGATGTACTCGACCTCCTCGGGCTGCAGCCGGAAGTTGATCGGCACGGCGACGCGCCCCGACGACGGCACCGCGAGCAGCAGCTCGAGCAGCCGGGCGGAGTTGTGGCTGACGATCGCCACCCGCTCCCCCTCGGCGATGCCGAGCGCGTCGAGCCCGGCCTGCAGCGCGCGGCCCCGCCGGGCCACCTCGCGGTAGGTGACGTCGCCGAGCGACGGCGCGGGCTGCGCCGGCTCGTCGACGATGCCGACGCGGTCGCCGTAGACCAGCTCCGCGCGGTCGAGGAAGTCGCGAGTGGTGAGGGCGACGCGCATGCCGGCTCCCGGAGGTGCTGGGCCGGCACCGGGCCGGCCGAGGACGTGGTCCCCGTCACGCTATCGGTCGGCAGGGGCGGAGACGAGCCGCCGCCCGGCGTCCAGGCGGGGTCGCGACACCAGCCGGACGGCCCGACCGCACATCCGGAGCCCAGCCGCACCGCGACGATCAGCTCAGCTGACCATCGCGCCTCCTGCCCCGCCGTGCGCCGTGGGGCAGGACGCTCCGCGGTGAGGGAGGACGCCGTCAGCCGGCCGCGACCAGCCGCGGGAGCGCGGTGCTGATCGGCTCGCGGACGACGAGATCGGCGACGTCGTCGTACGGCGTCGGCTCGGCGTTGACCACCACGACGCGGGCGCCGCTGCCCACGGCGATGTCGACGAGCCCGGCCGCCGGGTGCACGGTGAGCGAGGTGCCGACGGCGAGGAGCACGTCGCAGTCGGCGGCCGCCGCCGCGGCGGCGTCGAGCACCGCCGGGTCGAGCATCTGCCCGAAGCTGATCGTCGCCGACTTGAGGATGCCGCCGCAGTTCCGGCAGGCGGGGTCCGGCTCCCCGGCCGCGACCCGGTCGAGCGCCTCCTGCATGGTCGTCCGCGCCCGGCAGCCCAGGCACTCGACCTCGTGCACGGTGCCGTGGATCTCCACCACCCGGTCCGGCGCCGACCCGGCCGCCTGGTGCAGGCCGTCGACGTTCTGGGTGATCAGCGTGCGCAGCCGGCCCTGGCCCTCGAGGTCTACCAGCGCCGCGTGCCCGGTGTTGGGACGCACGTCCAGCGCACCCATGTCCCGGCGCATCAGCCAGGCCCGGCGCCGGATGTCGGGGTCGCGCACGTAGTAGGACAGCGTCACGAGCTTCTCGGCGTCCGGATCACGGGTCCAGACCCCGTTCGGCCCCCGGTAGTCGGGGATGCCGCTGTCGGTGGAGATGCCCGCGCCGGTGAGCGCGGTGATCCGGGAGGCGGCGGTCAGCCAGCCGGGCAGGGGTTCGGGGACGACGCCGGTCACGCCCGCCACGGTAGGGCCACGCGGCGGGTGCCCGCGCGCACCAGCCGGCCGGCGGGCGGGAGGAGCAGGACGACGCCGCAGGCGTAGACGGCGCCCAGCAGCGTGTCGACGACGTAGTGCTCGCCGGACCAGACCAGCACCAGCGGCATGAACACCGCGTAGCCGACCAGCGCGATCCGCTGCCACGTCCGGCGGGCCAGCGGCCAGCAGCACCATGCACATCAGGACGGCGAACGCGGTGTGCAGCGACGGCACCGCCGCCACCAGGTTGACCTGGCCTGCCCGGTGTCGAGCAGCACGCCGGCGCGGGGCAGCCCGAGCACCGCCCAGCCGGCGCTGCTGATCCTCGCCACCGGCTCGATGACGCCCTCCTTGGCGGCCAGCCAGGGCGGCGCCGCCGGGTACAGCACGTAGGTCACCAGGCCGGCCAGGACAGCGCCACGACCAGCCGGGCGCACCGGACCCAGCGGGCCCGGTCGCGCAGCCACAGGACGGCGGGGGCGCCGCCGCGGTGGCGCACGCACGAGCCGGGGCGGAACGTGTTTCCCGGCCCGTGACTGAGGTCACCGGGTGAAGGAAGGGTCGCCTGACCGCTCCTTCCGGTCGTCGAACTGGGATGATCGGGGGTGGTCAACGAAGCGTGATGAACCACGAGGGGTAGGCGCAGAGAAGTGGCAGCCAGCAAGGACAGCTTCGGAGCCCGGTCGACGCTCAGCGTCGACGGCACCGACTACGACATCTACCGGCTCGACGCGGTGGAGGGCTCCGAGAAGCTGCCCTTCAGCCTCAAGGTCCTCCTCGAGAACCTGCTGCGCACCGAGGACGGCGCGGACATCACCGCCGACCACATCCGGGCGATCGCCAACTGGGACCCGTCGGCCGAGCCCGACCAGGAGATCCAGTTCACCCCGGCCCGCGTGGTCATGCAGGACTTCACCGGCGTCCCCTGCATCGTCGACCTCGCCACCATGCGCGAGGCCATGGCCGAGCTGGGCGGCGACCCGCAGAAGATCAACCCGCTCGCCCCGGCCGAGCTGGTCATCGACCACTCCGTGATCGCCGACGTCTTCGGCACCGAGGACTCGTTCGAGCGCAACGTCGAGATCGAGTACGAGCGCAACGGCGAGCGCTACCAGTTCCTGCGCTGGGGCCAGGGCGCCTTCAGCGACTTCAAGGTCGTGCCCCCGGGCACCGGCATCGTCCACCAGGTCAACATCGAGCACCTGGCCCGCGTGATCTTCCCGCGGCAGGAGGGTGACCGCGTGGTCGCCTACCCGGACACCTGCGTGGGCACCGACAGCCACACCACGATGGTCAACGGCCTCGGCGTCCTGGGCTGGGGCGTCGGCGGCATCGAGGCCGAGGCCGCGATGCTCGGCCAGCCGGTCTCGATGCTCATCCCCCGCGTCGTGGGCTTCAAGCTCTTCGGCCAGCTGCCGGACGGCGCCACCGCCACCGACCTGGTCCTCACGATCACCGAGATGCTTCGCGAGCACGGCGTCGTCGGGAAGTTCGTCGAGTTCTACGGCGAGGGCGTCTCCGCCGTCCCGCTGGCCAACCGCGCCACGATCGGCAACATGAGCCCGGAGTTCGGCTCCACCGCGGCGATGTTCCCCATCGACGAGGAGACCATCACCTACCTGAAGCTCACCGGCCGCTCCGCGGAGCAGGTGGCGCTGGTCGAGGCCTACGCCAAGGAGCAGGGCCTCTGGCACGACCCGTCGCGCGAGCCGGCGTTCTCCGAGTACCTCGAGCTCGACCTCGGCAGCGTCGTCCCCTCGATCGCCGGCCCGAAGCGCCCGCAGGACCGCGTCGCGATCACCGACGCCAAGCCCGCCTTCCGCGCCGCGCTGGCCGACTACGTCCAGGCCGACGAGACCGGCGGCGAGGACCGCAAGCCGGGCGTGCCCGGCCAGGCCCTGCCCTACGGCGTCACCTCCGCCGTCGACGAGGCCTCGGCGGAGTCCTTCCCGGCCTCCGACCCCGCGGCGCCGTCCGAGAGCGGCAACGGCGAGGCCGGCAAGCCGCACCACGTCGACGGGCACGCCGTGTCCGAGCGGCCGCGCAAGCCCACCAAGGTCGTCATGGAGGACGGCACCGAGACCGAGGTCGACCACGGCCACGTCGTCATCGCGGCGATCACCTCCTGCACCAACACCTCCAACCCGCAGGTGATGATCGGCGCGGCGCTGCTGGCCAAGAACGCCGTCGAGCGCGGCCTGACCAGCAAGCCGTGGGTGAAGACGACGCTGGCCCCCGGGTCCAAGGTCGTCATGGACTACTACGAGAAGGCCGAGCTCACCCCGTACCTGGAGAAGCTCGGCTTCTACCTGGTCGGCTACGGCTGCACCACCTGCATCGGCAACTCCGGCCCGCTCCCCGAGCCGGTGTCCAACGCCGTCAACGAGGCCGACCTCGCCGTCGTCTCGGTGCTCTCGGGCAACCGGAACTTCGAGGGCCGGATCAACCCCGACGTCAAGATGAACTACCTGGCCTCCCCGCCGCTGGTCATCGCCTACGCCCTCGCCGGCTCCATGGACGTCGACCTGAACAACGACCCCCTGGGTCAGGACGCCGACGGCAACGACGTCTTCCTGCGCGACATCTGGCCCTCCCCGCAGGAGGTCCAGCGGGTCATCGACCACGCCGTCTCCGCGGAGCAGTTCGGCCGCAGCTACGAGGACGTCTTCGCCGGGACCGAGCAGTGGCAGAACCTGCCCACCCCGGAGGGCGACACCTTCGAGTGGGCCGCCGACAGCACCTACGTCCGGCGTCCTCCGTACTTCGACGGCATGCCGGCCGAGCCGTCCCCGGTCGAGGACATCGCCGGCGCCCGCACCCTCGCGGTGCTCGGTGACTCGGTGACCACCGACCACATCTCACCGGCCGGTTCCATCAAGGCCGACAGCCCCGCGGGCAAGTACCTCCGCGAGCACGGCGTGGAGCGCCGCGACTTCAACTCCTACGGCTCGCGCCGCGGGAACCACGAGGTCATGATCCGCGGCACCTTCGCCAACATCCGGCTGCGCAACCAGCTGGTGCCCGGCACCGAGGGTGGCGTCACCAAGAACCACCTGACCGGCGAGACGACGACGATCTACGACGCCTCGCGCGCCTACATCGACGCCGGCATCCCGCTGGTCGTGCTGGCCGGCAAGGAGTACGGCTCCGGCTCGTCGCGCGACTGGGCCGCCAAGGGCACCGCGCTGCTGGGCGTCAAGGCCGTCATCGCCGAGAGCTACGAGCGCATCCACCGCTCGAACCTCATCGGCATGGGCGTGCTGCCGCTGCAGTTCCCCGAGGGCCAGAACCGCGAGTCGCTCGGCCTCACCGGCGACGAGGAGTTCACCATCACCGGGATCACCGCGCTGAACGACGGCGAGGTGCCCCGCACGGTGAAGGTGAAGGCCGGTGACGTGGAGTTCGACGCCCGCGTCCGGATCGACACCCCCGGCGAGGCGAACTACTACCGCAACGGCGGGATCATGCAGTACGTCCTGCGGTCGCTGCGCGGCTCGGCCGCCTGACCCGCGGGGACTGATCCCTCGTGGACCTGGGCCTGGGTGGTCGCGGATACCTGCTCACCGGCGCGAGCCGGGGGCTGGGGTTCGCGACCGCCCGGGCCCTCGTCGACGACGGGGCCCGGGTGCTCGTCGGCTCCCGGTCGGCGGACGGCGTCGCGACGGCGGTCGACTCGCTGGGCGGGGCGCCGGCGGCGTTCGGGCTGGCCGCGGACCTGGCCGATCCGGAGGCCGCCGAGCGGCTGGTCGGCGAGGCCCGGGCCCGCCTGGGCCGGCTGGACGGGGCGCTCATCAGCGTCGGCGGCCCCAGGCCCGGCACCGTGCTGGACACCCCCGAGGAGGCCTGGCGGGCCGGCGTCGACAGCGTGCTGCTCGGCCCGCTGCGGCTGATCAAGGCGCTCGTCCCGCACCTCGGCGCGGGCGCCGCCATCGGCCTGGTGCTCTCCACCTCGGTCCGCCAGCCGCTGGACGGCCTGGCGGTCTCCAACGGCCTGCGACCGGGCCTGGCCATGACGGCGAAGGGGCTGGCCGACGAGCTCGGTCCCCGGCGGATCCGGGTGGTCGGTCTCCTGCCCGGCACCATCGCCACCGACCGGGTCACCGAGATCGAGGCCGCGTCCGGGGATCCGGCCGCCGCCCGCGCCCGCACCGAGGCCGCCATCCCACTGGGCCGGGTGGGCCGCCCCGAGGAGTTCGGCCGAGTCGCCGCCTTCGCCCTCTCCCCCGCCGCCTCCTACGTCAGCGGCACGATGATCACCGTCGACGGCGGCCGGCTGCGCAGCCCGTGACAGCACCTGACGGCACCGCCCCCGTCCTCGTCGCCTGCGCGCACGGCACCCGCAACTCCACCGGCCGCCGGCTGATCGCCGAACTCGCCCTCGCCGCCCGCGCCCAGCGCCCCGGCCTGGTCACCACCGCGGCGTTCGTCGACGTGCAGCCACCCACCGTCGTCGACGTCGTCGCGGGGCTCTCGGCCGGGGGACGGCCGGCGGTCGTCGTCCCGCTGCTGCTGTCGGGCGGCTACCACGTGCACGTGGACATCGCCCAGGCCGTCGCCTCCGCCCCCGGGGCCGTCGCCGCCCGGCCGCTCGGGCCCGACCCCCGGCTGGCCGGCGTGCTGCGCGACCGCCTCGTGGCGGCCGGCGCGGATCCCGTCGATTCAGGGACCGCCGTGGTGCTCGCCGCCGCCGGCTCCAGCGACCCGCGCTCGGTCGCCGACGTGGACCGCACCGCGGCGCTGCTCCAGCAGTCGTGGGGCGGACCGGTCACCACCGGCTACGGCTCCGCCGCACGCCCGACGGTGCCCGACGCCGTCGCCTCGGCCCGGGCCGCGGGTGCCGCGACGGTCGTGGTGGCGTCCTACCTGCTGGCGCCCGGGCACTTCCACGACAAGCTGGGCGGGGCGGGTGCCGACGTCGTCACCGCCCCCCTGCTGCCCGACGAGCGGATCGCCGCGATCCTGCTCGACCGGTACGACGCCGCGCACCCGTCCGCACCGGTTCGCTGACCCGGCCGGGCGTCACCGGCGCGCGGTCGCGCTGACCTACTGTGGAGCGCGATGGAGTGCGAGCCGATGACCGACGGGGCGCCCGAGCCGCCGTCGGGATCCGAACCCGCGGCCGCCGTGGAGCACGGCGAGCGGAGTGACGACGAACCCTCCACCTCCACCGGAGGGTCAGGGTCACGCCGCGGGTGGAGCCGACCGGTCGCCGCCCTGGCCACCGCCGCCCTGACCGTCACGCTGGGCTTCGCGCTCACCGTCCAGATCCGGAGCACCGCCGAGCCGGAGGACCAGGACGTGCGGCGCGAGCAGGACCTCGTGCTCATCCTCGACGAGCTCAACGCCCGCGAGGAGGAGCTCCGGCGGCAGATCGGCACGACGCGGCAGACCGTCGACGAGCTCAGCAGCGGCCAGGAGCAGTCCGGCGGCGCGCTCGAGGAGGCGCGGTCCCGCGCCGAGGCGATCGGCATCCTCGCCGGCACCCTCCCGGCCACGGGTCCCGGGCTGCGGATCACGATCAACGACGCCGACGGCGCGGTGCCGGCGTCGGTGATCCTGGGCCTGATCCAGGAGCTCCGCGGCGCCGGCGCGGAGGCCCTCCAGATCGACGGTGTGCGGGTGATCGTGTCGAGCGCGGTCACCGGGACCCCCGGCGACCTGCGCATCGACGGCGAGCCCCTCAGCGCCCCCTACGACGTCCGCGTCGTCGGGCCGCCCGCCGCCATGGCGGTGGCGCTCGAGGTCTCGGGCGGCATCGTCGCCGACGTCGGCCGGGTGGGCGGCAAGGCGGTCGTGGAGCAGGTCGACGTCGTCACGGTGGACGCCACCGTCGACTGACCGCCGGTCACTGCGGGATGAGCAGCCCGCGCAGTTCCTCGGTGAGCGCCTCCCGGGCCTCCGGGTGCTGGTGCCAGGCCGCGGGGGTCGCCTGGAACAGCGAGATCCGCCAGCGGCCGCGCCCCTCGTCGACGGCGACCATCGTGTGGACGGCGTTGAGCTCCGGATCGAGGTCGCTGCCGCCCGCGGGGATCATCCCGGCGTGCGCGGTGAGCATCGCGACGCCCTCCCCCACCGGCCGGACCGAACGGACCACCGCGACGTACGCCGGGGTCTGGTGCGAGCCGAAGACCTGGCGCAGGTCCGCCGCGATGGAGAGCCGGCCGCGGTGGTGGGTGCCGTCGAACCCGATGATGTCCCCGTCGTCGGCGAACCCGGCCGCCACCGCCGCGCCGCTGCGCCGGTTCCACCCGTCGAGGAACTGGGCGTAGAGCGAACGGATCTGGGTGTCCTGCGGGTGCGCTGCGGTCACGTCTCCTCCTCGCTGGCGATCGCCGGTTCGTCCCGACGCCTGCTGTGGTTCTGCGTGACCGCGCCAGCCCGGTCACGTGCCCCCGGCTGTGGCCGCCTGGGACAGGTGTGACGCTAGTGGTCGAAGTGCCCCGCTCGTCCGCCCCCCGCCGGAGCCACACGCCGTCTCATCTGCTGTTTCGCGTGTCTCCCGAGCGCCCAGGACGCTGCGTGCCCGACTGTGCGCGCACCGCCACGAAATTTCGGTGCGGTCACCCGACGACGACCGCGCCGCGCTCCGCCTGCGCGAACTGCGTGCGGTACAGATCGGCGTACCGGCCGCCCCGGGCGAGCAGCTCCTCGTGCGTCCCGGACTCGACGATCCGCCCAGCGTCGACCACCAGGATCTGGTCGGCGCTGCGGATGGTGGACAGCCGGTGGGCGATGACCAGCGACGTGCGGCCGGCCAGCGCGGTGTCCAGCGCGTGCTGGACCGCGGCCTCGGACTCGCTGTCCAGGTGCGCGGTCGCCTCGTCGAGGATCACGATCCCCGGCGCCTTCAGCAGCACCCGGGCGATCGCCAGCCGCTGCTTCTCGCCGCCGGAGAGCCGGTAGCCGCGGTCGCCCACCACGGTGTCCAGCCCCTCGGGCAGCGCGCGCACCAGATCGCCGATGCGGGCGCCGGTCAGCGCCTCCCACAGCTGCTCGTCCGAGGCCTCCGGGCGGGCGTAGAGCAGGTTCGCGCGGATGGTGTCGTGGAAGAGGTGCGCGTCCTGGCTGACCACGCCGATCGCGTCGCGCAGCGAGGCCAGCGTCGCGCGCCGCACGTCCACTCCCCCGACCCGGATCGCACCGCCGGTCACGTCGTACAGCCGCGGTACGAGGTTGGCGATGGTCGACTTGCCCGCGCCCGAGTGGCCGACCAGCGCGACCAGCTGCCCGGGCTCGACCCGGAAGGAGACGTCGTGCAGCACGTCGACGGGGCCGCCGTGCTCGGGCAGCGACACCTCCTCCAGCGACGGCAGCGACACGTCCGCACCCGCGGGGTAGCTGAACGAGACGGCGTCGAACTCGATCGACCGGTCATCGGCCGGCACGGGGACGGCGTCGGGCGCCTGCCGGATCATCGGCGGCAGGTCGAGCACCTCGAAGACGCGGTCGAAACTGACCATCGCGCTCATGACGTCGACCCGCACGTTCGCCAGCGCCGTGAGCGGGCCGTACAGCCGGGACAGCAGCAGGGCCAGCGCGACGACGTCGCCCGCGGTCAGCGTGCCGGTGAAGGCCAACCAGCCACCCAGGCCGTAGACGAGCGCGGTGGCCAGCGCCGCGACCAGCGTGAGCGCGGTGAAGAAGGTCCGGCCGTACATCGCCGACAGCACGCCGATGTCCCGGACCCGGGCGGCGCGGCCCCGGAAGGACTCCGCCTCGGCGGTGGGCCGGCCGAACAGCTTGACCAGCAACGCACCGGCGACGTTGAACCGCTCGGTCATCGTCGCGTTCATCGACGCGTTGAGCGAGTAGGACTCCCGGGTGATCTCCTGCAGCCGGCTGCCGATGCGCCGGGCGGGCAGCACGAACAGCGGCACGAGCACCAGCGACAGCAGCGTGATCTGCCAGGACAGCGTGAGCATCACGCCGGCGGTGAGCACCAGGCCGATGACGTTGGAGACGACGCCCGAGAGCGTGGACGTGAACGCCTGCTGCGCGCCGACGACGTCGTTGTTGAGCCGGCTGACCAGGGCGCCGGTCTGGGTGCGGGTGAAGAACGCGACCGGCATCCGCTGCACGTGCTCGAAGACCTGACTGCGGAGGTCGTAGATGACGCCCTCGCCGATCCGCGCCGAGTACCAGCGGGTACCCAGCGAGATGCCGGCGTCGACGACCGCCAGGCCGGCGATGACCAGCGCGATCCGCACGATGCCGGCGGCGGTGCCCTCGAGCCCGGCGATCCGGTTGACGATGTCCCCGGCCAGCAGCGGCGTGATCACCCCGATGACCGAGGACCCGACCACCAGGAGCAGGAACCGGATCAGGTCGCGCCGGTACGGCCGGGCGATGCCGAGGATCCGCCGGACGGTGCCCTTCGGCAGCTTCCGGGCGGTCACCGACGGATCGCGCCGGAACGAGCGCATCGCCGCCATGGAGGTCATGGAGCTGTCCACCGAACCTCCTCCGTCCGCCGGTCACGCCCCGGCTGATCATCCAACCGGGGTGTGCCGGCGGTTGTTCCGCCGACCGGTCAGCGGCCGCCGGCGAGGGCGTGCAGGCGCTCCACCTGGGCGGCCCGCTCGGCGGCGTCCTGGGTCGGGAAGTCGTTGCGCACCGCCGACCGCACCAGCGCCGCGGTCGCCCGGCTGGCCCCGGCCGGCGGGGCAAGCAGCGCGGCGGTGAGGTCGGCGACGGCGTCGTCGAGCTCGGCGCCCGGCACGACTGCGGTGGCCAGCCCGATCGCCCGGGCCTCCGCCGCGCCCACGGCACGGCCGGTCAGGCACAGCTCCAGCGCCCGCGAGTACCCGACGAGCTCGACCAGCGTGCTCGTCCCGGTGAGGTCGGGCACCAGGCCGAGGGTGACCTCCGGCAGCCGCAGCTGGGCGTCCTCGGTGAACACCCGCAGGTCGCAGGCAAGTGCGAGCTGGGCACCCGCGCCGATGGCGTGCCCCTGCACCGCGGCAATCGAGACGACGCCCGGGGAGCGGAGCCAGCGGAAGCCGGCCTGGTAGACCCGGATGCGCTCATGCGCCTCCTCCACCGGCAGCCGGACGAGCTCGCCGAGCCCGCCGCCCGCCGTGGCGGAGGTGTCGAACATGCTCCGGTCCAGGCCGGCCGAGAAGGCGCGGCCCTCGCCGCGCAGGACGACGACGCGGACGTCGTCGTCGAGCGAGGCACCGATGTCGGCCAGCGCCGACCAGGTGGCCGGCGTCTGCGCGTTCAGCTGGTCCGGACGGTCCAGCGTGACGGTGAGGACGGCGCCGTTCCGGCTGGTCCGCACCCAGCCGGAGTCGGACGGGGAATCGGAGAGGTCTGGGGTCACGCCTTCTTACTGTTCCGGTTGGCCCCACCGCGGCTGCGCAGCGAGGCCCCGGACTCCGACAGGAGCCGGTGCACGAAGCCGTAGGACCGGTTCGTCGAGGTGGCCAGCGACCGGATGCTCTCGCCCTCGTCGTACCGCTTGCGCAGTTCGTCGGCGAGCGTGGACCGGTCCCCGCCGGTGATCCGCTTGCCCTTGCCGAGGTCCGCAGTGCTCGAGTCGGCCATGGCTCCCCTCCGTGTCGGCCCCCGGCCCACCGGCACCCGCGATGCCGGCCGCGCGGCGGCCCGTTGTTGGCTGTCGCCCTGGTGCCGCCGTCCCGTCGACCACGGCTCCCTCGGACCCATGATCACCCAGACCCGGGACGTCGGCCATGTGAAAGGTCGGCCTCCGGCCGACGGAGGATCAGGCGAGTTCGACCAGGTCGGCCAGGTCCTCGCTCCAGGCGTCCTCGGTGCCGTCGGGCAGCATGATGACCTTGTCGGGGTTGAGCGCCCGCACGGCGCCCTCGTCGTGGGTGACCAGCACGATCGCGCCGGCGTAGGTGCGCAGCGCCTCGAGCACCTGCTCCCGGCTGGCCGGGTCGAGGTTGTTCGTCGGCTCGTCGAGCAGCAGCACGTTGGCGCCGGAGACGACGAGGGTGGCCATGGCCAGCCGGGTGCGCTCACCACCGGAGAGCGTGCCCGACCGCTGGTCGACCGCCTCGCCGGAGAAGAGGAACGCGCCCAGGATCCGGCGCAGCTCGGTGTCGGTGCTGTCCGGAGCCGCGGAGCGCATGTTCTCCAGCAGCGACCGGTCCATGTCGATGGTCTCGTGCTCCTGGGCGTAGTAGCCGATCCGCAGCCCGTGCCCCGGCTTGACCGCGCCGGTGTCCGGTGCCTCGGTGCCGGCCAGCATCCGCAGCAGGGTGGTCTTGCCGGCGCCGTTGAGCCCGAGGACGACGACGCGCGCGCCCTTGTCCACCGCCAGGTCGACGTCGGTGAAGATCTCCAGCGAGCCGTAGCTCTTGGACAGCCCCTCGGCCGTGAGCGGCGTCCGGCCGCACGGGACCGGCGTCGGGAACCGCAGCTTGGCGACCTTGTCCTGCACCCGGACGTCGGCCAGCCCGGCGGCGAGCCGCTCAGCCCGCTTGTCCATGCTCTTGGCGGCCTTGGCCTTGGTGGCCTTGGCGCGCATCTTGTCCGCCTGGGCGTTGAGCGTGTCGATCTTCCGCTCGGTGTTGGCGCGCTCCTGCTTGCGCCGCCGCTCGTCGGTCTCCCGCTGCGCCAGGTACGGCTTCCAGCCCAGGTTGTAGATGTCGACGGTCGCCCGGTTGGCGTCCAGGTGCCACACCTTGTTGACGACGGCTTCGAGCAGCTCGACGTCGTGGCTGATCACGATCAGCCCGCCGCGGTGGCTGGAGAGGAAGCCCTTGAGCCAGGTGATCGAGTCGCCGTCGAGGTGGTTGGTCGGCTCGTCGAGCAGCAGCGTCTCGGCGTCGGAGAACAGGATCCGGGCCAGCTCGACCCGGCGGCGCTGACCACCGGACAGGGTGCGCAGCGGCTGCGCCAGGACGCGGTCGGGCAGGCCCAGGTTGCTGCAGATGCGGGCGGCGTCGCTCTCCGCGGCGTACCCGCCGAGCGCGGCGAACTGGTCCTCCAGCCGCCCGTAGCGCCGCACGGCCTTGTCCCGCTCCGCGTCGTCGGCCGGCTCCGCCATGGCGATCTGCGCCTTGACCATCTGGTTGCGGATCACGTCGAGGCCGCGACCGGAGAGCACCCGGTCGCTGGCGGTGATGTCGAGGTCGCCGCTGCGCGGGTCCTGCGGGAGGTAGCCGATCTCGCCGGTGACCTCGACCTTGCCGGCGTGCGGCAACCGCTCGCCGGCAAGGGTGGTCAGCGTCGTCGTCTTGCCGGCACCGTTGCGCCCGACCAGGCCGATGCGGTCACCCGGCTGCACCCGGAGGTCGACCTCGCTGAGGAGGATGCGGGCGCCGGCGCGCAGCTCGAGGCCGGTCGTTGTGATCACTGATCCCAGGGTAGGCGCTCCCCCGTCGATACCACGAGCGCTCCGGCGGTGACATCGGCATCACCCGCGGGCCCGTCCTAGGGTGGGGAGCGCCTCGGGCGGAAGGGATGCGGCCATGACTCGACCGGTTCCCACCGCACCCGTACCTCCGCTGCCCTACCGCGCCCGCCCGCCGCAGGTCCTGCTCGCCGTCGGCGCCGTCCTGCTGGTCAGCGCCGGCGCGACGCTGGCGTCCGCCTCCGGCGGCCCGCTCGTGCGGAGCGCGCTCCTGGTGCTCGCCGTCGCGGCCGCCACCGGCTCGATCCGGGCCGACCGGTCCGGGTTGCGCAGCTCGACCGAGACGTTCGCGGCCAGCGCGGCGGGCCTGGCACTGGCGGCGAGCGACGTCGGTGGCGCCCTCCGCACCGGCGACCCGCTGCTGCCGCTGGCGCTGGCCGGCGTCTTCCTGGCGCTGCACCGCCTCGCACCCGCCACCGCCGCCTGGCCGCTGGCCGCGTGGGCCGGCCTCCAGCTCGCGGTGCTGCGCGTGCTCGGCTCGGTACCCGAGCTGCTGCGCACCGAGTTCCTGCTGGCGGTCGCGCTGGCCGGGCTCGCGGTCGCACTGTCCGGCCGCCCGCTCGTCGCCCGCGTCGCGCTGGTGACGACCGCTCCGTGGTTCGCCGCCGGGGTGCTGGCCGGGGTCGGGGAGGCCTGGACGGCGGGCGGCGGCGAGCGGTGGCCGGCCGTCGCCCTCGTGGCCGGCGCCGCGGCCGGGCTGTTGCTGGCGCGGCTGCGCGCACCGCTCGACGTGCTGCTCGGCCCGCCGCGGCTGGTGCCCGTCGTCTCCGGGGCCGTGACCGGTGCCGCCGTCGCCGGCGCCTCCTCGGCCGGCGGGCCGGTCGCCGTGGCGGTGGCCGGATTCGCCGGCGTCCTGGTCGCCGCGCTCGCGGCCGGCGAGCTGTCGGGGTGGCGCCGCGGCCTGTTCCTCCCCGTCGCGCTCGGCGGTGGCGTGCTGCTGGCCGCCCTGTCGATCGTCCGCCTCGTGGCGGGCACCCACTGGTCGGCGCTGGCGCTGCTCCTCCTGCTGACCGCGGCGCCGACGGTGTGGGTCGCGGTGCTGCGGCCCGACGACCGGCCGGTGGCGGCGCCGACGGCGGTCGGCTGCCTGGCCGGCGCCGCGCTCCTGGGGCTGCCCGACGGCTGGGCCTCACCCGCCGGGGCCGCCGTCCTGCTGACCGTCCTCTACGTCGCCTCCCTCGGCACGGCCGGGCTGCTCGACCGCGACTCCCGGCGGGCCACCGTGGTCGCCGCCGCGGCCGTCGCCACCCTCGCGGTGCTGCTCCTCGTGGTCGAGGGCGACCGGGCGCAGGTGCTCGCCCACCTGGCGGTGCAGGGCGCCGCGACCCTGGGCTGGGCGTGGTGGACCGGTCGCGCGGCGCGCGCGGACACCGGCTCCGGGACCGACGCCTCGACCGCCTGGCGGGTGGGCGCGGCGCAACTGGTCCTCGCCGCCTGGATCGCGGCGGCCCTGGGCGGCACCGGCACGGTGGAGGCCTACACCCTGCCGGCGGCCGCGGGGCTGCTGCTGGCAGCCGGCCGCGGGCTGGTGCGGGAGGCGTCGTGGCCGTCCTGGGGGCCGGGCCTGGTCGTCGCGGCGGCGCCGTCGACCGTGCTCGCCGTCGTCTCCCCCGACGCCCCGCGCGCGGTGCTCGTGCTGGCCGTCGCGGCGGCGGCGATGGTGGCGGGGGCCCGCGCCGGCATCCGCGCCCCGCTGCTGGTCGGGGCGGCGTCGGCGCTGGTGCTGGCCCTGGGTCTCGCGGTGCGCGCGCTGCCGTGGCCGGTGGGCACCGCGCTCGTGGTGGGCACCGTGCTGCTGCTGGTCGGGATGCGGCGCGAGCGCGCCCCGGTCGCCGGTTTCGCCGCCCGCCTCGCCGACCTGCGGTGACAGGGCGGTCCGGAGACGACGATGTCCCCGAGGTGGGCATTCCAGCTCTCGAAACGCCCACCTCGGGGACATCGCTCGGGGACCTCGCTCGCGGACCCGCCGGCGAGGCCGGCGCGCGGAGGGTGGTTACACCCGGAAGCCGAGGGCGCGGAGCTGCTCGCGGCCGTCGTCGGTGATCTTGTCGGGGCCCCACGGCGGCATCCAGACCCAGTTGATCCGGATGTCGTCGACCAGGCCGGGGCCGGGGCCACCGGTCAGGGCCTGGCGCGCCTGGTCCTCGATGACGTCGGTCAGCGGGCAGGCCGCCGAGGTCAGCGTCATGTCGATGATGGCGACGTTGCTGTCGTCGACGTCGAGGCCGTACACGAGGCCCAGGTCGACGACGTTGACACCGAGCTCCGGGTCGACGACGTCGCGCATGGCCTCCTCGAGGTCCTCGATCAGCGCCGTCTTGTAGGCCGGCAGGTCGCCCGGCGCGCCGTCGGTCGCGGGCGTCGCGTTCTCGGTCAGCGCGTTCTCGGTGGTCTCGCTCATCAGTTGCTGCCTCCGGTCTGGTCGGCGGTGGACAGGGCCCGGGCGGACGCGTCCTTGAGGGCCATCCAGCTCATCAGCGCGCACTTGATCCGCGCCGGGTACTTGGACACCCCGGCGAACGCCACGGCGTCCTCCAGCTCGTCCTCGAGCTTCTCGGCCACCGCGGGGTCGCCCTTGGCCTGCATGAGGGTCATGAAGTGCTCGCCGGTCTCCAGCGCCTCGGTCACCCGCTTGCCGACCACGAGGTCGTACATCGCGGAGACCGACGCCTGGCTGATCGAGCACCCCATGCCCTCGTAGGACACGTCGGCGACCGTGTCGCCGTCGAGCTTCACGCGCAGGGTCACCTCGTCACCGCAGGTCGGGTTGACGTGGTGCACCTCGGCGTCGAACGGGTCGCGCAGACCGCGCCCGTGCGGGTTCTTGTAGTGGTCCAGGATGATCTCCTGGTACATCGACTCGAGCTGCATCAGCGGATCGACCTCACACCGTTCCGAAGAACTTCTGGGCCGCGCGAATTCCGTCCGCCAGCGCGTCGACGTCGTCGTAGCCGGTGTGCACGTAGAACGTCGCGCGGGTGGTCGCCGGCACGCCGTAGCGGCGCACCACCGGCCAGGCGCAGTGGTGCCCCACGCGGACGGCGATGCCGAGGTCGTCGAGCACCTGGCCCACGTCGTGCGGGTGGATCCCCTCGACGGTGAAGGAGATCGCTCCCCCGCGGGCGACGGTGTCGGCCGGGCCGATCACGGTCACGCCGGGGATCTCGGCGAGCTTGGCCAGCGCGTAGCCGGTGAGGACCTTCTCGTGCTCCTCGACCTTGTCCATGCCCAGGGCCTGCAGGTAGTCGACGGCGGCGCCGAGCCCGACCACCTGGGCGGTCATGGGCACGCCGGCCTCGAACCGCTGCGGCGGCGGCATGAAGGTGCTGCCCTCCATCCGCACGACCTCGATCATCGAGCCACCGGTGAGGAAGGGCGGCAGCTTGTCGAGCACCTCGTAGCGGCCCCAGAGCACGCCGACGCCGGTGGGCCCCAGCATCTTGTGCCCGGAGAACACCAGGAAGTCCGCGCCCAGCGTCGTGACGTCGACCGGCTGGTGCGGCACCGACTGCGCGCCGTCGACCAGCACCAGGGCGCCCACGGCGTGGGCCCGGGCGACGATCTCCTCGAGCGGGTTGATCGTGCCGAGGATGTTCGACTGCTGGGTGACCGCGACCAGCTTGGTCCGCTCGTTGACCACGGTGTCCAGGGCGCCGAGGTCCAGCCGGCCCTCGTCGGTCAGCCCGAGCCAGCGCAGGGTCGCCCCGGTGCGCTCGCACAGCTGCTGCCACGGCAGCAGGTCGGCGTGGTGCTCCATCTCGGTGACCACGATCTCGTCACCCTGGCCGACCGCGTAGGTGCGGAACTCGGGCTCCTTCGCCGTAATGGCGTTGGAGAGGGCGTACGCCACGAGGTTGATCGCCTCGGTGGTGTTCCGGGTGAAGACGATCTCGTTCTCGGGCGCACCGATGAACGCGCCGATCTTTGCCCGGGCCTCCTCGTAGGCGCCGGTCGCCTCCTCGGCGAGCTGGTGGGCTCCCCGGTGCGGCGCGGCGTTGACGTTCTCGTAGAACCAGCGCTCGGCGTCGAGCACCTGGCGTGGCTTCTGCGAGGTGGCCCCCGAGTCAAGGTAGACCAGCCGCCTCCCGTCGCGGACGGTGCGCGTCAGGATCGGGAAGTCCGCCCGGATCGCCTCGACGTCCAGAGGCAGGGGCACCTGCGGCGCCCCGGCTCCGGGACGCGAGACGGTCTGGGTCATGAGTGCGCAACCTCCGCGGACGCCTTGATGTAGGACGCGTAGCCCTCGTCCTCGAGCTTGGCCGCCAGCTCCGGGCCGCCCTCGTCGACGACCTTGCCGGCGACGAACACGTGCACGAAGTCGGGCTGGATGTACTTCAGGATCCGCGTGTAGTGCGTGATCAGCAGGACGCCGACGTCGCCGTCCGCGCGGCTGCGGTTCACGCCCTCGGAGACCACGCGCAGGGCGTCGACGTCGAGCCCGGAGTCGGTCTCGTCGAGGATCGCGATGCGCGGCTTGAGCAGCCGCATCTGCAGGATCTCGTGGCGCTTCTTCTCGCCACCGGAGAAGCCCTCGTTGACGTTGCGCTCCGCGAACGCCGGGTCCATCTCCAGGCCGGACATCTCGGTCTTGACGTCCTTGACCCAGGTGCGCAGCTTCGGCGCCTCCCCCTTGATCGCCGTCGCGGCGGTCCGGAGGAAGTTCGACACCGAGACGCCGGGGACCTCGACCGGGTACTGCATGGCGAGGAACAGGCCGGCGCGGGCCCGCTCGTCGACGCTCATCGCGAGGACGTCCTCGCCGTCGAGCGTGACGGTGCCGCCGGTGATCGTGTACTTGGGGTGGCCGGCGATCGAGTAGGCCAGGGTCGACTTGCCCGACCCGTTGGGGCCCATGATCGCGTGCGTCTCACCCGAGCGGACGGTGAGGTCGACGCCGCGGAGGATCTCCTTGGCGTCGTCGCCCTCACCGACGCTGACGTGCAGGTCGCGAATCTCCAGCACGGACATTCTTCTTCTCGCTCCTCAGTTGGCGGCCGCGGCGGGAAGGGTGCCGTCAGCCTCGGTGTCGACGTACACGTCCTCCCCCTCCACGCGGACCGGGTAGACGGGGACCGGCTCGGTGGCCGGCAGGTTGGTGGGTTCGCCGGTGCGCAGGTCGAAGCACGACCCGTGCAGAAAGCACTCGATGGTCGGCGCGCCGTCGAAGGTCTCGACGTCGCCGTCGGTCAGGGGCACGTCGGCGTGCGAGCAGCGGTCCTCGAGCGCGTAGACGACGCCCTCGAACCGGACGACGGCGATGTCGATGTCGGCCAGCTCCACCCGCAGCGAGCCCGACTCCTTGACCTCGGAGAGGGCGCACACCCGCTCGAACGCCATCGTCAGGCCACCTCGACCGGCTGCTCGTCCAGGCCGGGCAGCGCGCCGAGACGGGCGTCGATGGTGGCCATCAGCCGGTCCTGCAGCGCGTCGACACCGATGTGCTGGACGACGTCGGCGAAGAAGCCGCGCACCACGAGGCGGCGGGCGGTCTCGGCGTCGATGCCGCGCGAGCAGAGGTAGAACAGCTGCTCGTCGTCGAACCGGCCGGTGGCGCTGGCGTGGCCGGCGCCGACGATCTCGCCGGTCTCGATCTCCAGGTTGGGCACCGAGTCGGCGCGGGCGCCGTCGGTGAGCACCAGGTTGCGGTTGAGCTCGTAGGTCTCGGTGCCGGTGGCCGACGGGCGGATGCGGACGTCGCCGATCCAGACCGTGCGGGCCCCCTCGCCCTGCAGCGCGCCCTTGTAGAGCACGTTGCTGGTGCAGTTGGGCACCGCGTGGTCGACCCAGAGCCGGTGCTCCTGGTGCTGCGTCTCGTCGGAGAAGTAGACGCCGAAGAGCTCCGCGGAGCCGCCGGGGCCGGCGTACTGCACGTTGCTGACCAGGCGGACCAGGTCACCGCCGAGGGTCACCACGATCTGCTTGAACGTCGCGTCCCGGCCGACGACGGCGTCGTACTGACCGCCGTGCACGGCACCGGGCGCCCAGTCCTGCACGGACACGAGGGTGACCTGCGCGCCGTCGCCGACGAGCACGGTGACGCCGCCGGCGTAGCGGGCCAGGCCGGTGTGGTCCAGCACGACGGTCGCCTTGGCGAACGCACCGACCTCGACGACCAGCTGACCCCAGACGACCTCGTCGGAGCCGGTGCCGGCCAGGCCGAGGGTGACCGGGCGGTCGAGCTGCGCCTCCTGCGGCACGCGGACGACGGCGGCGGCGCCGCTGCGCTGACGCGCCAGGGCGGCGAGCCGGTCGACCGGGTCGGGCAGGCCCTTGAGCAGCGGGTCGCCCGCCTCGACGCTGGTCAGCTCGACGCCCTCGGGCAGGTCGGTCGTCCAGGTGAGGGAGGCGTCCGACGGGGCGCCGTCGAGGAGCGGCTTGATCCGCTTCATCGGCGTGAACCGCCACGTCTCCTCGCGGCCCGTGGGCACGCCGAAGGCGTCCGGGTCGGTGGAGGTGAAGCGCTCGGCCGGCGAGCCGGTCGGCGCCGGGCCGCCGTGCGAGTGCGCACCGGGCTGCACGTCACCGGCGGCACCGGTGTCGGACGCCGGCGTCGTCGGCGGCCCGGCCTGCGCCCCCACGCCCGGAGCGAACAGCTCCGAGGCGAGGGTCGCCGGCTGGGTGGTGAGGTCGGTCGTGCCGGTGTTCTGGTCGGTCATCAGCCGACGGCACCTTCCATCTGCAGTTCGATGAGCCGGTTCAGCTCGAGGGCGTACTCCATGGGCAGCTCGCGGGCGATCGGCTCCACGAAGCCGCGCACCACCATCGCCATGGCCTCGTCCTCGGAGAGGCCGCGGCTCATCAGGTAGAAGAGCTGGTCCTCGCTGACCCGGGAGACGGTCGCCTCGTGCCCCATGGACACGTCGTCCTCGCGGACGTCGACGTAGGGGTAGGTGTCCGAGCGGCTGATCGTGTCGACCAGCAGCGCGTCGCACTTCACCGTGGACTTCGAGCCGTACGCGCCCTCGTCCACCTGGACCAGGCCGCGGTAGGAGGTGCGGCCGCCGCCACGGGCCACCGACTTCGAGACGATGGTCGAGGAGGTGTGCGGCGCGGCGTGCACCATCTTGGCGCCGGCGTCCTGGTGCTGGCCCTCGCCCGCGAAGGCGATCGAGAGGACCTCGCCCTTGGCGTGCTCGCCGGTCATCCAGACGGCCGGGTACTTCATCGTCACCTTGGAGCCGAGGTTGCCGTCGACCCACTCCATGGTCGCGCCCTCGTGGGCCACGGCCCGCTTGGTGACCAGGTTGTAGACGTTGTTCGACCAGTTCTGGATGGTCGTGTACCGGCAGCGCGCGTTCTTCTTGACGATGATCTCGACGACCGCGGAGTGCAGCGAGTCGCTCTTGTAGATCGGCGCGGTGCAGCCCTCGACGTAGTGCACGTAGGCGCCCTCGTCGACGATGATCAGCGTCCGCTCGAACTGGCCCATGTTCTCGGTGTTGATCCGGAAGTAGGCCTGCAGCGGGATCTCGACGTGCACGCCCGGCGGCACGTAGATGAAGGAGCCACCCGACCACACGGCGGTGTTCAGCGCGGCGAACTTGTTGTCGCCGGACGGGATCACCGAGCCGAAGTACTCCCGGAAGATCTCCGGGTGCTCCTTCAGGGCCGAGTCGGTGTCCAGGAAGAGAACGCCCTGGTCCTCGAGCTCCTTCTGGATCTGGTGGTAGACGACCTCGGACTCGTACTGGGCGGCGACACCGGAGACGAGCCGCTGCTTCTCGGCCTCCGGGATGCCCAGCCGGTCGTAGGTGTTCTTGATGTCGTCGGGCAGGTCCTCCCACGAGGCGGCCTGCGCCTCGGTGGAGCGCACGAAGTACTTGATGTTCTGGAAGTCGATGCCGGAGAGGTCCGAGCCCCAGTCGGGCATGGGCTTGCGGCCGAAGAGCTTGAGCGCCTTGAGGCGCCGCTCGAGCATCCACTCGGGCTCGCTCTTGCGGGCGGAGATGTCGCGGACGACGTCCTCGTCGACACCGCGGCGCGCCGAGGCGCCGGCGACATCGGCGTCCGCCCAGCCGTACTCGTAGCGGCCGAGCTGCTCGATCTGCTCGTCCTGCGTCAGCTGCGGAGCCGTCACCGGCTGCTGCGTGCTCGTCATGCGGGCGTCCTCTCCCGGTCGTTCGTGGGGGTGGTGGTGCTGGACGGTGCGGTGCGCTCCCGGCCGGGCCGGGACGCTCCTCGCTCACCGGGTACAGGGCGCGCGGGGGCCGATCTGTTCCCCGCACGGGTGTGGTCCCGGCCGCCGCCGGGACGGGTCCCGGGTACCAGCGGGCCCGGGATGTGGGTGGTGCAGATCCCGTCGCCGTGGGCGATGGTGGCCAGCCGCTGCACGTGGGTGCCCACGAGCCGGCCGATCACCGCGGTCTCCGCCTCGCACAGCTGGGGGAACTCGGCCGCGACGTGCGCCACCGGGCAGTGGTGCTGGCAGAGCTGCCCACCGCCGGAGAGCGCTGAAGCGGTGGCAGCGTAGCCCTCGGCGGTGAGCGCGGCGGCGAGGGCCTGCGCGCGGTCCACCGGCTGCCCGGGCCGCGCCCGGGCCGCTTCCTCCACGGCCGTGGAGGCGCGGCGCTCGAGACCGGCCAGCTGCTGCTCGGCGACCGCCCGGACGGCGTCCGGGCCGCCCGCGGCGGCGACGTAGCGCAGGGCGGTCAGGGCCAGGTCGTCGTAGGCGTGCGGAAAGGCCGAGCGGCCGGCGTCCGTGAGGTGGAAGCGCCGGGCCGGGCGGCCACGGCCGCGGTGGGCGTCCCGGCTCTGCCGCTCCTCGACCCGGCCGGTGGCCAGCAGGGCGTCGAGGTGCCGGCGGACGGCCGCCGGGGAGATCCCCAGCCGGCCGGCGAGCTCGGTGGCGGTCTGCGGCCCGTGCTCGAGGAGCAGGGCGGAGACGCGGTCGCGAGTGCGCCCGTCGTCGGCGGGCGCCGACGGCCGGGGGTGCGCCGCGATGGATTCCACAACACGAGTGTGTCCTATTTCGGAGACCCCGCAAGCAAGGTCGACCTAAGAAACCGGCCCACGGGGGCCTCGCGTGACCAGCCTCACCCCGAGCGCGTCGCCGCCGCCTGCTCCTCACCGCGGACCTGCGCCGCCGGCTGGGCGCAGGGCCGCCGTCCCCTTCCGGGTGCCGCCGACGGCCTAGCATCGATCCGTGCCGGTACTCCCCGCCCAGTTCTCCCCCGCCACCGTGTCGCGGCTCGCGTTCGCCAACGTGCTGGCCAACGGGGCGATCGTGCTGACCGGGGGCGTCGTCCGCCTCACCGGCTCCGGTCTCGGCTGCCCGACCTGGCCCCGGTGCACCACCGAGAGCTTCGTGACCACGCCGGAGATGGGCATCCACGGCGTGGTGGAGTTCGGCAACCGGCTGCTGACCTTCGTCCTCGCCGTCCTGGCCGTCTCGCTCGTCGTCGTGGTGGTGCGCTCACCGCGCTCCGACCTGCGCCCCCTGGCCGTGGCCGCGTTCCTCGGCATCCCCACGCAGGGCGTCGTCGGCGGCATCACCGTCCTCACGGGCCTGAACCCCTGGACGGTCGCCGCGCACTTCCTCGTGTCGATGGGCCTGGTCGCGCTGACCACCCTCCTGTGGCTGCGCTCGCGCGAACCGGGGGTCGGCGAACCGCTCCTGGGCCGCCCGTTCCGCCTCCTGGTCGGCGCGATCGCCGCGGTCACCGCGCTGGTCCTCGTCATGGGCACCGTGGTCACCGGCAGCGGGCCGCACAGCGGCGACCCCGAGGCCGGGCGCACCGGGCTGGACGCCGAGCTGGTCAGCCACCTGCACGCGGACGCCGTCTTCCTGCTGGTGGGGCTGACCCTGGCGCTGCTGGTCGCCCTCTACGCGACCGACTCCCCCGGCCGCGTCCGCCGGGCCGCGCGCGACCTGCTCGTCGTGCAGCTGGCGCAGGGCGTCGTGGGCTACGTGCAGTACTTCACCGACCTGCCGATCCTCCTCGTGCTGCTGCACATGCTGGGCGCCGTGCTGATCACCGCCTTCACGGCGCGCCTGGTGTGGTCGGTCCGCGGCCCGGCGTCCGAGCTGCCGCTGACCGCCCCCGTCGAGCCGGCAGTCGCCGCACGCTGACCCGACGCCGTCAGCGTGTGCCCCAGGCCGGGTCCGGACGCGAAGAACCCCGCGTCAGCGCACACCGGTGAGCAGAAGGCGTCGCCGGGCGGCGTGCACCGACCGGATCTCCCGGCGGCACTCCTCGGGATCGACGGTCAGCCGGCGGTAGCTGAAGCGGAGCGTCTGCCAGCCGGCGTGGCGAGCGTCGCGGCGGATGTCCCGCTCCCGCTGCTCCCTCGACCAGTGCCATGCAGCGCCGTCCATCTCCACGGCGAGCAGGACGTCGTCGTAGGCGGCGTCCAGACGGTGGGTCCGGCCGCCGACGGTGACCGACCGCTGCTGGGTGAACCGGGGCATCCCCGGGGCGCGCAGCACCTGGACGCATCCCCAGATCTCGAGCTCGCTGTGGCAGCCGTCCGCGAGCAGCCCGACCAGCTCGACGCGCGCTGCGCGCCCGGGCAGGCACGGCCGCCGCTCGATCTCGCCGGCCAGCTGCCGCGGGAGGCACAGCCGTCGACGCACGGCGGTGATCGCAGCGGTCCGGAGGTCCGACCGGGGCGCTCCGTGCGGCCGCCCCCAGGTGTCCACGACCGCGCGTTCGGCGCAGGTGACCGGCAGGCCGTCCACCCGGCGGAGCGGGTCGGTGACGTCGCGGCTGCGGTGGAGCACGACACCGGCCGGCCCCCTGCCGCTGCGTGCCAGGTCGACGGTCAGGTGCACCCGGCCTCCCGGTGGGAGGAGACCCCAGAGCGCGAGCGCCGTGTGGTGGCTGAGCCCCCTCGCACGCCCGTACCGCGGCACGGACGCGGACGCGCCAGTCGTCGGCGACGGCGGGGAGCGCGTACACCCCCGGCTGGACCCGGCGCACCCTGCCGGCGACCACCCACGCCGTGAGCGTGCTGCGATCGATCCGGTCGGTGAGCTCCGCCCACGTCGCCCAGCCGTCGGGACCGAACAGGGTCGAGAGGTCGTAGGCCACGCCGCGACCTCGGCGAACGGGTCGTCCACGCGGGGGCGTCCGCCCGCATCTGTGGACGGCTGCTCCGGGTGTGTGCAGTCGCGCCGACTTCTGCGTGCGATCACCCGGCGCGGGCGCACACGCCCGGGCGCGGGTCAGACGATCGCGTCGACGATGATCGCGACCGACAGCAGGGACAGGTACGAGATCGAGACGTGGAACAGCTGCATCGACCTCGTGTCGACGCCCCGCCTGATGCGGCCGAGCAGCCGGTGGGACTCCGCGATGAACCAGGCGCCGAGCAGGACGGCGGGGACGGTGTACCCCAGCCCGATGCCGTAGTCGGAGGCGACCGGCCACAGCAGCAGCGAGACGGCGACGGTCACCCAGCTCCAGGCGACGGTCTGCCGGCCGACGGACAGCGGTGTGGTGACCACCGGCAGCATCGGGACGTCGGCCCGCGCGTAGTCGTCCTTGAACCGCATGGCCAGCGCCCAGAAGTGCGGCATCTGCCAGGCGAAGACGACCCCGAACACCACCACCGCCGGCCAGTCCAGCGATCCGGTGACCGCCGCCCAGCCGATGAGCACCGGCGCGGCCCCGGGCACGCCGCCCCACTCGGTGCTGCGGCGGGTGTGCCGCTTGAACACCATCGTGTAGAGGACGGCGTAGTAGAAGATCGCGGCCGCGGCGAGCACGGCGGCCAGCGCCGTCGTCGTCAGGGCCAGCAGGACGATCGACGCCACCGTCAGCACGGAGCCGAAGACCAGCGCCGCCCGCGGGGTGACCGCCCCGGTGACCAGCGGCCGCTTCTGGGTGCGCTGCATCAACCGGTCGATGTCCCGGTCGAAGTAGCAGTTGAAGACGTTGGCCGCGCCCGCGGCGAAGGTGCCGCCCACGAGGGTGGACAGCAGCAGCGTCCACGACGGCCAGCCGCTCGCCGCCAGCATCATCGCCGGCACGGTCGTGACCAGCAGCAGCTCGATGATGCGCGGCTTGGTCAGCGCCACATAGGCCGCCACCCGGGCACGCAGGCGGGTCGTGAGGCGAGGAGCGGAGGCGGCAGGGCGCTCGGAGAGCGCCGTCACCGGGTGCCCTCGTGCGCGGTCGCGCGCGGGCAGCAGGGCACCACGGGATCCCTTCGAACCGGGGGGCGGAACGTGCCCACTGTAGCCCCGGGCCGTTCGTCGGCAGGCGCACGGCATGACCTGCGATGACTAGGGTTGATCACGTTGGTGCCGGCGGTGGAGCGGGTAGGGGCGACCCCGACGACGTCGTCACGCCCCCCGGTCCCGGCCCCGCCCACGGACGACCGGCCGCTCGCCCGGGCACGACGTCAGGCCTACCTCGAGGGAGAACCGACCAGATGGACACGCGAAGCACCCAGGCGGAGGCCCCGGCCGAGGCCGCGACCGACGCGCCGACCGGCAACCCGTCGCAGCCGCGGCCGACCCTCCCCCAGGACTTCGGGGACCTGGACCGCCGCGCCATCGACACCGCGCGCGTGCTCGCCATGGACGCCGTCCAGAAGGTGGGCAACGGCCACCCCGGCACGGCCATGAGCATGGCCCCCACCGCGTACCTGCTGTTCCACAAGTGGCTGCGGCACGACCCGACCGCGCCGAACTGGGTCGCCCGCGACCGTTTCATCCTCTCGATGGGGCACTCCAGCCTCACGCTGTACGTGCAGCTGTTCCTCTCCGGCTACGGCCTGGAGCTCGACGACCTCAAGGCGCTGCGGACCTGGGGCTCGAAGACCCCGGGCCACCCCGAGGTCAACCACACGCCGGGCGTCGAGACCACGACCGGCCCGCTCGGCCAGGGCGTCGGCAACGCGGTGGGCATGGCGATGGCCGCCCGCCGGGAGCGCGGCATGCTCGACCCGGACGCCCCCGAGGGCGAGAGCCTGTTCGACCACTCCATCTGGTGCTTCGCCTCCGACGGCGACATGGAGGAAGGCGTCAGCGGCGAGGCATCGTCCCTGGCCGGCACCCAGAAGCTGGGCAACCTGACGCTGGTCTACGACGACAACAAGATCTCCATCGAGGACGACACGACCGTCGCCTTCACCGAGGACGTCGGCAAGCGCTACGAGGCCTACGGCTGGCACGTGCAGCACGTCGACGACGGTGAGGACCTCGCCGCCGTCGACGCCGCGTTCGCCGCCGCGAAGGCCGAGACCACCCGGCCGTCCCTGATCGTGCTGCGCACGATCATCGCCTGGCCGGCCCCCACCAAGCAGAACACCGGCGCCTCGCACGGCTCGGCGCTGGGCGAGGACGAGGTCCGCGCGACCAAGGAGATCCTCGGCTTCGACCCCGAGCGCACCTTCCAGATCGACGAGGACGTGCTCGCCCACGCCCGCTCGGTCGTGGAGAAGGGCCGCGCCGACCGTGCGGAGTGGGAGGAGCGGTTCGCCGCCTGGGAGCAGGCCAACCCCGAGGGCGCGGCGCTGCTGGCCCGGATGCGCGAGCGCCGGCTGCCCGAGGGCTGGGCCGAGGACCTGCCCTCCTTCCCCGCCGACGAGAAGGGCGTGGCCACCCGCAAGGCGTCGGGCAAGGTGCTGGGCGCGCTCTACCCGCGGCTGCCCGAGCTGTGGGGCGGCTCGGCCGACCTCGCGGAGAGCAACAACACCGCGGTGGAGGGCGAACCGTCGTTCCTGCCCGCCGACCGGCAGACGAAGATGTGGTCCGGCGGCCCGTTCGGGCGGACCATCCACTTCGGCGTCCGCGAGCACGCCATGGGCGCGGTGATGAACGGCATCGCCCTGCACGGCGGCACCCGCGTGTACGGCGGCACGTTCCTCACCTTCTCCGACTACATGCGCGGCGCGGTCCGGCTGGCCGCGCTCATGCAGCTGCCGGTCACCTACGTCTGGACGCACGACTCCATCGGCCTGGGCGAGGACGGCCCCACCCACCAGCCGATCGAGCACTTCGCCGCGCTGCGCGCCATCCCCGGGCTCGACGTCGTCCGCCCCGCGGACGCGAACGAGGTCACCGCCGCCTGGCGGAGGATCCTGGAGAACAACGACCGCCCGGCCGGCCTGCTGCTGTCCCGGCAGAACCTGCCGGTGTTCGACCGCGCGCAGTTCGGCTCCGCCGACGGCGTCGCCCGCGGCGCCTACGTGCTCGCCGAGGCGTCGACCGGCAGCCCCGAGGTGATCCTGCTCGGCACCGGGTCCGAGGTGCAGATCGCCGTGGCCGCCCGCGAGCGGCTCGAGGCCGACGGCGTCCCGACCCGGGTCGTCTCCGTGCCGTGCGTCGAGTGGTTCGCCGACCAGGAGCAGGCCTACAAGGACGAGGTGCTCCCGCCCACCGTCCGCGCCCGGGTCAGCGTCGAGGCCGGCGTGCCGATGGGCTGGCGCGAGTTCGTCGGCGATGCCGGCCGCATCGTCGGGCTCACCCACTACGGGGCCAGCGCCGCCTACACCGTGCTCTACGAGGAGTTCGGCCTGACCGACGAGGCGGTCGTCGCCGCCGCCCGCGAGAGCCTCGAGGCCGCCCGCGCCGGGACGGCCGTCCCCTCCGGTCCGGTCGCCGCCACCGGCGGGCTCCCCCAGGCCACCGGCGACCGCTGATCCGCTCGTCCGACCACCCCTCCAGCCCGAAAGGCATCTGCCATGGCACAGAACGAGAACCTGGCCGAGCTGTCGTCCGCGGGGGTCGCCGTCTGGCTCGACGACCTCTCGCGCGACCGCATCCGCAGCGGGAACCTGCAGTCCCTGGTCGACGAGCACTCCGTCGTCGGCGTCACCACGAACCCGACCATCTTCGCCGCGGCGATCAGCGGCTCTGACTCCTACGACGACCAGCTGCACGCGCTGGCCGTCCGGAAGGTCAGCGTCGAGGAGTCGCTGCGCACGATCACGGCGGCCGACGTGCGCGACGCCTGCGACCTGCTCGCCCCGGTCGCCGAGCGGCAGCCCGGTGACGGCCGGGTCTCCCTGGAGGTCGCCCCCGGGCTGGCGCACGACACGGACGCCACCGCGGCCGAGGCCGCGCACCTGTGGTGGCTGGTGGACCGGACCAACCTGTTCATCAAGATCCCGGCGACCGAGGCCGGCCTGCCGGCGATCCAGACGTCGATCGCCCGCGGCATCAGTGTCAACGTCACCCTGATCTTCAGCCCCGACCGCTACCGCAAGGTCATGGACGCCTACCTGTCCGGCCTCGAGGAGCGGCTGGCCGAGGACCCGGAGGCGGACCTGTCGGGCATCGCGTCGGTCGCGTCGTTCTTCGTGTCCCGCGTGGACACCGAGATCGACAAGCGGCTGGAGAAGGCCGGCGCGGACGCCTCGCTCGCGAGCAAGGCCGGCGTCGCCAACGCCCAACTGGCCTACCAGGCGTACGAGGAGGTCTTCTCCTCCGACCGCTGGAAGGCGCTCGAGGCCAAGGGCGCCCGCCCCCAGCGCCCGCTGTGGGCCTCGACCGGCGTGAAGAACCCCGACCTGCCGGACACGCTCTACGTCAGCGAGCTCATCGCCCCCGGCACCGTGAACACCATGCCGGAGAAGACCCTGCTGGCCTACGCCGACCACGGCAGCCCGGGCACCCCGGTGCAGAAGGCCTACGAGGACGCCGCGGCGGTCATGCAGTCCGTCCGGGACGCCGGGGTGGACCTCGACGACGTCTTCCGGGTGCTCGAGGACGAGGGCGTCCAGAAGTTCGTCGACTCCTGGGACGAGCTGACCGAGTCGGTGCGCACGGAGTTGGAGGACAAGGCGTGAACCTCGGGTTCAGCTCCACCGGGCTGGAGGTCCCCGAGCCGGTACGGGCCCAGCTCCAGCAGGACGACGTCGCCGCCCGGCTGGTCCGCAAGGACGCCACCCTCTGGGGGCCGGACGCCGAGAGCGAGGCCGCCGTCCGGCTGGGCTGGCTGGACCTGCCGGCCACCTCCCGGTCGCTGGTCACCCAGCTGGCCGAGCTGCGCGCCGAACTGGTCGCCGAGGGCCTGGACCGCATCGTGCTCTGCGGCATGGGCGGCTCGTCGCTGGCCCCCGAGGTCATCTGCCGGACCGCCGGCGTGCCCCTGGTCGTGCTCGACACGACCGACCCGGCACAGATCGCGGCGGCCATGACCGACCTGGAGCGCACCGTCGTGGTGGTCAGCTCGAAGTCCGGTGGCACCGTGGAGACCGAGAGCCAGCGCCTCGCCTTCGTCGCCGCCTTCGCCCGCGCGGGCCTGGACGAGGGTCAGGTCGGCGCGCGGTTCGTCGTGGTGACCGACCCGGGGTCGCCGCTGGCCGAACGGGCGGCGGCCATGGGCGCCCGCGCGGTGTTCCTGGCCGATCCCACCGTCGGCGGCCGGTACAGCGCGCTCTCCGCCTTCGGCCTGGTGCCGTCCGCGCTGGCCGGGGCCGACGTCGCCACGCTGGTCGACGACGCCGAGACACTGGCCGAACGGCTCGCCGACCCCGGCAACGCGGCCATGGAGCTGGGCATCGCCCTGGGCGCGGGCTTCCGCGCCGGGCGGGACAAGCTGGCCCTCGCCGACACCGGCGAGACGCCGATCCAGGGCTTCGGCGACTGGGCGGAGCAGTTGATCGCCGAGTCCACCGGCAAGGAGGGCCGCGGCATCCTGCCGGTGGTGCTGGAGTCCCCGGAGGCGCCGGGCGCCGCCGCCCCCGACGTGCTGTTCGCCCTGGTCGGCGCGGGCACGCCGGCGCAGCAGCCGGCCATCTGCGTCACCGGCCCCCTGGGCGCGCAGTTCCTCGGGTGGGAGTACGCCACCGCCGTCGCCGGGGTGGTGCTGGGCATCAACCCGTTCGACCAGCCCAACGTGACCGAGAGCAAGGAGAACACCTCGGCGATCCTCGCCACCGGGCTGCCCGACGAGCAGCCGGTGGCGACGATCGGCGCGGTGGAGATCCGCGGCACCGCGCCGGTGCTCGACGGGGTGGACCTCTCCTCGCACGACGGGCTCTCCCTGGCCCTCGACGCGCTGCTGGCCGCGATCCCGCCCCGCGGGTACCTGGCCGTCATGGCCTACCTCGACCGGCTCGGCGACGCCCGGGCGGCCGCCGTGCGCATCGCGCTCGCCCGCCGGACCGAGCACGCGGTCACGTTCGGCTGGGGTCCGCGGTTCCTGCACTCCACCGGCCAGTACCACAAGGGCGGCCCGCAGGTCGGCGCGTTCCTGCAGCTCACCGGTGCGGTCGACGAGGACCTCCCGGTGCCCGACCAGCCGTACACCTTCGGCACCCTCCAGGCCGCCCAGGCGGCGGGCGACCGCAAGGCGCTCGCCGACCGGGACCGGCCGCTGCTCCACCTGCACCTGACCGATCGGGCGGCGGGCATCGGCCAGCTGCTCACCGCCCTGAGCTGACCCTCGGCGCACCGGCCGGGGGCTCGATCCGCGCCTGTTCCACCCGCCGTCCGGCCCGCCGGGCCGGACGGCGGTCACTCCGACCACGAGGACGGACGATGACCCTCTCCCCGCTTCGCGGCCCGCGATGATCCCCAACCCGCTGCGCGATCCGCGGGACCGGCGGCTGCCCCGGGTGCCCGAGCCCTGCGCCCTGGTGGTCTTCGGCATCACCGGGGACCTGGCGCGCAAGAAGCTGCTGCCGGCCGTCTACGACCTCGCCAACCGCGGGCTGCTGCCCACGAACTTCGCGCTCCTGGGCTTCGCCCGCCGCGACTGGGGCGACACGGAGTTCGCCGAGCTGGCGCGGGACGCCGCTCGGCAGCACGCCCGCACCCCGTGGCGCGAGGAGGTCTGGGAGCGGCTGGCCGGCAGCGTGCACTTCGTCCCGGGCTCCTTCGACGACGACAACGCCTTCGACGAGCTCGCCGCCGCGCTGTCGGAGCTGGAGGGCAGCCACGGCATCGGCGGCAACGCCGCGTTCTACCTCTCCATCCCGCCGGCGATGTTCCCCACCGTGCTCAAGCAGATGCAGCGGACCGGCATGGCGGAGAACACGCCCGGCCGCTGGCGTCGGGTGGTGGTGGAGAAGCCGTTCGGCACCGACCTGGCCTCCAGCCGTGAGCTCAACGAGCTGGTCGACTCGGTGTTCAGCGCCGAGGACGTCTTCCGCATCGACCACTACCTGGGCAAGGAGACCGTCCAGAACCTGATGGCGCTGCGGTTCGCCAACGAGCTGTTCGAGCCCGTCTGGAACGGCCACCACGTCGACTCCGTCCAGATCACCATGGCCGAGGACGTCGGGATCGGCGGCCGGGCGGGCTTCTACGAGGAGACCGGAGCGGCACGGGACGTGCTGCAGAACCACCTGCTGCAGCTGCTGGCGCTGACCGCGATGGAGGAGCCGGTCGAGTTCTCCGCCGAGGAGATCCGGACCGAGAAGCTGAAGGTGCTGCGGGCGATCTCGCTGCCCGAGGACCTGGGTGCCTACGCCATCCGGGGGCAGTACCAGCCGGGCTGGCTCGCCGGGCAGCGCGCCCGCGGGTACCGGCAGGAGGAGGGCGTCGACCCGGAGTCGACGACCGAGACCTACGCCGCGGTGCGGCTCGGCGTCGAGACCCGCCGCTGGGCCGGGGTGCCGTTCTACCTGCGCACCGGCAAGCGACTCCCCCGCCGGGTCACCGAGATCGCGCTGGTGTTCAAGCGCGCCCCGCACCTGCCCTTCGCCGACACCGACACCCAGGAGCTGGGCAACAACCAGCTGGTGGTGCGCGTGCAGCCCGACGAGGGGGTCACCCTCAAGTTCGGGTCGAAGGTGCCGGGCAGCGTCATGGAAGTGCGCGACGTCTCCATGGACTTCCTCTACGGCGAGCAGTTCACCGAGACCAGCCCGGAGGCCTACGAGCGTCTGCTGCTCGACGTCCTCCTGGGCGATGCGACCCTCTTCCCCCGCAACGCCGAGGTCGAGGCCTCCTGGGCGGTGATCGACCCGCTCGAGGAGTTCTGGCGGGGCAGCGAGCCCCACCCCTACCGCGCCGGCGAGTGGGGCCCCCGGGCCGCCGACGAGATGCTCGCGGCCGAGGGCCGTCGCTGGCGGCGACCGTGACCGCGACCCAGCTGCCGATCGAGGAGACATCGTGACGACGCTGTGGGACACCACCGGATCGGCCGTGGTGAAGGAGCTGGCCGCTCAGCGGCGCACCGGAGGTGCGGTGCTCTCCGGCGTCGCGCTCACGCTCGTCGTCGTCGCCGAGGAGAGCCGGGTGACCGAGGCGGAGGAGGCGGCGACGCACGCCGCGGAGATGCACCCCTGCCGGGTGCTCGTCGTGGTGCGCCGGCAGATCGACGCCCCCGGACCCCGGCTGGACGCCGAGGTGCAGATCGGCGGCCGGCTCGGCCCGGGTGAGGCCGTCGTCATGCGCATGTACGGCCGGCTGGCCCTGCACGCCGAATCGGTGGTGCTGCCGCTGCTGGCCGCCGACGCCCCCGTCGTCACCTGGTGGCACGGCGTACCCCCGCCCCGGATCGCCCGGGACGCGCTCGGCGTCCTCGCCGACCGCCGGATCACCGACAGCTCGCTGGCCGAGGACCCGCCGGCCTGCCTGCGGGTGCGCGCCGAGGACTACGCCCCCGGCGACTCCGACCTCGCCTGGACCCGCAGCACCGCCTGGCGGTCGGCGCTGGCCTCCACCCTGGACTCGGTCTCCGGACGGCGCGGCGACGCGGTCCACGTGCAGCGCGGCACCATCGAGGGCGATCCACACCACGCGACCGCACGGCTGCTGGCCGGGTGGATCTCCGCACGCTGCGGCTGCCCGGTCGACATCGCCGAGGGACCGCGCGCTCCCGGGCCGAGCGGCGTGACCGCGGTCAAGCTGTCGCTGGACCAGGACGAGGAGGTGGAGATCCGGGCCGACCGCCGGGGCGGCGCGGTGATCTCGCAGCCCTTCCGGCCCGACTCCACCGTCGCGCTCCCGGAGCGCCCCCTCGGCGACCTGCTCAGCGAGGAGCTGCGCCGGCTCGACCCGGACGAGCCGTACAGCGAGGCGCTCGAGTCGGCGACCGGGCTGTCGGGCCTGTCCGACCGCCCCGCGGTGCGCGAGTACGTGTGGTTCGACCCGGCCGCCCCCGACGGTCACGGGGAGGAGCGGCCCGCCCCCGCCCCCGCGGTGCCCGGCGACTCGGCGGACGCCGACGAGGTCGCCGAGAGCGGGGAGCACGACGGCGGCGCCGCCGGCGACCCGGACCCGACCACCGGCGAAGGAGCCCTGACCCCGTGAGCCTCTCCCCCGGCGACCGCGTCTCCGCCGAACTCGCCGCCGACGGGCGGCCCGTGCCCGACGTCGTCGTCGAACCCGACGCCGACCGGCTGGCCCGGGTGGCCGCCGAGGCGCTCGTGGCCCGGCTCGCCGCCGCGCAGGCGGTGCACGGCACGGCCTCGGTCGTCCTGACCGGCGGCGGCATCGGGATCGCCGTCCTGGAGCGGGTCGCCGGCCTCGCCGCCGAGCCGGTGCGCGAGACCGTCGACTGGACGGCGGTGGACGTCTGGTGGGGCGACGAGCGCTTCGTCCCGGCCGACGACGCCGAGCGCAACGAGCGGCAGGCCCGGACGGCTCTGCTGGACGCGGTGGGCGTCCCGCCGGAACGCGTGCACGCGATGCCGCCCTCCGACGGTGACCACGCCGAACCGGAGGACGCCGCGGCCTGGTACGCCGAGCAGCTCGCCGCCGCGGCCCCGGAGGGCAGCGACCTGCCGCGGTTCGACCTGCTGCTGCTCGGGATGGGCGCGGAGGGGCACACCGCCTCGATCTTCCCGGGCTCCCCCGCCGTCCGGGACGAGCGACCGGTGCTCGCGGTCCGCGACTGCCCCAAGCCGCCACCCACCCGGATCAGCCTCGGGTTCCGCGCCCTCAACAGCGCCGAGGAGATCTGGCTGCTCGTCTCCGGCGCCGGCAAGGCGCCCGCAGTCGCCCGCGCGCTGGCCGGTGCCGCGCCGCAGGAGCTACCGGCCGCCGGGGTGCGCGGCACCCGGGCGACGCGCTGGCTGCTCGACGCCGCCGCGGCCGCCGATCTTCCCCGCTCCGGGGGCTGACGCCCTCAGCCGCCGCGACGGACGCGCAGCCGGTTGAGCGCCTCCTCGAGCAGCGCGTCGCCGTCGGCGTCGGTGCGCCGTTCGCGCACGTACGCCAGATGCGTCTTGTACGGCTCGGTGCGCGGCGCCGGCGGCGGCGCGGCCTGGTCCTGCCCGGCCGGCAGCCCGCACCGCGGGCAGTCCCACAACTCCGGGACCTCGGCCTCGCTCGCCAGCACCACCCGGGTCTCGTGCCCGTTGGCACACCAGAACGGGATGCGCCGGCGCGGTGCGGACTCGCCGCGTTCCACCTCGCCCACCGGACCCGCGCCGACCCGGGTCCCCCGGATCGCGTTCCCACCAGCCACGTGCGCCCCCTGATCGTCGGTCCGGGTTCGCGGCAGCACCGACCGCCGCGCGGGCAGTCTAGGGCGAAAAGGGCCGATCTCCGGTCACGATTGCGCGCCGGATGTGACGGGCTGGACGAGCCGAAGGCTCAGGCGTTGACCTTGATCAAGATGCCGAGGCCGACGATGCACACCGTCCAGATCAGCGCGGTGAACACGGTCAGGCGGTTGAGGTTCTTCTCGACCACCGAGGATCCGGACAGCGACGAGGAGACCGAGCCGCCGAACATCGACGACAGGCCGCCTCCCTTGCCGCGGTGCAGCAGGATCAGCACGATGAGGAGCAGGCTGCTGAGCACCAGCAGCACGTTGAGCACCAGCTCCATGGACCTCTCCGGAAGGCTCGACGACCGGCGACGGACGCCAGCTCTCGGAACGAGCCTAGCCGACGTCCGGCGCCGGTCCCGTCAGCGGACCCCGTGCCCCGTCCGCTTCCGCGCTCCGGTCCGCTCCTCGCTCGTTCCTCGCTGCGATGCTCCCGCAGCTGTCAGCGGACGCCGTGCCCCGTCCGCTTCCGCGCTCCGGTCCGCTCCTCGCTCGTTCCTCGCTGCGATGCTCCCGCAGCTGTCAGCGGACGCCGTGCCCCGTCCGCTTCCGCGCTCCGGTCCGCTCCTCGCTCGTTCCTCCCTGCGATGCTCCCGCAGCTGTCAGCGGACCCCGGCGGTGGCGACGTCGTACCCGTCGTACGGGCGCATCACCAGGCCGTTGCGCAGCCGCTGCCCCGACACCAGCTGGATCCGGGTCTCGGCGAGCGGGATGTAGGCCCCGCTCGCCCGGGCCGCCTCCGCCACCTGCGCCCAGTCGGCGTCGCCGGCCCGCGCCCGGTCGACCAGGGCGTCGATCTCCGGGTCGGCCAACCGTGCGTAGTTCGGGTTGCCGACCTTGGCGATGCTGCGGCCGTCGACGAGCGGCACGAGGAAGGAGCCCGCCGTCGGGAAGTCGGCGGTGCGGGTGGCCAGCACCAGGCCGTAGCCGTTCGCCGTGACCCGATCCGGGTTCCCGACGTCGGTGGCGTAGAAGGTGGTCGGGTCCAGCGGGCGCACCTCGACGTCGATGCCCACCTCGCCGAGCTGGCCGGCGATCTCGTCGGCGACGTCGACGCTGCTGCGGACGTCGGGCACGGCCAGGACGGTGGCGAACCCGTCGGGCAGGCCGCACTCCTCGAGCGCCGCCCGTGCCGCGTCCGGATCCGGCCCGGACCCGGCGTCCTCGGGACCTCCCGCGAGCGCCCGCGGCCAGAGCTGCGTGCTGCGCACCGCGTCGACCGCGCCGCCCAGCGCCCGCTGCACCGCCTGCCGGTCGATCGCGGCGGCCACGGCGGCCCGGCACCCGGCGTCGTCCATGGGGGCCACGTCAGTGGGCAGCGCCAGCAGGCGGACCGCACCGGTCGTCACGTCGTCCACCCGGTCCAGCAACGGGTCGTCGTCCCCGGAGATCCGCGCGGTCGTCGCGGGCTGCACCCCGGTGCCCGAGATGTCCAGGTCGGCGGAGCCGGCCAGCAGTGCCTGGTCCCGGGCCAGACCGGAGAGCCCGGTGCGCACCTCGACCCGGTCGGGCAGCGCCGTCCGGACGGCGTCGGTCGCCGGGTCCCATTCCGGGTTCCGGTCGAGCAGGATGCCGGTCTCCGGGTCGACCGAGGTGATCGCGTACGGGCCGGAGGAGACCGGGTCCGCCCCGTACGCGCCACGCGTGTCGGCCTCCGCCGGCACCGGGCTGCTCGAGGGCAGCGCGAGGACGTAGGGCAGGTCCGGCTGCGGGACGCGCAGCCGGAAGACGATCGTGCGGTCGTCCGGCGTCTCGATCGAGCTCAGGGCGGGGTCGTCCTCCTCGGTCGAGTACGGCCCCGGATAGGGGGTGGCCGGGTCGTCCAGGAGGTTCACCAGGTAGGTCGGGCCGCCGACGATGACGTCGGAGGCGAACGACCGCTGGATGCCGTACTTGACGTCGCCGCTGGTGATCGGCCGGCCGTTCTCGAAGCGGACCCCCTCCCGCAGGGTGTAGGTCCAGCTGAGGCCGTCGTCGGACACGGTGCCGAGGTCGGTCGCGAGGTCGGGCACCAGGTCGCCGGTGGCGCCGGGCTCGCTGGCGAAGGTCACCAGCGTGCGGGTGTAGAGCCGCATCAGGTTCCAGACCCCGGGCAGGTAGGAGCGCTGCGGGTCGAGGCTGTCGACCGCCGGGGCGACGACGCGCAGCGTGCCGCCCCGCTCGTCCGACGGGGAGCGGACGCCCTCGACGCCGGCGTCGGGACCGTCGGCCAGCACCGGGACGTCGGCCCGCCCGCCTCCGCTGCCCAGGCAGCTGACCGCGACGACGAGCACCAGGACGACGACGGCGGCAGACGCGATCAGGCGCCGCCGGGACCAGCCCCGCGCCCACGGCGGCAGCCGGTCGGCCGGCCGCTCATGCGTCTGCGGCTCCACCTGCTGCCCGCCCCCATCCGTGTCCGGCCGGCGGCGGGCAGCAGGGTTCAGCTGCCGCCGGCGGCGATCCGGCAGATCTGCGCGAACTCGTCGGCGTCCAGGCTGGCCCCGCCGACGAGCGCACCGTCGATGTCCGCCCCGGCCAGGATCCCGGCCGTGTTCGCGGCCTTCACCGACCCGCCGTAGAGAATACGTACCGTGGCCGCGCTGTCACTCCCGTGGCGCTCGGCGAGCCGCGCCCGCAGGGCGCCGCACACCTCCTGCGCGTCCTCGGGGGTGGCGACCTCGCCGGTGCCGATCGCCCACACCGGCTCGTAGGCGATGACGACGCCGGCCACCTGTTCGGCGGTCAGCCCCTCGAGCGCGGCGTCCAGCTGGGCGGAGCAGTGGGCGACGTGGGTTCCGGCTTTGCGGACGTCGAGCCCCTCCCCCACGCACAGGATCGGCACGATGCCGTGCCGCAGGGCGGCCTGCACCTTGGCGGCGACGACGCCGTCGTCCTCACCGTGCAGGGCCCGGCGCTCGGAGTGGCCCACCGCGACGTACTCGCAGGCGAGCGCGCTGAGCATGCCGCCGCTGACCTCGCCGGTGTAGGCACCGGAGTCCTGGGCGGAGAGGTCCTGCGCGCCGTAGCCGATCGCCAGCTTGTCGCCGGTGACGAGCGTCTGCACGCTGCGCAGCGCCGTGAACGGCGGGAGGACGACGACCTCGGCGGTGTCGAGCTCCTTCTCCTTCAGCGAGAACACGACCTTCTGGACCAGCCCGATGGCCTCCAGGTGGGTCATGTGCATCTTCCAGTTGCCGGCGATCAGCGGCCGGCGCCCGGCGCGGGCAGGCGTGGGTCGGGTGCGTGCCATGTCGGCTCCTCGCTCAGTCGGCCAGGACCGCGAGGCCCGGCAGGTCCCGGCCCTCGAGGTACTCCAGCGACGCGCCGCCACCGGTGCTGATGTGCCCGTAGGCGTTCTCGTCGAGGCCCAGGACGCGGACCGCCGCCGCCGAGTCACCGCCGCCGACGACCGACAGGCCGTCGACCGCGCCGACCGCCTGCGCGACGCCCCGGGTGCCGGCCTGGAAGGGGGCGAGCTCGAACACACCCATCGGCCCGTTCCAGAAGACGGTGCGGGCGTCCCCCAGCATCGACCCGAAGATCTCCACGGTCCGCGGGCCCACGTCCAGGCCCATCTGCCCGTCCGGGATCTCCGCCGCGTCGACGACCGTGGTCTCCACCTCGGCGCTGAACTCCGGGGCGCAGACGACGTCGACCGGCAGGACGATCCGGTCGCCGGCCTCGGCGAGCAGCCGGCGGCAGGTGCCGACCTGGTCGGCCTCCAGCAGCGACCTGCCCACCCCGTGGCCCTGGGCGGCGAGGAAGGTGAAGCACATGCCGCCGCCGACGAGCAGCCGGTCGACCTTCGGCAGCAGCGCCTCGATCACCGCCAGCTTGTCGCTGACCTTGGAGCCGCCGAGCACGACCACGTAGGGCCGCTCGGGCTCGGTGGTCAGCCGGGTGAGCACCTCCAGCTCGCGGGCGACCAGCCGGCCGGCCGCGTGCGGGAGGCGCTCGGCGACGTCGAACACCGAGGCGTGCGCGCGGTGTACCGCACCGAACGCGTCGTCGACGTACAGGTCGGCGAGGGCCGCCAGCCGGTCGGCCAGCCCGGCCCGCGCGGCGTCGTCCTTGGACGTCTCCGCGGCCTCGAAGCGGACGTTCTCCAGCAGCAGGACGTCGCCGTCGCCGAGCGCGGCGGCCTTGGCCTGCGCGTCGTCGCCGGCGACGTCGGCCGCCAGCGGGACGGTGGTGCCGAGCAGCTCGCCCAGGCGCGCGGCGACCGGCGCGAGGGAGAACGCCGGGTCGGGAGCGCCCTTGGGCCGGCCGAGGTGGGCCGCCACGACGACCCGGGCGCCGGCGTCGCGCAGCGCCTGCAGGGTGGGCAGGCTGGCGCGGATCCGGCCGTCGTCGGTGATGGCGCCGGTCGTCTTGTCCAACGGGACGTTCAGGTCGGCGCGCAGGAGCACGCGCCGACCCGAGACGCCCTCGGCGAGGAGGTCGTCGAGAGAACGCATCGTCAGAGCGACTTGCCGACCAGGGAGGTGAGGTCGACGAGCCGGTTGGAGTAGCCCCACTCGTTGTCGTACCAGCCGAGGACCTTGACCATCGGGCCGAAGACCTTCGTCAGCTTGGCGTCGTAGATGCAGGACGCCGGGTCGGTGACGATGTCGGAGGAGACGATCGGGGCGTCGGTGTAGGTGAGGTACTTGCCCAGCGGGCCGGCGGCGGCCTCCCGGTAGGCGGCGTCGACCTCGTCGGCCGAGGCCTCCCGGTTCAGCGTCACCGTGAGGTCGGTGGCCGAGCCGGTGGGCAGCGGGACGCGCATCGCGTAGCCGTCGAGCTTGCCCTTGAGCTCCGGCAGAACCAGGCCGATCGCCTTGGCGGCGCCGGTGGAGGTCGGCACCATGTTCAGCGCGGCGGCGCGGGCGCGGCGCAGGTCCTTGTGCGGGCCGTCCTGCAGGTTCTGGTCGGCGGTGTAGGCGTGGATCGTGGTCATGAGGCCTCGCTCGATGCCGAACGCGTCGTTGAGGACCTTCGCCAGGGGGGCCAGGCAGTTGGTGGTGCAGGAGGCGTTGCTGATGATCGTCTGCGAGCCGTCGTAGAGGTCGTCGTTGACGCCCATGACGATCGTGATGTCGTCGTCGGTGGCCGGCGCCGAGATGATGACCTTCTTGGCCCCACCGGCGTCGACGTGCTTGCGGGCGTCCACGGCCTTGGTGAAGAAGCCGGTGGACTCGACGACGACGTCGACGCCCAGGTCGCCCCAGGGGAGGTTCGCCGGGTCGCGCTCGGAGAGGACCTTCATGGTCTTCCCGCCGATGGAGATGCCCTCGCCGTCGGCGGTGACGTCCTCGGCCAGCTTGCCCAGGATGCTGTCGTACTTCAGCAGGTGGGCCAGGGCCTCGGGGCTGGTCAGGTCGTTGACCGCCACGATCTCGATGTCCTGACCGCTGGCGGCGGCGGCACGCCAGAAGTTGCGGCCGATCCGGCCGAAGCCGTTGATGCCTACCCGGACCGTCACTGCAGACCTCCACTGTCGCCGTTGAAGCTGTCGCGTTCGCAGGGACCACGCGGCGCACGGTCCCGCTCCGGGGACAGACCCTAGCGGTCGACCCGCGGCCCGGCTCCCGGTCGTCCCGTTTCGGGGGACAGCGCACTCCCCCGGAACGGGGAGATCGCCGACCCCGCACGGCCCCGGGCCGGGGACCGTGCGGGCTCGGCGCTCGCCGGGCGATGTGCCGGAAACGGCGGCTACTGCGCGAGCATGTCGTCGGTGACGACGGACTCCGTGTCCGGGATCCCCAGGTCCTTGGCCCGCTTGTCGGCCATGGCCAGCAGACGCCTTATGCGGCCGGCGACGGCGTCCTTGGTCATCGGGGGGTCGGCGCGCTGACCGAGCTCCTCCAGCGAGGCCTGGCCGAACTCCAGCCGCAGCCGGCCGGCCACGAGCAGGTGCTCCGGGGCGTCCTCGCCGAGGATCTCCAGCGCCCGCTCGACCCGTGCGCTGGCCGCGACCGCGGCGCGGGCGGAGCGGCGCAGGTTGGCGTCGTCGAAGTTGGCGAGCCGGTTGGCGGTGGCCCGCACCTCGCGGCGCATCCGCCGCTCCTCCCAGGCCATCACCGCGTCGTGGGCGCCCATGCGGGTCAGCAGCGCGCTGATCGCGTCGCCGTCCCGGACGACGACCCGGTCGGCGCCCCGCACCTCGCGAGCCTTCGCGGCGATGCCCAGCCGGCGGGCCGCGCCGACGAGCGCCATGGCCGCCTCCGGGCCCGGGCAGGTGACCTCGAGCGAGGACGACCGGCCGGGTTCGGTGAGCGAGCCGTGGGCGAGGAAGGCACCGCGCCAGGCGGCCTCGGCGTCGTTGATGCTGCCGGACACCACGGCCGGCGGCAGGCCCCGGACGGGACGGCCGCGCTGGTCGACCAGCCCGGTCTGCCGCGCCAGGCCCTCGCCGTGCTTGGCGATCCGCACCAGGTAGCGCACGCCGCGGCGGATGTTCCCGCCGGCGAGCACGCTCACCCCGCTCGTGTAGCCGTAGACCTCGCTGATGTCCCGGCGCAGCCGCCGGGCCACCGAACCGGTGTCCAGCTCGGCCTCGATGACCACGCGCCCACCGACGATGTGCAGGCCGCCGGAGAACCGCAGCAGCGCGGTCACCTCGGCCTTGCGCTCGGAGGTCTTCGTGCACTCCACCCGGGAGAGCTCGTCCTTCACCATGGCGGTCATCGCCATGCTGTCCACCCCCACGTTCGCCCGCGGTGATCCGCCACCGCAGTTCGGGTCAGCGCCATGTACGCCGTCCCCTCTCCCCCTCGTGCCGGCCGGCCGGCCGAACGCCCGGTACCCGCTCGTCCACCTCTACTCGTTCACCGCATCCCGACCACGGAGGCCAGCGCCGCGGACAGCCGCCCCGGGTCGTGCCGTGGCGCGCCGTCCGGCTCGGCCACCGGCGCCAGCAGGAGCTCGGCGCCGCACCCGCGGACTGCGTCAAGCAGACCACGGCGGTCAACCACTGATTCCACGTCCGCGATCACAGTGTGCAACGCCACTCCGTCCAGATGCGCCCGGAGCACGGCCAGGTGCTCCTCCGGGGAGAAGCCGTCCGTCTCCCCGGGCTGGGGCTCCAGGTTCAGCACCACCACCACCCGCGCCCGCGCTGCGACCAGGGCAGCCCGCAGCCGGGGCACGAGCAGGTGCGGCAGCACCGAGGTGTACCAGGACCCCGGGCCGAGGGAGATCACGTCGGCCGCCGCGATCGCCTCGAGGACGGCGGGGTGCACCACCGGGTCGGCCGGCGACAGCCGGATCTCCCGGACCCGGCCCGGCGTCGCCGCGATCGCCACCTGCCCCCGGATGGTGCGCACCCGGTCGGGGTCGTCGGGATCGGCGGTCTCGACCCGCGCCACGAGGTCGAGCGGCTCGTCGGCCATCGGGAGCACCCGGCCGCACGCCCCGAGCAGCGCACCGAGCTCGTCGAGGGCGCGCACGGTGTCCCCGCCGTGCATCTCGGCCAGGCCGGTGAGCAGCAGGTTGCCGACCGGGTGCCCGGCCAGCACGCCGCTGCCGCCGAAGCGGTGCTGGAACAGCGCGGCCAGGGTCTGCTCCCGCTGCGCGTCACCGGCGAGCGCCGCGAGGGCCATGCGGAGGTCGCCGGGTGGCAGGACCGGCATCTCCCGGCGGATCCGCCCGGACGAGCCGCCGTCGTCCGCGACCGTCACCACGGCGGTCAGCTCGGGGGTGATGCTGCGCCAGGCGGCCAGCGCCGCGGCCAGGCCGTGGCCACCGCCGAACGCGACCACCCGGGGCGCCCGCCCCGGGAACGTCGTGCCGCCCACTACTCGCGGCCCAGATCGCGGTGCCGCGCGACGGCGGCGATGCCCTCCCCGCCCAGCCGCCGGGCGAACTCCTCGGCGATCGCGACGCTGCGGTGCTTGCCGCCGGTGCAGCCGACCGCCAGCGTCAGGTACCGCTTGCCCTCCCGCCGGTACCCGGGCAGCAGCAACCGCAGCACCTCGGTGTACCGGTCGAGGAAGTCACCGGCGTCGTCCTGGCCGAGCACGTAGTCGCGGACGTCGGCATCCCGGCCGGTGTGCTCCCGCAGCTCCGGGACCCAGTGCGGGTTGGGCAGGAACCGCGCGTCGACGACCAGGTCGGCGTCCAGCGGCAGGCCGTACTTGAAGCCGAAGCTCATCACCGTCGCGGTGAGCGGCGGGGTGCGCCCCTCGCGCGCGAAGGCGTTCTCCAGCGTGGCCCGCAGCTGGTGGACGTTCAGGTCGCTGGTGTCGACCCACAGGTCGGCCTCACCGGCGATGCCGGTGAGCAGGGCGCGCTCCTCGGTGATCCCGTCGGTGAGGGTGCCGCTGCCCTGGAGGGGGTGCTCCCGCCGGTTCGACTCGTACCGGCGGACCAGCACCTCGTCCCGGGCGTGCACGTAGACCACGCGGGGCCGGTGCCCGGCCTCGGACAGGATCCGGATGGCCTCCTCCAGGTCGCTGGAGAACGCCCGGCTGCGCACGTCGACGACCGCTGCGAACCTCCGCAGGTCACCGCGGGCACCGAGCTCGACCATCGGCAGCAGCAGCGCCGGAGGCAGGTTGTCGACGACGAACCAGCCCAGGTCCTCGAGCACCCGGCCGGCGCTGTTCTTGCCGGCGCCGGAGAGCCCGGTGACGACGACGACCTCCAGCGGCTGGGTCTCGGTGCTCGCCGGGTCGAGCGCCGGGGAGACCCCGTTCTGCGGCCCTGCGCCGCCCACGTCGGGTGCGACCGTCACGATGCCACCCGACCGACCTCGGCGGTGTCGCCGGACCCCGCGCGGGGACTGCCCTGCTCGGCCGGGCCCTGCGGTGCCAGCGAGGTCTCCGCAGCCGCCGGGGGCGCGTCCTCCGGCGGCGGTGCCGGCTCGGCGACCGCCATCTGCACCGCCTCCGCCGTCCGCCGCCCGATCCCTGGCACCGCCATGAGCTCCTCCACTGTCGCCGCGCGCAGTCGCTTGAGCGACCCGAACTGCTTCATCAGCGCCTTCCGTCGCGCCTCCCCGAGGCCGGGGACGTCGTCCAGCAGCGAGACCAGCATGCCGGTGGACCGCTTCTGGCGGTGGTAGGTGATGGCGAAGCGGTGGGCCTCGTCGCGCACCCGCTGCAGCAGGTACAGCGCCTCGGAGGTGCGCGGCAGGATGACCGGATCGGTCTCCCCCGGCAGCCACACCTCCTCCATGCGCTTGGCCAGGCCGCAGACGGCGACGTCGACGACGCCGAGCTCCGCCAGGGACCGGGCGGCCGCGGCGACCTGCGGGGCGCCGCCGTCGACCACGAGCAGGTTGGGCGGGTAGGCGAACCTGCGCGGCCGCCCCTCCTCCGCGGCGATGCCCTGCTCGTCCCGGCGGTCGGCCTCGTCCTTGAGGTGGCGGGCGAACCGGCGGCGCACCACCTCCGCCATGGCGGCGGTGTCGTCGGTCCCCTCGGTGACGGAGAACCTCCGGTAGTCGGACTTCTTCGCCAGGCCGTCCTCGAAGACCACCATGGAGGCCACCACGTTCGTGCCCTGGACGTGGCTGATGTCCATGCACTCGATGCGCAGCGGCGCGTCGGGCAGCTCCAGCGCCTCCTGCAGCTCCGCCAGCGCCAGCGAGCGGGCGGTGAGGTCGCTGGACCGCTTCACCCGGTGCCGGGCGAACGCCTCCTTCGCGTTGCGCTCCACGGTCTCCATGAGGCTGCGCTTGTCACCGCGCTGGGGCACCCGCAGCGACACCCGGCCGCCGCGCAGCTCCTCCAGCAGCTCGACGTAGACGTCGGCGTCGTCGGGCAGCTCGGGCACCAGCACCTCGCGGGGCACCGCCTCGCCGGCCTCTCCCACCCCGGTCTGCTCGTCGACGCCGCCGTAGACCTGCAGGAGGAACTGCTCCACCAGCTCGCCGGTGGAGACCTCCTCGACCTTGTCGATGATCCAGCCGCGCTGGCCGCGGACCCGCCCACCGCGGACGTGGAAGACCTGGACGGCGGCCTCCAGGTCGTCCTGCGCGAAGGCGACGACGTCGGCGTCGGTGCCGTCACCGAGGACGACGGCCTGCTTCTCCATCGCCCGCTTGAGCGCCCCGATGTCGTCGCGCAGCCGGGCGGCCTTCTCGTACTCCAGGGCCTCCGCGGCATCGGCCATCTCCCGCTCGAGCCGGCGGATCATCGAGTCGGTGCGGCCGGCCATGAAGTCGCAGAAGTCGTCGACGATGGCGCGGTGCTCGTCGGCGCTGACCCGGCCCACGCACGGGGCGGCGCACTTGCCGATGTAGCCCAGCAGGCAGGGCCGGCCGATCTGGCCGGCCCGCTTGAAGACGCCGTTGGAGCAGGTCCGCGCCGGGAAGACGCGGGTCAGCGTGTCGAGGGTCTCCCGGATCGCCCACGCGTGGGCGTAGGGGCCGAAGTAGCGCACGCCCTTCTTCTTGGGCCCGCGCATGACCTGCAGCCGGGGGTACTCCTCGTTCAGCGTCACGGCCAGCGACGGATAGCTCTTGTCGTCGCGGTAGCGGACGTTGAAGCGCGGGTCGAACTCCTTGATCCAGTTGTACTCGAGCTGGAGGGCCTCGACCTCGGTGCCGACGACGGTCCACTCGACGCTCGACGCCGTCGTCACCATCTGGCGGGTGCGCGGGTGCAGGCCGGCGACGTCGGCGAAGTAGCTGTTCAGGCGCTGGCGGAGGCTCTTGGCCTTGCCCACGTAGATGACCCGGCCGTTCGGGTCGCGGAACCTGTAGACGCCGGGGCTCTCCGGGATGGAGCCGACCGCCGGGCGGTACGTGGACGGATCGGCCATGTCTCCACACTAGGTCGGCCCACCGACACGCCGTCAGCCGCCGGGACCCGTCCGTCCCGTCCGTCCCAGCGGCCCCGGCCGGCGTGCGGCGTGCCGGGGGAAGCGGCCCCGCCGGGGCCCGCGGCGCTCAGCCCACCGGGCGCGAGCGGTGCAGGGCCCAGGGTGCGTGTGCGCCGGCGCTCGTCACGAGCCGCTGGCCGAGGCAGACGCACCGGCGCCCGAGCACCATCGCCGACACGAGGGCCACCCCGCCGGACATGAACGCCACGGCGCCCGCCGACCCGGTGGCGAGCGACACGGAGGCGGCCAGCAACGCCAGCACGACGACGTTGGACCGGATGCTGCCGGTGCCGCTGCCCGTGGGCGAGCCGCAGTTGGAGAGGTCGGGGTCGCAGTCAGGCGTGAGCGCGCTCATCGCTGTCCTCCTCCGAGGGACTCCGCCACGCCGCCCGGAGGCCTGTACGTGACGTCGGTCACAGCGGACGATACGGCCTGGTGCGCCGTGGTCTCAACCCCTGCGCCCGATCCGGCCCGGGGGCAGCCCGCCCGCACCGTCCTCCGGGCCCCGCCCGGCCGCGACGACGACGGCGTGGTGACCCGTCGGACGGCGACGGCCCGCGCCCCCGTCGGGGACACGGGCCGTCGTGGATCCCGGTCGGTCAGCTCGCCTTCTTGCGGGCCCGCTTCTTCACCGGCCCGGCCGCCGCGGCGGCGATCGCGTCGGCGTCGAGCAGCGGCACCAGGTACCGGCCGGTGTGGCTCTCCGGTACCGAGGCGACGAACTCCGGCGAGCCCTCGGCGACGACCATCCCACCGCGGAAGCCGCCCTCGGGGCCCATGTCGACCAGCCAGTCGGCGCTCTTGATGACGTCGAGGTTGTGCTCGATGACCAGCACCGAGTTTCCCTTGTCGACCAGCCCCTGGAGCACCAGCAGCAGCTTGCGGATGTCCTCGAAGTGCAGGCCGGTGGTCGGCTCGTCGAGGACGTAGATGCTGCGGCCGTTGGAGCGCTTCTGCAGCTCGCTGGCCAGCTTCACCCGCTGCGCCTCACCGCCGGACAGCGTCGTCGCCGGCTGGCCCAGCCGGACGTAGCCGAGCCCGACGTCGGTGAGCGTGCGCAGGTACCGGGCGATCGCCGGGATAGCGGCGAAGAAGTCCGCCGCCTCCTCGATCGGCATGTCGAGGACCTCGGCCACCGTCTTGCCCTTGTAGTGCACCTCGAGGGTCTCCCGGTTGAACCGGGCGCCCTTGCACACCTCGCAGGGGACGTAGACGTCGGGCAGGAAGTTCATCTCGATCTTCAGCGTGCCGTCGCCGGAGCAGGCCTCGCAGCGGCCGCCCTTGACGTTGAAGGAGAACCGGCCCGGGAGGTAGCCGCGGACCTTCGCCTCCGACGTCTGGGCGAACAGCTTGCGGACGTGGTCCCAGACCCCGGTGTACGTCGCCGGGTTCGACCGCGGCGTGCGGCCGATCGGCGACTGGTCCACGTGCACGACCTTGTCCAGGTGCTCCAGCCCGGTGACGGTGCGGTGCCGGCCGGCGACCTGCCGCGCCCGGTTCAGCTGGTTGGCCAGCGTCGTGTACAGGATGTCGTTGACCAGGGTGGACTTGCCCGAGCCCGAGACGCCGGTGACCGCGACCAGGCAGCCGAGCGGGAAGGCGACGTCGATCCCGCGCAGGTTGTTCTCGCGGGCGCCCTTGACCACCAGCTCCCGGCCCGGCTCCGGCTGGCGGCGCGTCGCCGGGACGGTGATCTCCATCCGGCCCGAGAGGTAGGCCCCGGTGATCGACCGCTCGCTGGCCAGCAGGTCCTCCACCGTGCCGCTGACGACGACCTCGCCGCCGTGCTCGCCGGCACCGGGGCCGATGTCGACGACCCAGTCGGCGGTCTTGATCGTGTCCTCGTCGTGCTCCACGACGATGAGCGTGTTGCCCATGTCGCGCAGCCTCACGAGGGTCTCGATCAGCTTGGTGTTGTCCCGCTGGTGCAGCCCGATCGACGGCTCGTCCAGCACGTAGAGCACCCCGACGAGGCCGGAGCCGATCTGGGTGGCCAGCCGGATGCGCTGCGCCTCGCCGCCGGCCAGGGTGGCGGCCGGGCGGTCCAGCGACAGGTAGTCCAGGCCGACGTCGACGAGGAAGGACAGCCGGGCCTGGATCTCGCGCAGCACGCGGTCGGCGATCGCCTTCTCGCGCTCGCCGAGCTCCAGGGCGCCGAGCCACTGCGAGGCCTCGCCGATCGAGAGGTTGGTGACCTCGGCGATCGACCGGTCGTTCAGCTTGACGGCGAGGATCTCCGGCTTGAGCCGGGTGCCGTGGCAGACGGGACAGGGCACGTCGCGCATGTAGCCCTCGTACTTGTCCCGCATGTAGTCGCTGTCGGTGTCGTCGTGGCGCCGCTCCAGGAACGGCAGCACGCCCTCGAAGGCGGCGTAGTAGCTGCGCTCGCGGCCGTAGCGGTTCTTGTAGCGGACGTGCACCTGGTCGGGCGAGCCGTGCAGGATCGCCTTCTGCACCTTGGCCGGCAGCCGCTCCCACGGGTCGTCCATGGAGAAGCCGATCTGCTGGGACAGACCGGTGAGCAGCCGGGTGAAGTACTCGTTGCTCATCGAGCTGGACCAGGGCGCGATCGCGCCCTGGTTGAGGCTCTTCTCCGGGTCGGGGACCACCAGCTCGGGGTCGACCTCCTTGCGGGTGCCGATGCCGGTGCACTCCCCGCACGCGCCGAACGGCGAGTTGAAGGAGAACGACCGCGGCTCCAGCGCCTCGAACGACAGCCCGTCGTCGACGCAGGCGAGGTGCTCGGAGAAGGTGCGCTCCCGCTCGGGGTCGTCCTCCGGCAGGTCGACGAAGTCGAGGATCACCAGGCCGCCGGCGAGCCCGAGCGCCGTCTCCACCGAGTCGGTGAGCCGGCGCTTGGCGCTCTCCTTCACGGTGAGGCGGTCGACGATCACCTCGATGCTGTGCTTCTCCTGCTTCTTGAGGGTGGGCGGCTCGGTCAGCGGGTGCACGGTGCCGTCGACGCGGACGCGGGAGAAGCCCTGGGTCTGCAGCGAGCTGAACAGGTCGACGTACTCGCCCTTGCGCGCCCGGACGACCGGGGCGAGCACCTGGAAGCGGGTGCCCTCGGCCATGGCGAGCACCTGGTCGACGATCTGCTGCGGGGTCTGCCGCGAGATCGGCTTGCCGCAGTTGGGGCAGTGCGGCTGGCCGGCGCGGGCGTAGAGCAGCCGCAGGTAGTCGTAGACCTCGGTGATGGTGCCGACGGTCGACCGCGGGTTCCGGTTGGTCGACTTCTGGTCGATCGACACCGCGGGCGAGAGCCCCTCGATGAAGTCGACGTCGGGCTTGTCCATCTGGCCGAGGAACTGGCGGGCGTAGGCCGACAGCGACTCGACGTAGCGGCGCTGGCCCTCCGCGAAGATCGTGTCGAAGGCGAGGCTGGACTTGCCCGATCCCGACAGCCCCGTGAACACGATCAGCGCGTCCCGGGGGAGGTCGATGTGGACGTCCTTCAGGTTGTGCTCTCGGGCGCCGCGGACGACGAGCCGGTCCATGTGATCCCTGTCGGTCGCTGGTGGATCTCACCTGGTGGATGTGGTGGTGGAGCGCGAACGGCGGCCGCCGGTGCCCGGTCGCGGTGCACCGGGTGCAACACCGGTGCCACCCGCGGCCGTCCACCCGGCGGGTGTGAGCTGCGCCCGGTCTCCCGGGGCCGGCGCGCCGGAGGCGCTCAGCCGGGTGGGGCGGCGGCTGCCGTCGTGGGGTCGAAGACCGGCGCGTACCGGCGCCAGGGCTGCCGGGCCTCCAGCTCTCCGGCGACCCACAGTAGCCGCTCCTCGGCGCCGGGCGGGCCGACGAACTGGACGGGGACCGGCGGCCCGCCGGGCCGGGTGCCGGCCGGCAGGACCGCGGCGGGGATGCCGGCCAGGTTCCAGGCCGCGGTCCAGGGAGCCCACCGGGCGTTGGCCGTGATGTTGGCCAGGAACGACCGCTCGTGCCAGGGCCGGGCCGGCAGCGGCGGGCCGGTGGTGACCGGCGTCAGCAGCAGGTCGACGTCGTCGAAGAACCGGATCATGCGCTCGCGGAACCGCTGCTGGGTGCGCGGCCGCACCAGCCCGAGGCGCCGGACCAGCCGGCCGATGCGCGCGTGGGTGCGGCTGCGCGGCTGCAGCTCCGCGCGGTCGATCCCGAGGAACTCGGCGTCGTCCTCCGCCCCGGCCATCCAGCGCACGAGGGCGCCGGCCGCGGCGCCGGGCGTGACCGGCGGGTTCCGGCGGACGACGGTGTGCCCGGCCTCGCGGAGGCGGGCGACGACCGCGTCGACCGCGGCCCGCGTCGCGGCGTCGGCCCCGACCCCGGGCACGGGCGACCGGGTGCTGACCGCGATCCGCAGCGGCCGCCCGGGGGCGGCCGGCTGCGCGGGCTGCTCCTCCGCCATCACGGCGTGCGTGACCGCGAGGTCGGCCACGGTGGTGGCGAGCGCCCCGTTGACGGCCATGCCCGACCAGTCGTCGGCGCCGATGCCACCGGGCAGCACGCCGAGGCCGGGCTTGAGCGTGACCAGCCCGCAGGCCGCGGCGGGGAGCCGCAGGGACCCCATGCCGTCGTTGCCGTGCGCCACCGGCACCGAGCCCGACGCCACGGCCGCCGCGCTCCCGCCGGAGCTGCCCGCGGGTGAGAGCGCGGTGTCCCAGGGGTTGCGGGTGACCGTGCCCGGCCCGTCGGTGGCGGCGTACAGGCAGAGCTCGGGCGCGCGGGTGATGCCGACGACGACCGCCCCGGCCTTGCGGAGCCGGGTGACGATCACGTGGTCCTTCCGCTCCGGCGCGGACCGCCGGGCCGGCGAGCCGTCGGTGCAGATCTCCCCCGCCACGGCGATGTTGTCCTTGATCGCCACCGGGACGCCGGCCAGCGGCAGGGCGAAGCGGGTCAGGCTGGCGTCGACCGCCGCGGCCTCGGCCAGCGCGGCCTCGCGCCGGACGACGCGGAAGGCCCCGACGCGCGCGTCGACCGCCTCGATGTGGTCGAGGTGGGCGCGGACGACCTCCACGGCCGTCAGCTCCCCCGCCCGGACCCGGGTGGCGATCTCCGTGGCCGACAGGCCGACGATCGGCCCGCGGGCCCCGGCACCGTCGTCGCCCTGAGCAGTGCCGACACCTCCGCTAGCGTCCATACCTGGACCGTAACGGCGGCCGCCGACACTTTCCGAACGGAGTCCGGATGAGCACCTCGACCTACACCGGGAACGTCACGGTGGGTGGCCCCGCCGACGTGCGGGAGCTGCCCGGGCTCACCGTCAGCAAGGTGGCGGTGAGCGAGATGGCGAACAACGCCTACCTGCTGCGCTGCACGGCCACCGGCGAGGCGCTGCTGATCGACGCCGCGGCGGAGCCGGACGTGCTGCGGGCGCTGATCGGGGACGCCGACCTGCGCACCGTCGTCACCACCCACGGCCACTGGGACCACCACCGGGCCCTTCCCGACGTCGTGCAGGAGACCGGCGCGGCCGCCGTCGCCCATCCCGCCGACGCCGTCGCCCTGCCGGTGCCGGTGCAGCGCCCCGTCGAGCACGGGGAGCACGTGACCGTCGGCGACCAGACGCTCGAGGTGGTGCACCTGCGCGGGCACACCCCGGGCAGCATCGCGCTGGTCTGGCGCGGTCCCGGCGACGCCGGCGTGCACGTCTTCACCGGCGACAGCCTCTTCCCCGGCGGCGTGGGGAAGACCTGGTCGGTGGAGGACTTCGCCAGCCTGATCGACGACGTCGAGCAGCGGCTGTTCGCCGTCCTGCCCGACGCGGCGTGGGTCTACCCCGGGCACGGCGACGACACGACCATCGGCGCCGAGCGCCCGCACCTCGCGGAGTGGCGCGAGCGCGGCTGGTGACCGGCGGCGTCAGTCCTCGGTGAAGAGGGCGACCAGCTCGTCCGGGGTGCCGGGGACGTGCAGCGGCAGCACCGAGACGGTCCAGTCCGGCTGGCGCTCGTCGACGCCGACCGCCAGGTCCCAGGCGGCCCGGGGGGTCAACGGGCCGAAGCACGCGTCGTCGCCGTCCTCGCCGAGGTCCACCTCGACCAGCCAGTTGTCCGACAGGTCCGCCGCGAGCTCGGAGAACTCCGCGGGTGAGTCGTCGTCGGGTTCCGGGGAGTCGATCCGGACCGGGTAGATGAGCGCCATCCTGCGCACGCTAGGCCCCCCCGGCCGGTTCGACACCTCCGCCGGCGCCGGAGACCCCGTTCCCGCCCAGCACGGGGCCGGGCGACGGCTGCGTAGGTTCGCCGCATGACCACGCCACCGGAGGACGACGGCCGGTCCATGCGGGAGCGCATGCTTGCCGGGGAGCTCTACCTCGCCGACGACCCCGAGCTCGGCGAGCTGAGCTCGCGGGCCCTGGACCTCGCCGACGCGTACAACGCGACGTCGGTCCGCCAGGGTCCGCTGCGCCGGCAGCTGCTGACGGAGCTGCTCGGATCGGTCGGCGAGGGCACCGAGATCCGGCCACCGCTGCGGGTGGACTACGGCCGCCACCTCTCGATCGGGGCCCGCTGCTTGGCCAACTTCGGCTTGGTCGCCCTCGACGTCGCACCCATCACCATCGGCGACGACGTGCAGATCGGTCCGAACGTCCAACTGCTCACGCCCACCCATCCGGTGGCGGCCGAGCCGCGGCGGCAGAAGTGGGAGGCCGCGCTGCCGATCGTGATCGGCGACAACGTCTGGCTGGGCGGCGGCGCCGTCGTGCTGGCCGGCGTCACCATCGGCGCGAACACCGTCGTCGGCGCGGGGGCGGTCGTCCCTCGCGACCTGCCGGCCGACGTGGTCGCGGTCGGCAACCCGGCGCGCGTCGTCCGCCGCCTGGACGAGCCCCGGTAGCCGACGAGCCGCCGCCGGCGTTCCCGCGGGAACGCCGGCGG
>NZ_JBJHAF010000013.1:0-148522 GCF_054050855.1 Blastococcus sp. SYSU DS0539 | reverse complement strand
CGCCGCACTGCGGGCGCGATCGGCACTGCGCCGCACTGCGGGCGCGATCGGCACTGCGCCGCACTGCGGGCGCGATCGGCACTGCGCCGCACTGCGGGCGCGATCGGCACTGCGCCGCACTGCGGGCGCGATCGGCACTGCGCCGCACTGCGGGCCTACGGTGCCCACGTGAAGGAAGCGCTGCCGTCGCGTTCGGTGTGGTGCCAACGTGACGATCACGGGCGCTGCTCGCATGTCGCGGGCTACGAGGGGATGAGCCTGTGGCGTCTTCGCCGGCGCCCGGAGTTGTCGGCCCGGCTGTGCAACTGCGGCTGTCACACCGAGTGCGCACTGAGCGGCCAGCAGACCGCGCCCCGGACCGTCTGGCTGGAGCGGTGCACCTGCCCGGGGGCGGTCACCGCTCGGCAACGCCACGACCAGACGGAGCAGCGCAAGGCTGAGATGTCTGCAGTGATGGAGCAGGCGCGCCAGGAGGGAGCCCTCCAACCCGCCGAGATCGAGCGGCGGCTCCGGGCGGTCTTCGAGGCGCACGGGGAGCGCCCGCCACCGCTGGAAGGCGTCTCCCGGCTGTCGGCCGTCGCTACGGCGCCCCGCGGCACTCGGATGGTGCGACTGTTGTGGATGGGTGTGCTGGCCGTGGTCCGGGCCGTGCGGTGGGCGTGGGAGCCCACCCCAGTGGGCGCCGGTCACGACAACCGCACGCAGCGCGAGGCGGCTTCCTTGTCGTTGCCGGAGGCGGCGGCGCGGCGGCGACGCTGGTTGCGTCGGCGATCCGGTCGCGCGGCGGGCGCCGACTCCTGCTTGGTGTTTTCGCCGGAGTGGTCGGGCTGGTCAGCACATGGGCGCTCGTCCTGGTCACCGGAGTCACCGCGGTCTCGCGGGCCGCCGAGAAGCACGGGCCAGACCGGCAGGGACCTTCTTCACGGAACGGCCCGGCTGGGTGACGGGCCTGCCCGGGCCGTGATGGGCTGCACTGCGTCGCGATCGGCACTGCGTCGCGATCGGCACTGCGTCGCGATCTTCACCGCGCCGGCGAGGGCTCTCCTTCAGCGGTGTCATCGTCTGCCACTGCGACGTCGGGTTCAGGGGGCTCTTTCTCCCGAACAGCGCGACGCCTCCTCGCCGGCGCGCGGGCGTCGGACAGTTGGCGGGGTGTGGACCGGTTGCCCACCACCACCGCAACGACGACGTGCTGTGGGGAGGCGTCAGGTCGAGCCCTGTGCTCCGTCGCCCAGGCAAGGTCCCGCAGGCGCGGGACGCCGTCGGGGTGGTTGGAGAGGTCCAGGACCAGCAGCTGGCTGAACGGCACGTTGGCCCCGGAGTAGGCCGCCGACTGCGGCGCGTACTGGTCGAGCGAGTCCCTGCTGGCATCGGTGAGCTCGCGCTTGACCTCGGTCACCAGCTTCAACTCGCCGATGCGGACGATGACGTCGACGCGTCCCGCGGCGATGTGCGACACCTCGCACTGGACCCGTCCTGCGAACGTCTCCGAGTTGGCCAGCCAGAAGTAGAACTCCCACTGGAGGTCTTCCTCCTTCGGCCGCGTCTCGTCCTTGCTGAGGCGGCGCAGGATGTTCGGCCGGCCTGGGAGGAACGGGCCTGCGCGCTCGTACCGGTCCTGCAGGAACGTCAGGGTGCGGTCGAGCAGGGCGATCGCGGCAGCGCGGGCTTCTCCGGCGAACTCCGGGTGGGTGGAGAGCCCTTCGATGAGCTCATCGCGCACCCGGCCGAGTGCTGGATGTTCGGCCGTGCCGGAGGCGAACATGACGGTGAGGGCGCGGCCCAGCTGGGTGAGCTGTTCGTCATCGACATGCCTGGCGAAGGCGCGGGCGATGTCGGTGCCCAGGTCGCGGAGCCTGGGGGCGAAGCGGTCGATTCGGGCGTCGAGGGCTTCGTCGTCCTCCGCATCGGCGTCCTCGGGCAGATCTCGGTCTCGTGCGACGCCGGCGGTCCGGCGCTCGCGCACGGCCTGCATCAGCAACTCCGCGGCCGGCGGGAGCGTCGGCTCCTCCCGCTGCCGGTCGGCGTCGATCGTCCGCGTCAGCTGGTCGAGCAGGACGGCGTTGGCCGCGACGGGGTTTTCGATCGCTGGCCGCACGACCGCGGCAAGCCCCGCGGCCGGCGCGGTCGACCGTTCAGCCGTGTAAGCGCGAGCAAGCTGGCCTACGGCGGCGGTCGCCTCTAGCCAGCTCGGCTCGGCCAGGCGAGCGGCGGCGCGGCGCAGGTCGAGCACGAGCCCGAGCCACTCCACCTCGGCGTCCAGCTTGGGCCGCCGCCACGCCGGCTGGTGCATGTTCCGTGTCCACGAAGTCCGTCGCCGCATGACGGTCTCCAGCTCATCGACGGCCTCGACAAGCGGGCCGGTGTCGGCTGCGCCGAAGGCGGCGACAGCCGTGCAAACGGCCGCGTAGGCGGCCGCGTCATCCCGGGTGTCATCGAGGGAGTACGCCGCGCTGAACTGATCGGCCGCCTCCAGGAGCCCCCCGCTCGCGGCTGTCGCGTCGGTCTGCCGCAGCGCGGCGCGCATGCTGGCGCAGGCGAGCTCGTAGGCAGCATCCGCTGCGGAAACGTCCAAGTCCTGCAGTACGTGCAGCGCCTGCGTGAGCGGAGCCGTCAGGGTGCTGTCGTCGTCCCAGGCGTCCAGCGCGATGCCGATCAACCTCGGCAGCCGTTCGACGTAGTCCTCGGACACGGCCGGCCCGATGTCCGTGAGGCTGTGCAGCACCAGGTACGGCGTCACGGCACCGGCGATGGCGAGACGAAGGGCTCCCTCGAGGTGGGCCACCGCCAGCAGGGGACTGGGGTCCAGGCTGGTGCGGTGCCCCTCGAGGAGCGCTGTGTGCAGCGGAGCGGCCACCGTCCTCGCGGCGATCGGGTCGTCGAGCAGCACGTCGAGGCTGTCGCGTAGGGCCAGGTAGCTGGTCTGTTGCCGCAGGCGCGCCGCGAACTCGACCGTGGCCGCGGTCCAGGCGCCCGCTCCGTCGGAGATGGCGGCGACAAGGGTCGCGGCCGCGAGAGGCGCAAGGGGCGTGTCGGCGAGCTGGACGAGCTCGGTGGCGACGTCGGCAAGGCTGCCCAGGTTGGCCACATCGCACGTCTCACCGGCGGTCTCGGCGGTCACCAGGGCCAGCGCCACCGAGCCGGTCACGAGTGTGCCCGGAGGGCTCGACGACGGGTCACCACAGCGGCGCGTTGGGGGTGACTGGCCGCAGCACATGGTCGGCGTCGAGCCGTCCATCCGGCAGGGCCTGGTCCGCGGTCGTCGTGATGATCTGCAGCCCGGGCGTCTGGGCGGCCACCTCGATCAAGGCGTCGAGGATCTCGTGGGCGTCGTCGTCCTGGACCTCCTCCGCACGGAGGCTGTCCAGCATCAGCAGGCCGGGGTGGGTCGCAACTCCGCGGCGGGCCCCGACGCGCAGGAGAGCGATGATCGTGGCGATCCGCAGCCGCAGCCGTCCGCCGGCGCTCTGACTGCCGAAGGTCTGGCCGGTCACGCCGCCCTTGTCGACGAGCATGGTGCCGTTGAGCCGGATCTTGGCGCCGGTCACCGCCGTCATGCCGAAGGTGCGCGCGAGCTCGGCGATCTCGTCGCCCACCGCCTTGATCAGGTCTTCCGACTCTGCGGCCTGTTCCTGTTCGAGTTCGGCCGCGAGAGCTTCGAGGACGGCCAGCAGCCGCTCGCCCTGCGGTCCGCCGGTGTCCTCCTTCGAGTCGTCGAGCGACCTGGGGTCGGCTTCGGCGAGGACCGCCAGGGCACCTTCGGCGCGAGCGACCTCGAGTTCCAGCCGGGCGCGGTCACCCACCTGGCGTGCCGCCTCTGCCGCGGCGAGCTGCGCCTGTGCCGCCTCGAGCTGGGCGGTTAGGTCGCTGACCTCGGTCTCCGCTTGCTCCAGGGCGGCGAGCGCTGCCGTTTCCGCGGCGGTGGACGCGGTGAGGGCGTCCTGCCGTTCGGCGATGAGGTCTGCCGCCTCGTCCTCATCCCCGAGCAGAGGCGTGGTGCAGACCGCGCAGACATGGTCGGCGTCCTCCCGGACGCGTCGGCCCTCGGTGACCGGCGCCTCGCAGCGGGGACAGCTGGAGGGGTTGAGGCCGTGGAACAACTGCGCGGCGACAACGGTCTCCCGCTGAGAGGTCAGCGCACGCTCATCTGCCTGCCGCCCAGCCTTCGCCAGCCGGAACGCCTGTCCGAGCTGTGCCCACCGCTCGTCGGCCCGGGCAAGGCGCGCAGCGAGGGTACGCACACGGTTAGCGGCCTCCGTCGCCGATGGAGCCGATGCCGACGGGAGCGCAGCCAGCGCGGAGCGAGCCGTCGTGAGCGCGGTCTGTTCTCGGGCCTGTAGGTCCGGGAGGCCTGGGACCCCCACCTTTTTCAGCGACGTCCGCAGCCCGTCGCGGGCCGCCTGGACCCGCGTCAGCACGGCGGCGCGGGGGAGGTCGAGGAAGACCTTCAGCAGTCGGCCCGCGAGCCCGGCCATCGCCGTCTCACCGATCAGGATCTTGTCGCCGCCGGCCGGGGGGTAGATCGCACCGAAGTACGTCGGCCAGCCGTGGCGCTGGGTCAGCTCGTTCCTCTTGTCGTGTGCATGGAGCGGTTCGAGGCTCAGCCGATCCAGCATGAGCCCCTGGATGGCGTCGGTGTACTCGGCCTGGGCCGATGCGCTGACCAGCGGCCGCCCCATGGTGAACGCCCGGTCGAGCTGTTCGACCGTCGCCGCCTCGTGCACCGTGCCGGTGACCAGATCGCCGGCCTGCAGACGCAGCCGGATACCGAGGGCGCGGCCGTTGACCTCCACGTCGCACTCCACCAACTCCAGCCACATCGCCACGTCGGGCTGCAGCTCGCGGGGGGCACCCCGCAGACACCAGGTGATGATCTCCAGGACGCTCGTCTTCCCCACGAAGTTCGAGCCGACGACCATCGAGATCCCGTCCGGGAACGCGAAGCTCCGGTCGAACGCGCCCCCGCCGGCGCTCTCGTCCTTCGTGCCCGTGATCCGCAGCCGCAGGACGCGCATCGAACGCCGCGCTGCCGGTGTCGACACCGCGGCGACACCATGCGTCGCCATGACCCCCTCGACGTGCGACGCGGCGACACCGGTACGTGCGGCCACCCGCTGCGCCAGTGCGCTGTGCGAAGCGCTCATCGTCATGAGGACTCCTGCTCCTGCTCGTCGAGGGCAGCCAGCCGCTCACGCACCCGCGGGGCGATCGTCTGGATGCGGCTGTGCCACTCCGCGTCGGCGTACTCCGGCTGCGCGTACTGCATGTCCTTGAGGGCGGTGGGTCCGATGCCGCCGGTGAGCTCGACGAGCAGCTCCACGCGGTCGACGTAGTACTTCAGCTCGGGCACGTCGGCGATCATGTCGCGCGCGACGGAGCGCCCCTTGTCGGTGAGGTAGTAGTTGTGCTGGCGCGTGTGGCCGAGAGTCCCCTCGCGGCGGCGGAAGACCAGGGCCGCGGCCGTCAGCACGGAGAGCGCCTCGTCCAGCGGCTCGTAGGCCCCGAACCGGTAGCGCAACATCGGGTAGCGGCGCACCTCCGGTTCCTCCGAGGTGAGGATGGTGCGCGCCTGTTCCCGGAACGACAGATCGCCGGTCTCCTCGAACCGATCGAGCAGCAACTCGGCCAGGTAGTCCGGGTTGCGCAGCCAGAAGTCCATCTTCTGCAGCACCACCTGGGTGCGGAGGACCGCCACGGCAGCGGCTGGGACCCCATCAGGAGGCGGCGACGGTAGGTCCTCCGAGGCGTTCGCGATCAGCAGGAGCAGGCGCACCGCGTCCTGCATGCGCGACGTCGCAGGCGCGTCCCGCGCGTCGGGGCTCGTCATCGTGCGTCTCCCAGAGGTATCGGCCACGGAGGGGTGGCCGCGTCGCCCTCGTCCGAAGCCGGTTAGCACCCTAGACGCCGCAGTTTCGATGGACAGGCCACGGCGGCCGGACGGCGGACACCTCGAGGCGTCCAGGTGCCCATTGACAACCGGGCGGTGCGTTGGACGGTGCCCATTGGCTCGAGGAAGGCGAGCTGGACGGCCACCGCCCACCGGGCTCCGCTCCGACGAACTGAACAGAGATGAACGCAGTAGCGGCGTGGTGACGTCGGCACGCTGCTCGCACCGGCGCACCGAAGGAGGTGATCTGCCGCGCCGGTGGGGAAGCCGCGATGTCGGTCGTGTCTCCGCCGCGGGAGCTGCCCCGGTGCCCGAGAGGAGGTGAACCACTGCGCCGGTGGGAGCAATAGCGGCAGAAGCGGTCGGTCGCCGACACACGGACTCCCGTTCGCGCGCTCGGCTGGGTGAACCGCGGAGCTGACCGGTGGCGGTCGGACGGCGTCGTCTCGATGATCACGCGATGACCGAGGAGCGGCGCGGGCCGCGGTGGGGCCTCCTGCTGGCCTTCGGGCTTGCCGCAGGCATCTTCGTCGGCGGCGTCCAGCAGGCGGTGCGTGGCCTTGTGGGTGACGAGCCGTGGAACTGGGCGGAGATGGCCGTGTACGGCTTGGTGTGGGGCCTGCTCGCACCCCCGGCTATCTGGCTGGCCCGGCGAGCGGTCGACCGCGGCCGTCTTCCACAGAGCCCTTCCGGTCAGGTCCGTGCCCGGCAGTCGAAGCTGGTCGCCCCGGCGATGAGGTCAGGCGTCCTTCCACCCGACGCAGATCCCGACGTCTGGCGGCGGGCACTGCGTGCCGAGGTGCAGGAGTGGAACAGCCAGCGGTGGCTGGCCGTGGTCTTCGCTGTGGTGGGCGTTGGCATCATCGGGGCCGCGGCGGGCGTCGCCAACGACAACGCCTGGGGCGTGTGGATGGTGGCGATCGTCGTGGCCGCCGAGGGCGTGGTCGCCTACCGCTGGGCGGAGCGGCGGCTCCAGACCGCGCGACGGCTGCAGGCCGAGCTGCCGGCCGGTGGGAGCGGGCGCCAGTGACCGGCCCGGTGATCGCCGTGGTGGCGATCCTGCTGGGGCTGCCGTTGCTGGCCTGGTGGGTGGGGAGCCGTCGGGTGTGGTCGCGGCTGCGTCCAGGGGCCGATCCGGATCCGTGGGGCGACGCGATGCGCCAGTTCGGTCTGACACCGCAGGAGACGGCTCAGGTGGAGTCCGCGGTGACGTGGGGGCGCCGGCTGGACGACGAGCGGCTGCGCCGGGCCGCCGTCCAGTGGGCCCGGCAGCTCGTCGAGCAGGCCGAGGCCCGCCGTCGGATCCGTTCGAGGTCGGGGCGTCTCGCCGTACTCCTCGGTCTGGTTGTCTTCCTCGCGGCCGGCATCTCATGGATGGCGGTTCGCGAGGACGGGTTCCCCCGGAACGCGGTCGTCTGGTGGGTGATCTGGCCGGCGGTCATCGGGTGGATGGTGGGGGGCCCGCGTCGCGCCCTCCGGGTCAACTCGGATCCGGGCTCCACAGCCGACCGGTAGGGGCGCCCGCACGGCGCCGTGTCGGTTTCCCGGCGCTCAGGACCGCCGAGCCGATCGAGGGCTCCGCCCGGCCGAGTGAATCGGCGGCCGACCGGTGGCGCCCGCAACGGGCGTTCCCGATGATCACCCGCGTGACCGGACAACGGCGGGGCTCGCAATGACCGGGGATGGGAGTCCCAGGCGGGATCGTCGCAGCGCCGCGGACCGGACCCCGGAGCCGGTGGGCGTGCCGACGCTGGTGGCGTGGCATCGCACTGGGTTGGTCCTCGGGTTCATCGCGCTTGCCTGCCTGGTCGGCTTCGTGCTGTACCTGCTACTCGGCGGCAGCCGAGACAGCGCGTGGGTGCTCCTGGGTCTCGGTGCCTTCGTCTGCGGGTTGATCGGCCTGGGGTTCCTCCGCCGGACCTGGGATGACCCGGAGGTGAGGGACGACGCGCAGGTTGCCCGGGCGCGACGGTTGTCCTCGGTGGCGATGACGTCGTACGGCGTGGCACTGAATCCCGAACGCCATCTACGCCGTCCAGTCGGATGCTGCCGAGACGATGGACTGGCTCGGCGTGGTCTCCGCCGTTCTCGGCGCTGTCGCGGTGATGTGCTTCATCGCCATGCTGGTGGTCGCGACCCGGTGGAGCCCGTCGCGGCGCTGAGACGCCAGAGGCGGCCAGGTCACCGGCGCCGCGGAGTTCTTCCCTGCGTTGTCCCTAGACTTGTCCCGGGACTTGTTCCCATGTCCCGCCGGCGTGGCGCAACTGGTAGCGCACCCGACTTGTAATCGGGCGGTTAGGGGTTCGAGTCCCCTCGTCGGCTCCATGGTGTGATCGCGCGCAGGACGGGCCGGACCGGACGAGCGGAGGCCGATCGATGGCCGTGGACCTGGACGCGCTGATCACCGACCTGGTGGCCGAGTCCGCCGACCTCCACCGCGTGCTCGGCGATCTCGGGCCTGCGGACTGGGACCGGGACACCCCCGCCGTCGGCTGGACGATCCGGGACCAGGTCACCCACCTGGCGTTCTTCGACGAGGCCGCGGTGGCCTCGGCCACCGATCCCGACGGCTTCCGCGCCCGCGCCGACTCACCCGCCCTCCGCGCGGAGGACCACCCCGACCGGGTGGCCGAGCGCTTCGCCGGCCTGCCGGGTGCCGAGGCGCTGGCCTGGCTCGAGCGGGCGCGCCGCAGCTACGTCGAGGTCTTCGCCGCTCTCGATCCCGGCGTCCGGCTGCCCTGGTACGGCCCGCCGATGAGTCCTGCGTCGTCGGTGACGGCCCGGCTGATGGAGACGTGGGCGCACGGCCAGGACGTGCTGGACGCGCTCGGCCTCTCCCGCCGGCCGACCGACCGGCTGCGGCACGTCGCCCACCTCGGCGTCCGGACGATGGGCTGGAGCTTCCGCACCCACGGGCGTCCGGTGCCGGGGGAACCGATCCGGGTGGAGCTGGCGGCGCCGGACGGCGGCACGTGGTCGTGGGGGCCGGACGACGCGGCCGACCGGGTGACCGGCACCGCGGAGGACTTCTGCCTGCTGGTCACCCAGCGCCGGCACCGCAGCGGCACCGGGCTGCGCGCCGAGGGGCCGCACGCCGACGCGTGGCTCGACGTCGCCCAGGCCTTCGCGGGGGCGCCGGGTCCCGGCCGGCCGCCGGTCGCCTGACCTTCCGCCCGGCCGGACGCCGGAGGGACACCGCGGTGCGCACCATTGCCTGCTGCCCCATCGACGCCTAGATTAGCGAGCGCTAGGTATGCGTCACTCCGGGAGGCTGATCGTGCAACTGCAGGGAAAGACCGCGCTCGTCACCGGAGGTGCGTCCGGCCTCGGGCTGGCCACCGTCCGCAGGCTCCGGGCCGACGGTGCCCGCGTCGTGGCGCTCGACCTGCCCACGGCCGACCAGACGGCCCTCGGCGGCCTGGGCGACGGCGTGCGCTTCGTGGGCGCCGACGTCCGCGACGAGACCGCGGTGCAGGCCGCCGTGGACACCGCCAACGACGAAGGCACGCTCGCCGTCGTGGTCAACTGCGCCGGGATCGGCGCCGCCATCAAGACCGTGAGCAAGAAGGGGGCCTTCCCGCTCGCCGACTTCGACCGCGTCGTCGGCGTGAACCTGATCGGCACCTTCAACGTGATCCGCCTCGGCGCCACCGCCATCGCCGGCAACGAGGCGGACGGCGAGGAGCGCGGGGTCATCGTCAACACCGCCTCCGTCGCCGCGTTCGACGGCCAGATCGGGCAGGCCGCCTACTCGGCGTCCAAGGGCGGGGTGGTCGGCCTGACCCTCCCGGTCGCCCGGGACCTCGCCTCCTACGGGATCCGCGTCGTCACCATCGCGCCCGGCCTGTTCGAGACCCCGCTGCTCGGCGCGCTGCCCGAGGACGTCCGCACCGCGCTGGGCGCCCAGGTGCCGCACCCGAGCCGCCTCGGCCAGCCGGAGGAGTACGCCGACCTGGTCGCGGCCGTCGTGGGCAACCCGATGCTCAACGGGGAGACGATCCGGCTCGACGGCGCGATCCGGATGGCTCCGCGGTGACCGCCACCGTGCCGGCGCCGCGGCTCGACACCCGGCTCACCCGGCTGCTCGGCATCGAGCGGCCGGTGATCCAGGGCGGGATGCAGTGGGTCGGGCGGGCGGAGCTCGCCGCCGCCGTCTCCAACGCCGGCGGGCTCGGGATGCTCACCGCGCTCACCCAGCCCACGCCGCAGGCGCTGCGCGAGGAGATCGCGCGCTGCCGCGACCTCACCGACCGGCCGTTCGGCGTGAACCTCACGATCCTGCCGGCGATCAACCCGCCGCCCTACGCCGAGTACCGCGACGCCATCGCCGGCTCCGGCATCCGCATCGTCGAGACCGCCGGGGCGAACCCGGCCGAGCACATGCCCTTCTTCAAGGACGCCGGCATCACCGTGGTGCACAAGTGCACCAGCGTCCGGCACGCCCGGCGGGCCGAGGCCGAGGGCGTCGACGTCATCAGCATCGACGGCTTCGAGTGCGCCGGTCACCCGGGCGAGGACGACGTGCCCGGCATGGTGCTGGTGCCGGCGGCCGCGGCCGCCGTCGACATCCCCGTGGTCGCCTGCGGTGGGATCGCCGACGCCCGGGGCCTGGTGGCCGCGCTCGCCCTCGGGGCCGAGGGGGTCACGATGGGCACCCGGTTCCTGTGCACGCAGGAGTCACCGGTGCACGACGCGGTGAAGCAGCGGATCGTCGAGCTCACCGAGCGCGACACCGAGCTGATCTTCCGGCCGTTGCGCAACACCGCGCGGGTGGCCAGCAACGGCGTCAGCCGCGAGGTGGTCGCGATCCTCGACGACGGTGGCCGGTTCGAGGACGTCCGCGACCTCGTCGCCGGCGCGCGGGGGCGGCTGGTCTTCGAGGAGGGCGACGTCGAGCACGGCATCTGGACGGCGGGCATGAGCCAGGGCCTGGTCCACGACGTGCCCACGGTGGCCGAGGTGCTCGACCGCATGCTGCGCGAGGCGCACGAGCTGATCCACGGCCGACTCGCCACCTTCGCCGGCGGGCTCGGCTGAGCACCCCCGCCCGCTGCTCGGCCGTCGACACCACCGTCGCCACCGGGACCCCCGCTGCCGGGGAGCGCGACGTGTTGCTCCTCCCGGCCGACCGCACCGCACCGAACCAGGGAGAAACGCCATGAGAAGCGCCGTCATCGTCGACATCGTCCGCACCGCCTCCGGCAAGGGGAAGCCCGGCGGAGCGCTGTCCGGCACGCACCCCGTCGAGCTGCTCGCGACCGTCCTGCGGGCGCTCACCGAGCGCTCCGGCCTCGACCCCGCCCGGATCGACGACGTGATCACCGGGTGCGTGAGCCAGGTCGGCCAGCAGTCGCTGAACATCGGCCGGCAGGGCGTGCTGGCCGCCGGCTGGCCGGAGAGCGTGCCGGCCACCACGGTGGACCGCCAGTGCGGCTCCAGCCAGCAGGCCGTGCACTTCGCCGCGCAGGGCGTCATGGCCGGGGCCTACGACATCGTCGTCGCCGGTGGCGTGGAGTCGATGAGCCGGGTCCGGATGGGTGCCGCCGGCCTGGGCGAGGACCCGCTCGGGCCGTCGATGCACGCCCGCTACCCCGACGGGCTGGTCAACCAGGGCGTCTCCGCCGAGCTCATCGCCGACCGGTGGGGCCTGACCCGCGAGGAGCTCGACGAGTTCTCCGCCCGCTCCCACCAGCGCGCCGCGGCCGCCGCCGCCGCCGGGCAGTTCGACGACCAGATCGTGCCGGTGACCATCACCGGCGAGGGTGGCGGCAGCGCCGTCCACGTGCAGGACGAGACCGTGCGGGCGTCGACCACCGTCGAGGGCCTCGCCGGGCTGAGGACGTCCTTCGACAGCCCGGCCATGCGCGAGCGCTTCCCGCACCTGGACTGGAAGATCACGCCGGGCAACTCCTCGCCGCTCACCGACGGCGCCTCGGCGGCGCTGATCATGGGCGAGGACACCGCCGCGCAGCTCGGGCTCACCCCGCGCGCCCGGTTCCACACCTTTGCGCTGGCCGGCGACGACCCGATGCTGATGCTCACCGCCCCCATCCCGGCCAGCCGCAAGGCGCTGGAGCGCTCCGGACTGTCCATCGACGACATCGACGTCTACGAGGTGAACGAGGCCTTCGCGCCGGTGCCGCTGGTCTGGCAGCGCGAGCTGAAGGCCGACCCGGAGCGGCTGAACCCCAACGGCGGCGCGATCGCCCTGGGTCACCCCCTCGGCGGGTCCGGCACCCGCCTGATGGCCACCATGCTGGCCCACCTCGAGGCGACGGGCGGGCGCTACGCGCTGCAGACCATGTGCGAGGGCGGCGGCCTGGCCAACGCCACCATCCTCGAGCGGCTCTGACGCTCCCCACCCACCGAAGGGACCATGACATGAAGGTCATCACCGCCTGCGACGTCCTGGACATCCGGTGACCGCCACCGCGGGTGAACCGGCCGCCCGCTACGAGGTCCGCGGGCACGTCGCGGTCATCACGCTGAACCGCCCCGAGGCGCTCAACGCGGTGAACGCGGCCCTCTCGACCGCCGTCGGCACCGCGCTGGAGACGGCCGCGGCCGACGACGCGGTGCGGGTCGTGGTGGTCACCGGAACCGGGCGCGCGTTCTGCGCCGGCGCCGACCTCAAGGAACTCGCCGCTCAGCGCTCGGTGGCCGCCGAGGGGCATCCGGAATGGGGCTTCGCCGGGCTGGTCCGGCACTGGATCGACAAGCCCGTGATCGCGGCCGTCAACGGCTTCGCCATGGGCGGCGGCACGGAGATCGCGCTCGCCTGCGACCTGGTGGTGGCCGCGGAGACGGCGGTGTTCGGCCTGCCGGAGGTCAAGCGCGGGCTGCTCGCCGCGGCCGGCGGCGTGGTCCGGCTGCAGCGGCAGCTGCCGCTCAAGCGGGCGCTGGAGCTCGCGCTGACCGGCGATCCGGTCGACGCCGCCACCGCTCTCGAGTGGGGGCTGGTGAACCGCGTCGTCGCGCCGGAGGAGGTGCTCGACGCGGCGCTCGCGCTGGCCGAGCGCATCGCGGCCAACGCGCCGCTGTCGGTGCGGCACACCAAGCGCACGGTGCACCGGACCACCGCCGGGGGGTCCGACTGGGACCCGGCCTGGGCCGGCACCGACCCGTGGCAGGCCAACGAGGAGGCGACTGCGCTGGTGTTCGCCAGCCGGGACGCGGTGGAGGGTCCGACGGCGTTCGCGGAGAAGCGGCCGCCGCGCTGGGAGGGGCGGTGACCGGAGCCGCCGTCGCCGGTCCCGAGCGGGCGGTAGGGGCCCGGTGGTCGCGGGTGCCGCGGTGACCGGGACCCCGGGGCTAGACCTCGACCGGCTGGCCGGCCACCTCGTCGCCTGCGGGGTCGAGCCGGCCGGTCCGCTGCAGGCGGAGCTCATCGCGGGCGGCCGCTCGAACCTCACGTTCGCGGTGACCGACGGGAGTTCCCGGTGGGTGGTGCGCCGGCCGCCGCTGGCCGGCCTGACCGCGTCGGCCCACGACATGGCGCGGGAGTGGCGGGTGACCAGCGCGCTGGCGGGGACCCCGGTGCCGGTCGCCCGCCCGATCAGCCTGTGCGAGGACGACGCGGTGCTCGGCGCCCCGTTCACCGTGGTCGAGTGGGTCGACGGCGTGGTCGTGCGGGGCAGCGAGGACCTCGCCGGCCTGTCGGACGACGCGATCGAGGCGACGACCACGGCGCTGGTCCGGGTGCTCGTGGCGCTGCACGAGGTCGACGTCCCCGGGGTCGGGCTGACCGGCTTCGGCCGGCCGGAGGGCTTCCTGACCCGCCAGGTCGCCCTGTGGCGGCGGCAGTGGGACCGGACGCGCGGCCGCGAGCTGCCCGACCTGGAGCGGCTGCACGCCCGGCTCGCCGAGCGCGTCCCGGACTCCGGTGCGTCCACGGTCGTGCACGGGGACTACCGCATCGACAACACGATCCTGGACCGCACCGATCCCGCCACGGTGCGTGCGGTGGTCGACTGGGAGCTGTCCACGCTGGGGGACCCCCTCACCGACGTCGCGCTCATGTGCGTCTACCGCCATCCGGCGCTCGACGTCGTGCTCGGGTTCCCCGCCGCCTGGACCAGCCCCCGGCTCCCGTCGACAGAGGCCCTGGCCGAGACCTACTCGCGGCTGTCCGGGCGCGACCTCGGGGAGTGGCCCTTCTACCTCGCGCTGGCCCACCTCAAGCTGGCGGTCATCGCGGAGGGCATCGCGCACCGGTCCCGCGCCGGGGGAGGCGGCGACGCGCTCGGGGCCGCCGAGGCCGTGCCGCAGCTCGTCGCCGCCGGGCTGGCGGCGCTGGGGCCGCCGTGAACGGCCGGCTCCCCGCCCGGAATGGTGAGGAGAATCGTCCGTGGTGGTATCGGTACTTAGCGGGCGATAAGCTCGGGGCAGGGACGGTTACCGCGTCCCCCGTGCGTGACGGAGGGGTTCGATGACCGCGGTCCGGGAGGACGACGACTCGCTGACCGGGGGGCGCTGGCGCACCGAGAACGTGCTCGAGGTCAGCCCCATCCTGTCCGCCGCGCTCGACGCCTTCAACGAGCACGGCTACCACGGCACCACGGTCCGCGACATCGCCGGCCGGGTCGGCGTCACCGTGCCGGCGCTGTACTACCACCACGAGAACAAGGAGGCGATCCTCTTCGCCCTCCTGGACGCCGGCATCCGCCGGCTGACCCGGATGTGCGAGGGGGCGCTCGCCGATGCGGGCGACAACCTCGGGGACCGCTTCGTCAACCTCGTCGAGGCGATCGTGCTCTACATGGCGCACAGCACCAAGGTGGCCGGCGTCGATGCGGAGATCCGCTCGCTGAGCCCGGAGAACCGCACCGCCTACAGCGAGCAGCGCAAGCGCATCGAGGACATGCTCGTCGACACCCTCGCCGAGGGCGAGCGCGCCGGGCTCTTCGACGTGACCTCGCCCAAGGCGACGGCGCGGGCTCTGCTGGGCATGTTCCAGGCCATCGCCACCTGGTACCGGCCGGGCGGCCCGCTCTCCGCGGAGGACCTGGCGCGGGAGTACGTCGACATCGCCGCGCACACCGTCGGAGCACCGGCGGCCCTCATCCGTCGCGTCCGCGAGGCGGCTCCCTCCCGGTCGCGGGGCAGGGCGCGGCGGTGAGCGCACCCACGGAGGTGCACGGTCCGGGGACCGGCCCGCTCGCCGGCCTGCGGGTGGTGGACGTGCTGCGCGGCCGGGCCTGAGCTAGGCCCGACTCGCCGTCAGTCGAAGCTGCCCGCGCCGTCGCGCCGGTAGCGCGCCAGCCGCTCGATCCGGGTGCGCTCGGCCCGCTCGGCGCGCACCCGGGCGGCGGTGCCCGGCTCGTACCCGGCCTTCGCCACCCGGTGCTCGATGGTCTCCACCATGTAGGCGAGCGAGAACAGCAGCCCCAGCAGCAGCCCGCCGCCGGCCGCGGACACCCGGTACGCCAGCGGGACGGGCACCAGCAGCAGGCAGGCGACGACGAGCGGCAGCAGCTGCACGACCGCCCGGGCCAGGTGCCGCCAGACCCAGGTGCTGCGGGTCGTGTCGTCCAGCACCCACGGCGCCAGCTCGCGGGGGAGGCCCCCGCCGAGGGCGTACCAGACCCATTGCAGAGGGGTGGGCCGCTGTCTGCGCACGCTCCGACGGTAGGCCGCCGCGGAGCCGGATGACGCCGCGAGGTGGTCGCTGGGCACGGGCGTACGGTGCGGCCGTGGACGAACGTCGCCTGGGGGTGGTCTCCGGGCTCGGCGCCTACGCGCTCTGGGGCGTGTTCCCGCTCTACTTCCCCCTGCTCGAGCCCGCCGGCGGGCTGGAGATCGTCGCGCACCGGGTGCTCTGGTCGCTGCTGTTCGTGGGCCTGCTGCTGACCGTCGTCCGCCGGTGGGGGCACGTGCGCGCGGCGGTGAGCAGCCCGCGCACGCTGCTGGTGCTGGCCGGTGCCGCGGTGCTCATCGCGATGAACTGGCTGATCTACGTCTACGGCGTCAACTCCGGCCAGGTCGTGGAGACCTCGCTCGGCTACTTCATCAACCCGCTGGTCAGCGTGCTGCTCGGGGTGGTGGTGTTCGCCGAGCGGCTGCGGCCGCTGCAGTGGGTGGCCGTCGGCATCGCCGCCGTCGCCGTCGTCGTGCTGACCGTGGACTACGGGCGCCCGCCGTGGATCGCGCTGGGCGTGGCGGTCAGCTTCGGGCTGTACGGCCTGATGAAGAAGGTCGTGCGGGTCGAGGCGGCGCCGGGGTTGTTCCTGGAGACCGCGCTGGTGGCCGTGCCGGCCGGCGTCGTCCTGGCGGTGCTGCACACCGGCGGCACCGGGACCTTCGCCAACGCCGGGACCGGGCACGCGTTCCTGCTGGCCAGCGCCGGGGTGGCGACGGCGGTGCCGCTGCTGCTGTTCGCGGCGGCCGCCCGGCGGATCCCGCTGTCGACGGTGGGGCTGCTGCAGTACCTGACGCCGCTGATGCAGCTGGCGATCGGCGTCTTCGTCTACGGCGAGCCGATGCCGCCGGCCCGGCTGGCCGGTTTCGTGATCGTCTGGGTCGCCCTCGCGGTCTTCACCGTCGACACGCTGCGACACGCCCGGGCCGGTTCCCGGAGGGCCGTCCGGGCCGCGGTGGTCCCCACTCCCTGAGGCCCCCCGCGGCCCGGCGCGGCGCTCGGCCGGAAACGTCGGTGGCCGGGGCTACGGTCGTCCCCGAGCCGCCCGGGGTCCCCGGGCGGCGGAGCGTGGCAGGAGATGGACGAACCATGAACAGCGACCCAGCCCCCGTGGTCTCCCCGCCCCGGGCCGACGGGTCAGGGGAGGCAACCGCGCAGGTCGGCGGCGCGGGGCTGTCGCGGCACGAGCACGACATGCTCGGCTTCGAGCGGCAGTGGTGGCGGCGGGCCGGTGCCAAGGAGACGGCGATCCGCGACCTGTTCGGCACGACGCCGACGCGGTACTACCAGGCGCTCAACGCCCTGGTTGACCGTCCCGAGGCGATGGCCGTGGACCCGCTGCTGGTCCGGCGTCTCCGCCGGCTACGGACGACGCGGCAGCGAAACCGTTCGTCCCAAGTCCTGGGCAAGGCGAATGACATGGATTAGATTCGGTCACTGTGGGCAGGCACGCCGCGTCAGGTAGTGACGGACTGAGTCAGGGGAACCCGTCTGCGACCGTCGGGCGGCGCAGGACCGATGCCGTCGACAGTTCGTGGCCCGGCGGTGACGCCCGCCTGAGCGACCACCCCACCGCGCCCGGCCGCGAGCGCTCCGAGCGCCGTCGCGACGTCCTGCTGAGCGCGCCCGCCGGTGACGGTGCCCGTCCGGTCTCCCGCTCCCGGCTGCCGTTGCCCCCCGTGCCGGTCGGCGGCCGGCCCGCGGGCGGCGCCGCCCCGGCCGCACCGCGCCCCCCGGTGGCCCCCGCCGTCGCCCCCGCGCCGCGCACCAGCGCCGCTCCGTTCCGCGCGGTGCCCACCCCGGAGCCGCGGGAGGAGATCCCGGCACCGGCCCGCGGCGCCGACGTCCTCGCCCCGGCCTCCGCCGGCGATGCGCTGTTCGGCGCGCCCGCCCCGGCCGCCGCCCGGCCCGCCTCGTCGCTCCTGGTCGACGACGAGCCCCTCGTCACCACCGGCCCGGGCCGCGGCCCCGGCGGCCACACCTCCGCACCGCGCGTGCCCCGCGTGCCGCGGGTCCCGCGCCAGACCACGCCCTCGGGCGCGCCGTCGTCGTCGTACGGGGACTGGACCAAGCCCTCCCGGTCCGAGGACACCGGCCGTTCGCGGCTCGGGCCGGACACCGCCGGGGAGGGGCTGTTCGCGCCGGTCGCCCCGGCCACCACCGCGATCCCCGAGCGGGGCGCGACCCGCCGCGACGCGGCCCCGGAGGTCGCGGACGAGCTCGACGCCGACCTCGACGCCGCGTACGCCGACCTCGACGTCGACGACCATGCGGCCGACGACGCCCTCCCCGGCACCGCGACCGGTCCGGTCAAGGGCGGCCGGGCCGCCTACCGGGCCGAGCGCCAGGCCGCGGACGCCGCCCGCCGCAAGGCCGCCAAGCGCAACGGCACGCCCGAGGTGATCTTCGACGACGAGCCCGAGCGCAAGCCGCGGCGCGTCCTCACCGGGCTGGTCGCCATGGTCGTCGTCGCCGGTGCCGTCCTCGGCGTCTACCAGGTCACCGCCCCCCAGCAGCAGGAGACCGCCGCCGTGGCCGAGGCTCCCGCCACCGCGCCGGCCGTCGCCCCGCCCAGCGCGGCCCTGCCGCCGCTGACCATCGAGCCGGCTCCCGTGGAGCCGCCGGTCACCACTCCGGTCCGGGTCCCGGTCACGGTGCTCAACGCGACCACGGTTACCGGGCTGGCGGGCAGGATCTCCGGGGTCGTCACCGCCGGCGGCTGGGAGTCGCCCGGCGTGGGCGCCTACCCGGGCACGGACGTCGCCACCACCACGGTCTTCTTCACCGAGGGCGACGAGCAGCAGCGCCAGGCCGCGCTGCAGCTGATCGACCAGTTCCCGGACCTCGCCGGCCCCGCGCCGCGCTTCTTCGAGGTCACCGACGTCCCGGCGCCCGGCCTGGTCGTCGTCGCCACCGGCAACTGGCAGCCCTGACCCGGGCCGCTCCAGCCGCCCGGAACACCCGCAGGTGCCCGGCCGTTGGGCGCTTCGTGCGCACCCTCCGCGGGCTCGTGCGTCCCCGCCCGCGCTCCGGTGCGCGTGCCGCGGCCGCCGCCCTGCTCGCCCTCGCCCTGCCCACCGGCCTGCTGGTGCTCGCGCCGCCGGTTGGTGCCGCCGAGGTCGGCACCGAGGAGGCCCGCGTGCCCTCGGGCTCCGGCGACGACGCCGTCGAGCTCGACACCACGCTGTACCTCCCCGGCACCGACGACCCCGCCCCCGCGGTCGTGCTGGCGCACGGCTTCGGCGGCAGCAAGCGGTCGGTCGCCGACGAGGCCACCGCCCTGGCCGAGCGCGGCTACGTCGTCCTCACGTACTCCGCCCGCGGGTTCGGGCAGAGCACCGGCCGGATCGGGCTCAACGACCCGCGCTACGAGGTGGACGACCTCTCCACGCTGCTCGACCTGCTCGCCGAGCGCGAGGAGGTCGAGCTCGACGCCGACGGCGACCCGCGGGTGGGCGTGGCCGGCGGGTCCTACGGCGGGGCGCTGGCGCTGCTGGGGGCCGCCTACGACGAGCGGGTCGACGCCATCGCACCGCAGATCACCTGGAACTCGCTGACCACCGCGTTCTTCCCGTCGCAGGCCGGCGAGCTGCAGGCCGGCACGGTGGCCGCGGTCCCGCAGTCCGAGGCGACCGGCGTCTACAAGCGGCTGTGGGCCGGGCTGTTCTTCGGCATCGGCTCCGCCTCGGGCGGGCTGCTGGACTCCCTCGGGGCGGACGGGGGCGCCCCCGGCGCGGCGTCCGGCGCCTCGCTCGGCACCCTTCCGCCCGCGCTCCTCGAGCAGGCCGCCGAGAACCCCGAGGCCGCCGAGCTGCTGCTCACCTGCGGCCGGTTCCGGATCGAGGTGTGCCAGGCGTACCAGACGGCCGCGGCCTCGGGCATGCTCACGCCCGAGGTGGCCGCGGTGCTCGACCGCAGCAGCCCGGCCGGCGTCCTGGACCGCATCGACGTGCCGACGCTGCTGCTCCAGGGCACCCGGGACTCGCTCTTCGGCCTGGGCCAGGCCGACGCGAACGCCCGCGGGATCGCCGCCGACGGGACGCCGGTCAAGGTCGTCTGGTTCGACGGCGGCCACGACGCCTCGTCGTCGGAGCGGCAGACGCAGGCCCTGCGCGAGGAGATCGCCGGCTGGTTCGACTGGCACCTGCGGGGGGAGGGCGAGGACCCGGGCACGGGCTTCGAGTTCCCGGCGCCCACCGGGCTCGGCGCCACCATCGGCCGGGTCCAGGGCGGCGACCAGACCGTCGCCGCGGACGACTACCCGGGCCTGGACGGCGCGGAGCCGGCATCCCGCCGGTCGGTGACCGTCGAGGGGCCCGTGCAGCCGGTGGTCACCCCGGCCGGCGGCACGCCCGCCGCGCTCACCACCGTGCCCGGCCTGGGTGCGCTGACCGCCGCGCTCGGCGGGTCGACCGCGGAGATCCCGGGGCAGTACGCAGCCTTCGACAGCGCTCCGCTCGACGCCGCGGTCGAGGTCGTCGGCGCCTCGACCGTCGACCTCGCGGTGGCCTCGCCCAGCGGCTCGGCGACGCTGTTCGCCAAGCTCTACGACGTCGGTCCCGACGGCGCGACCACGCTGCCCGGCGGACTCGTGGCGCCGCTCGCGCTCACCGGCCTCTCGACCGATCCCACCGCCCCGACCAGGGTCAGCGTCACCCTGCCGGGCATCGTGCACCGCTTCGAGGCCGGCCACATGATGCGCGTGCTGGTCTCCTCCACCGACCAGGCCTTCGCGCTCCCCGGCGAGGCGGCCGTGTACTCGATCGGCCCGGCCTCGGCCGGCGCCGCGAACGGCGTGGCCGCGGGGGAGACGCTGCTGGCGGTCCCCGAGGTGAGCGGGCGCAGCGAGTCCACCGGCGGCACCTCGCGCTGGTGGGTGCTGCTCGCCGTCGTCGCCGGACTGGTGCTGCTCGGCTGGCTGGCCGCCCGCTGGTGGGGGAGCCGCCGGCGCCGGCAGATCTCGCAGGTCGAGCCGGACGGCGAGGACGTGCCGCTGCGGTTCACCGGCGTCACCAAGGCCTACAAGGACGGCTTCGTCGCCGTCCGGGACCTCTCCTTCGAGGTGCGGCGCGGGCAGGTGCTCGGGTTGCTCGGGCCCAACGGCGCCGGGAAGACGACGTCGCTGCGGATGCTGATGGGGCTGATCCGGCCCACCGAGGGACGGATCAGCGTCTTCGGGCACGCCGCCGCCCCGGGCGCCCCGGTGCTGTCCCGGCTCGGGTCGTTCGTGGAGGGCACCGGCCTGCAGCCGCACCTCTCCGGCCGCGACAACCTGACCCTCTACTGGGCCGCCACCGGCCGCCCGGCCGAGGACGCGCACATGGAGGAGGCGATCGCGGTCGCCGGCCTCGGCGCGGCCCTCGACCGGCCGGTCCGGCGGTACAGCCAGGGCATGCGCCAGCGGGTCGCGATCGCGCAGGCCATGCTCGGGCTGCCCGACCTGCTGGTCCTCGACGAGCCGACCAACGGGCTGGACCCGCCGCAGATCCACGCCATGCGCGAGGTGCTGCGGTCCTACGCCGCCACCGGGCGCACCGTGATCATCTCCAGCCACCTGCTCAGCGAGATCGAGCAGACCTGCAGCCACGTGGTCGTCATGGCCAAGGGCCAGAAGATCGTGCAGGGCACGGTGGAGGAGATCGTCGGCACCGGTGGCTCCGTGCTCGTCGGCCTGGCCGACGACGCCGACACCGACCGGGCGATCGCCGTCCTCTCCGCGCTGCCCGGGGTCACGGCCGGCCGCACCGACGAGGGGCTGGTGGCCGAGCTCGACGGTGCCCGCCGGGCCGACGCGCTGCAGGCGCTCGTCGCCGCCGGGATCGCCGTCGACCAGTTCACGCCGCGCCGTCGTCTCGAGGACGCCTTCCTGGCGCTCGTGGGGGAGAACTGATGAGCAGCACCACCGAGCACGTCCAGCCCACCGGCGCCGTCGCCGGGTACCGGCCGGAGCGGACGCTGCGGCTGCCGGTGGAGCTGCGCCGGCAGTTCAAGCGCCGGCGCACCCTCGGCGTCTTCGCGCTGATGGTGGCGCTGCCGCTGGTGCTCATCGCCGCGCTGCAGCTCGGCGCCAGCGAGGAGGCGGCGGAGAACACCCGGATCAACCTGGTCGACGTCGCGACGGCGAGCGGGCTGAACTTCACCCTGTTCGTGCTGTTCGCGACCACCGGCTTCTTCCTGGTCGTGGTCTACGCGCTGTTCTTCGGCGACACCGTGGCCGTCGAGGCGCAGTGGGGGTCGCTCCGGTACGCGCTGGCCACCCCGGTGCCGCGGATGCGGCTGCTCCGGCAGAAGTGGCTGGCCGCGCTCGTGCAGTCGGTGGCCGCGCTGCTCACCCTGGCGGCGGTGGCGGTGGTCGCCGGTGGCATCGCGTTCGGCTTCGGGGACATCCAGACGCCGGTCGGGGTCTCGATCGACCAGGGCGAGGGGATGCTGCGGCTGGCCGGGATGCTCGGCTACCTCGCCGTGCACCTGCTGGTCGTCGGCGCGCTGGCGTTCTGGTTCTCCACGATCACCGACGCGCCGCTGGCGGCGGTCGGCGGCGCGGTGTTCACCATGTTCGTCTTCGCGATCCTCGACCAGGTCGAGCAGCTGGGCTCGATCCGCGACTGGTTCCCGACGGCGGAGGAGTTCGCCTGGACCGACCTGCTGCAGACGCCGATCGACTCCGGCGACATGTTCCGCGGCGTCGTCCAGTCGCTGGTCTACATCGCGGTCTTCACCGCGCTCGGCTTCCGCCACTTCGCCCGCCGCGACGTCACCAGCTAGCGAGCCGTTCGTGCACGAACGGTCGTCCCGGACTGCCTGAGACGACCGCTCGTGCACGAACGGCGGGGTCAGAGGCTGGCGCGCACCGCCTGGGCCCAGCCCTCGCCCATCGCGGCGCCGGTGACGGCGGCGTTGGGGACGGCGGCCAGCGCCGCGGCCATCCCGTCGACCGCCCCGCCGTTCGCGGTGATCCACAACCGGCTCACGGCGGGCGCCATGTCCAGGTCGCTGATGCTGTCGCCGATCGCCACGGCGTCGTCGGGGGAGAGGCGCCGCCGCTCCAGGTCCCAGGCGATCGCGGCGCCCTTGGAGATGCCGCGCGGCATCAGGTGGTAGACCCGCGGCGGAGCCGGATCGGCGTCCAGGCCCATCCACGACGCCGCCGGGATCGCCCCGTTGTCCTTGAGGGTGAGCCAGCCCAGCCCCCGCTCGGCCAGCCAGGCGTCGACGGCGAGCGGGTCCACCCGGCCGCGCAGCAGCGCGTCGGTGGTGTGGGTCGCGTGCCACGGGGCGTGCCACTCCAGCCGCCCCGGGTTCGCGGTGACCAGCTCCTCGACGACGCCGAGCTCGGCCATGACGTCCATGGCGGTCCGCTCGCCGTACCCGGCGGGCAGCTCGCCGCGCAGCCGGTGGGTGTTCCGCCCGGAACCCCAGCCGATGGTGGCGCCCAGCTCGGCGATGGCGCCGTCGGCGGCGAAGATGCGCGCGGCCTCCACCACCTGCTCGTAGGTCCGGCCGCTGACCAGCACCAACGCGACCCCGGCGCGGTGCAGGTCCAGCAGGGCGCCGGCCGGGCCGTCGGTGAGCTCCCGGCCGGCGGTGTGCCAGAAGGAGCCGCGCGGGCCGACCATCGTGCCGTCGAGATCGGTGTAGACGATGCGGGCTGCCACGCCCCCATCCTGTCCGCCGGGAGATCCGTCACCGCCCGCGGGTACGATCCATCCCGTTCACTCATCCAGAGGGGCAGAGGGACACGGCCCGATGAAGCCCCGGCAACCGCCGTCCGACGCGAGAGCGCGGCGGGAGGTGCCAATTCCGTCCCGCGCGGCTCGACGGCCCGCAGCGGGGAAGATGAGGAGGTAGTCGTCGCATGACTCTCACCGCTCCCGGTTCCGTACAGGCCGACTCGTCCGCCGGTGGTCCGACCCCGCCCTGTCCCGCCCGCGGGCTCGTCTGCCGCAACTGCGGCGCCACCTTCGGGCTGATCGCCGAGCACGCCTGCGCCGAGTGCTTCGGCCCGCTCGAGGTCGACTACGACCCGGAGCTCATGCGCGCGGTCACCCGCGAGCAGATCGAGGCCGGGCCGCAGAACATCTGGCGGTACGTGGGGCTGCTGCCGGTGGGCCAGGACCCCGCCGAGCGCGTCTCCCTCGACCCGGGCATGACCCCGCTGGTGCGCGCCGACCGGCTGGCCGCCGAGCTGGGCCTGACCGGCGGGCTCTGGGTGAAGGACGACTCGGCCAACCCCACCCACTCGTTCAAGGACCGGGTGGTCAGCCTCGCGGCCACGGCCGCCAAGGGCCTGGGCTACACGAAGATCGCCGCCGCCTCCACCGGCAACCTGGCCAACTCCGTCGCCGCGCACGCGGCCCGGGTCGGCCTGCCGTCGTTCGTCTTCATCCCGGCCGACCTCGAGCCGGGGAAGGTCGTGCAGTCGGCGGTCTACGGCCAGACGCTGGTCGCCGTCGACGGCAGCTACGACGACGTCAACCGGCTGACCAGCGAGCTCGCCGAGACCGACGAGTTCGAGGACACCGCGTTCGTCAACCAGAACGTCCGGCCCTACTACGCCGAGGGCTCGAAGACGATGGGCTACGAGATCGCCGAGCAGCTCGGCTGGCGGATCCCGGCCCAGGTGGTCATCCCCATGGCGTCGGGCTCGCTGCTCACCAAGGTGGACAAGGCGTTCCGCGAGCTCAGCGCCGCGGGCATCGTCGAGGCCACCGAGTGGACGATCTTCGGCGCCCAGTCCGCCGGCTGCGACCCGATCGCCACCGCCTTCGACAACGGCTGGGACGTCGTCAAGCCGGTGAAGCCGACCGGGATCGCCAAGTCGCTGAACATCGGGAACCCGGCCGACGGCCCGTACGCGCTGGACGCCATCCGGCGCACCGGCGGAGCCGTGGCGCGCGTGGGCGACGACGAGATCGTGCAGGGCATCCGCGACCTCGCCCGCACCACCGGCGTGTTCGCCGAGACCGCCGGCGGCGTCACCGTCGCGGTGCTCCGGAAGCTGGTGGCGGACGGGCGCCTGGACCCGGCCAAGGAGACCGTCGTCCTCAACACCGGGGAAGGGCTGAAGACCCTCGACCCGCTGGAGCCGGTCGTCGGCCCGACGCACCGCGTCGAGCCGTCGCTGAAGTCGCTCCGGGCCGCCGGCCTCATCGGCTGACGGCGGCCCGCCGACCGGGCGACCGGCACGTCGCCCGATCCGGGCAACGGCACGGCGTCGATGTACCGCCGCGCGGCAATTCCTGATGTACGTTCTCGCGCGGTTCCAGTTCCATGTTCGTTCCGCGGGCGGAAGAGGTGGACCCGGCCCCCCGATCCAGAGGGGCCGTCCGCACGCACGAAACGTGGGAGCACACGTGGCACAGGGCACCGTGAAGTGGTTCAACGCCGAGAAGGGCTTCGGCTTCATCGCCGTCGACGGCGGCCAGGACGTCTTCGTCCACTACTCGGCCATCCAGATGGACGGGTACAAGAGCCTCGACGAGGGCCAGCGCGTCGAGTTCGAGGTCGTCCAGGGCGCCAAGGGCCCGCAGGCCGACGCCGTCCGCAGCGCCTGAGGACCACCCAGCAGTTCACCGGAGGCCCGGTTCCCCCGCGCGGGGAGCCGGGCTCTTCCGTCCCCGCCCCCGCGATCGACCCACCCCGCAGGGTGCCGTCCACGCGCCGGAGCACCCCCCGTTCTTGCACTCGCCAGGGTCGAGTGCCAGACTCGTTTCTGGCACTCGGGGCTCCCGAGTGCCAATCAGGTCGGAACGGTGAGGCACCGGTCCGTGGGCCGACGGAGCGCCCACGTCGCTGGTGCCGTCCGTCGCGGGCACCAACCCGGCCGTGCAGCGATCAATGCATGGAGGACATCACCACATGGCCAAGATGATCGCCTTCGAGGAAGAGGCGCGCCGCGGCCTCGAGCGGGGCATGAACACCCTCGCCGACGCCGTCAAGGTGACCCTCGGTCCCAAGGGCCGGAACGTCGTGCTGGAGAAGAAGTGGGGCGCCCCCACGATCACCAACGACGGTGTGAGCATCGCCAAGGAGATCGAGCTCGAGGACCCGTGGGAGAAGATCGGGGCCGAGCTCGTCAAGGAGGTCGCGAAGAAGACCGACGACGTCGCGGGTGACGGCACCACCACCGCCACCGTGCTCGCCCAGGCGCTCGTGCGCGAGGGCCTGCGCAACGTCGCCGCCGGCGCCAACCCGATGGCCCTGAAGAAGGGCATCGAGAAGGCCGTCGCCTCGGTCACCGAGTACCTCCTCTCCACGGCCAAGGACGTCGAGACCAAGGAGCAGATCGCCGCCACCGCGTCGATCTCCGCCGCCGACCCCGCCATCGGTGAGCTCATCGCCGAGGCGATGGACAAGGTGGGCAAGGAAGGCGTCATCACCGTCGAGGAGAGCAACACCTTCGGGCTCGAGCTCGAGCTCACCGAGGGCATGCGCTTCGACAAGGGCTACATCTCGCCCTACTTCGTGACCGACACCGAGCGCATGGAGGCCGTCCTCGACGACCCGTACGTGCTCGTCGTCAACTCGAAGATCAGCTCGGTCAAGGACCTGCTCCCGCTGCTGGAGAAGGTCATGCAGTCGGGCAAGCCGCTGGCCATCATCGCCGAGGACGTCGAGGGCGAGGGCCTCGCGACCCTGGTCGTGAACAAGATCCGTGGCACCTTCAAGTCCGTCGCCGTCAAGGCCCCGGGCTTCGGTGACCGCCGCAAGGCCATGCTGGGCGACATCGCCATCCTCACCGGTGGCCAGGTCATCAGCGAGGAGGTCGGCCTCAAGCTCGACACCGCCGGCCTCGAGCTGCTCGGCCGCGCCCGCAAGGTCGTCGTCACCAAGGACGAGACGACGATCGTCGAGGGTGCCGGTGACACCGACCAGATCCAGGGCCGGGTCAACCAGATCCGCAGCGAGATCGACCGCTCGGACTCCGACTACGACCGCGAGAAGCTGCAGGAGCGCCTGGCCAAGCTGGCCGGTGGCGTCGCCGTCATCAAGGCCGGCGCCGCGACCGAGGTCGAGCTCAAGGAGCGCAAGCACCGCATCGAGGACGCGGTGCGCAACGCCAAGGCCGCCGTCGAGGAGGGCATCGTCGCCGGTGGTGGCGTCGCCCTGGCGCAGGCCACCACCGTCGCGTTCGACAAGCTCGAGCTCGAGGGTGACGAGGCCACCGGTGCCAACATCGTGCGCGTCGCGCTCGAGGCGCCGCTGAAGCAGATCGCGATCAACGCCGGCCTCGAGGGCGGCGTCGTCGCGGAGAAGGTCCGCAACTCGGAGACCGGCTGGGGCCTCAACGCCGCCACCGGCGAGTACGTGGACCTGGTCGCCAGCGGGATCATCGACCCCGCCAAGGTGACCCGCTCGGCGCTGCAGAACGCCGCCTCCATCGCGGCGCTCTTCCTCACCACCGAGGCCGTCATCGCCGACAAGCCGGAGAAGAACGCCCCGGCCATGCCGAACAGCGATGGCATGGGTGGCATGGACTTCTGAGTCCAGCTCCCTCGTAGCACCAGCACTGCCCGGCAGGGGCGGTCCGCTTCCCAGCGGGCCGCCCCTGTCGGCGTCCGCGGGATCAGTCCTCCGGCGGGAAGCAGCAGAACTCGTTGCCCTCGGGGTCGGCCAGCACGTCGCAGTCGATGTCGCCGCCCTGCGACCGCACGACCCGGGCGCCGGCCGCCACCAGCGCGTCCCGGTCGCCGACGACGTCGAGGTGCATGCGGTTCTTCACCCACTTGGACTCGATCACCGGGTTGAGCCAGATGTCCGGCCCCGCACCCGCGGGATCGATGATCAGCGCCGGCCAGTCGCGCTCCCGCTCGGTGCCGTCGTCGAGCACGTCCTTGCGGACGTAGCCCAGCGCCGCGGCCCACCAGTCGGCCATCGACTGGTGGTCGCGGGCGTCGAGGCAGAGGTCCTTGAACCGGGCGGGTGAGTCAGCCATGAACCGGGAGGGTAGGCGGCTGACCGTGACGGTGATCATCGGGACGTCGGGGTGGCAGTACCGCGACTGGCGCGGGGCCTTCTACCCGCAGAAGCTCGCCCAACGGCTGTGGCTGGAGCACTACGTCGAGCACTTCGCCACCGTCGAGAGCAACAACGCCTTCTACCGGCTGCCCGAGCACGAGACGTTCGTGAAGTGGCGCGAGCGCACCCCGGCGGACTTCCGGTGGGCGGTCAAGGCCAGCCGGTTCCTCACCCACATCAAGCGGCTGCGCGAGCCGGAGGAGCCGGTGGCCCGGCTGATGGGCCGGGCGGAGGGCCTCGCGGCGAAGCTGGACACGATCCTGCTGCAGCTGCCGCCCACGCTGAAGGCGGACCCGGAGCTGCTGCGCGCCTGCCTGGCCCAGTTCCCCAGCGGCACCCGCGTGGCCGTGGAGCCCCGGCACGAGTCGTGGTGGACCGACGAGATCCGGGCGCTCCTGGAGCGCTACGGAGCAGCGCTGTGCTGGGCCGACCGGATGGAGCAGCCGGTCGCCCCGCTGTGGCGCACCGCCGACTGGGGGTACCTGCGGTTCCACACCGGCCTGGAGAACTGGCGCTACCGGCCGGAGACCCTCCAGCTGTGGGCCGACCGGCTGGCCGCCACGTACGGGGACGACGACGTGCTCGTCTACTTCAACAACGACCCGGGGTGCGCCGCGGTGATCGACGCGTGCCTGTTCGCCGATGCCGTGCGCCGGGCCGGGGGGACGCCGACCCGCGTCCCCACGGCCGACCAGGCGACCGGCCTGGCCTGGGCGCCGGTGGAGGACACCCCGGTCTGACCGGGCAGGTCAGCGCTTGCCGCGCCCCGCGTCCTCGGCACCAGCCGGGGCCTCCTCGACGCTCTCCTCGACGGGTGCGGCGGCGTCCCGAGCGGCCTTCGCGGCCTCGCGGGCGGCCTTATCGGCGTCCTTGGCGGCGTCCCGGGCGGCCTTCTCGGCCTCGCGCGCGGCGTCGCGGGACGCCTTCTCCGTGTCGTGGGCCGCCTTGCGGGCCTGCGCTGCGGCCAGCGACTCCTGGGCGTGCTCGTCGGCGTGGGCGATGGCGTTGTCCAGCCCGCGGAGGCCGCTGTCCCCGGCGCCGTCCTCGGTGGCCTCGTCGGTGGGCTCGTCGGTGGATTCCTCGGGCGCCTCCTCGGTGGGCTCCTCGGTGGGCGCCTCGGGCGCCTCCTCCGTGGGCTCCACGGTCCCGGTGAGCTGGGGGGCGTCGCCGGTCGGCAGGCCCTCGTCCGCGGAGTCGGTGGACTCCGGCAGCTCGAACGGCGTCACGCTCTCCACGGCGGAGGCGACGGCGTCCTGCACCGGAGCCGGCAGCGCACCGGCGGCCCCCGCGCCGGTCACGCCGGCGGCCGCGATGCCCAGGCCGGTGGCCACCTGCGCCACGGTGCCCGCGCCGGCGAACTTGGCGACGACGACGGCGAATCCCTCGAGCAGTGCCATGGATGGAGCCCCTTCCGGACGACCGGCCGCGGATGCGGCGCTTCGATCGCTTATCGGCAGCCGCCGGGAGCGGCTGCAGCCGGCCGGGGCGGATTCACCCGGACGGGGTCATCCGGCCGGCAGGTCGGCCAGGTGCTCGGCGACCGTGCGCGGGGCGCGGCCCAGCAGGTCGGTGAGCACCCGCGGGCTGCCGGTGAACCCGTGCGCGCGGTACCAGTCGAACATCGTGGCGCGGCACCGGCCGGCGTACGTCCCGTCGTCGGTGGTGGTCACGTCCACGGCGGTGACCGGCCGTCCGGAGTGGTCGGACAGCAGTGCCGCGACGTCGGGCGCGGTGAGCTCCTGGGGGCCCACGGCCTCGAAGGTGCCGCTGTCCAGCCCGTCGGCGGTGAGCAGCACCGCTGCGGCCTCGGCGACGTCGCGCAGGTCGACGAAGGACTGCGCCCGATCCAGGCCCCAGGGGCTGCGGAGCTCGCCGCTGTCCACCGCGCCCGCCACCTGCCCGTCGAGGTTGTCGGCGTAGGCGCACGGCTGCAGCACCCGCCACCGCGCCGCCGTGCCCGCGACCGCGCCGTCGAGGGCCTCCTCGACCCGGTCCTTGGCCGCGTGGTGGGGCATCGCGCGGATCTGCGGGCGGAGCACCGAGTGGTAGACGAGCCGGCGCACCCGCGCCCCGGCGGCCTGCGTCAGGACGGCGGGCGCCCCGGTCGCCTCGTGCGGGTCGAAGTTCGGCCAGATCAGGTACAGGGCGTCGGCGCCGGCCAGGACGGGGGAGAGGTCTCCGGTCAGGTCGCCGACGACCACCTCGGCGCCGAGCGCGTCGAGCTCGGGGCGCGGCCGGCGCGACGGCACGACCGCGCGGACCTCCTCGCCCCGGGACAGCAGCGCGCGGACGACGGCGGTGCCGGTGCCCCCGCCGGCGGCGGTCACGACGATCACAGGACGTCGACCGCCTCGGCGTGCCGGACACCGAGCTGCTCGGCCGCCTGGCCGAGCACGTCCTGGACGACCAGCGTGTCGGCCAGCGGCATGACGGCGCTCTCGGTCCGGCCGGCCCGCAGGCACTCGGTGACCTCGACCAGTTCGTGCGCGTACCCGGCACCCGTCTGCGGCTTCGTGATCGTCTCCGGCTCCGCGCCGGCGCGGTGCAGCACGATGGTGTCCGGGTGGTGGAAGCGGGGGAGGACGTCGATCCAGCCGGTCGTCCCGAACACTCGCGCCTGCCCGGGGAGCGCGTTGCGCAGCGAGGTGGTGAGCGCGGCCGTGCGGCCGTCGCCGAAGTCGAGGAGCAGAGCGGCGTCGGCGTCGGCCCCCGAGGGGAACACCGAGCCGGCGGCGACGACGCGCTCCGGCGTCCCCAGCAGCATCTGGGCGAAGGAGACGACGTAGACGCCGAGGTCCAGCAGTGCGCCACCGCCGAGCTCCATGGCGAAGAGCCGGTCGAGCGGGTCGTATTCGCGGGCCACGCCGAGATCGGCCTGCACCGACCGCACCTCGCCGATCGCGCCGTCGGCGATCAGCTCGCGCACGGCGACGACGGCGGGCTGGAAGCGCGTCCACATGGCCTCCATGACGAAGACGCCGGTCTCCCGGGCCAGGTCGACCACCTCGTGCGCGCCGGCGGTGGTGGCGGTGAACGACTTCTCCACCAGCAGCGCCTTGCCCGCGCGGAGGGCGGCCAGCGCGAGCGCGTGGTGCTGCGGGTGCGGGGTGGCGAGGTACAGCACGTCGACGTCCGGATCGGCGATGATCGCGGCGTAGGAGCCGTGCGCCCGGTCCAGGCCGTGCCGGGAGGCGAAGGCGTCGGCCCGCTCCGGCGACCGCGAGGCGACCGCCACCGCCCGCGCGCCCGGCACGTGCGCGAAGTCGTGCATCACGTTCTCGGCGATGCGGCCCGGCCCGATGACTCCCCAGCGGATCTCTGCACTCACCCGGCAGACGCTAGTCGGGGCGCGGCAGACTGCCTCCCGTGGCCGTGCTGATCGACTCCCCGGTGTGGCCCTGGCGCGGCCGCCGCTGGTCGCACCTGGTGAGCGACGTCAGCTACGACGAGCTGCACGCGTTCGTCGCCGCCGAGCTGGGCATCCCGCGGCGGGCCTTCCAGGGCGACCACTACGACATCCCCGAGGACCTCTACGCCGTCGCGGTGGCGGCCGGCGCGGAGCCGGTCGAGTGCCGGGAGCTGCTGCAGCGCCTGCTCGCGGCCGGTCTCAGGCTCCGGAAGCCCCGCCGGCCCGCTGCCTCAGCAGGGTGAGCTCCGCGGTCAGGTTCGCGCGGGCCAGCGGCTCCCACGCCGCGGCGGCGGGCAGCCGGTAGAGCCGGGGGAGCGCCAGCAGCTGCTCCAGGACGGTGATCCGCCCGGCGGTGAACGTCTCGTCGTCCAGGTGCCCGTACTCGGCGCGGATCGCCGACGCGTAGCCCGCGTACGCCCCCGGCGGGCTGGCGAGCACCGCGAGGTCCGCGTCGCAGAGGGCTGCGCCGTCGGCGTCGCCGGGTGCCACGTCGTGCCCGTCGGTGAGCAGCACCAGCCGCACCACCTCCTCGACCCGCTCGTCCGGCACGAGCCCGAGCAGGCCGGCGCGGGCCCGGGCGGCGCTGAGCTGCTCGTTGTCCGTCCGCTGCGGGTCGTAGACGACGTCGTGGTACCAGGCGGCCAGCCGCACGGCGTCGGGGTCGGGGACGTCGGCGACCAGCCGGTCGAGCAGGCCGAGAACCGCCGCCAGGTGCGCCAGGTCGTGGTAGCGGCGGTGCGGCTCGCTCCACGCCGCGACGACGGCGGCCCACTCGGTGCGCGACGTCGGGGAGTCGCCGGCCAGCGCCGCCCAGGCCTCGAAGCCGACCGGGCCGCTCACCGGACCCCGCAGCTGCGCAGCGCGAGCAGGGCGAAGGTGCGGGCCGCGGTGACCAGCTCGGCCACCTGCACCGACTCCTGCGGCCCGTGCGCGAGGTGGAGGTCGCCCGGGCCGTAGTGCAGCGTCGGGATGCCGGCGGCGGCGTAGAGCCGCAGGTCGGTGCCGGCGGCGATCGCCCGCTCGGCCGGCTCGGCGCCGCCGCCGTCCACCACCGCGGCGCGGACGGCGGGGAGCAGCGGGTGCCCGGCCGGCAGCTCGCCGCTGGCGAAGGCGCCGCCGGTCCAGGTCAGCCGCACGGGGTGCGCGGCCAGCCAGGGGTGCGCCGCGCAGACCTCGGCCAGCCGGGCCTCCAGCGCCGCCCGCGCCGTCTCGACGGGCTCGCCGACGCGCACCCCGTAGCGGCCCTCGGCGACGAGCCGGTCGGGGACGGAGCTCGCCCAGTCGCCGGCCTGCACCCGCCCGATGGAGATGCCGTGCGGGAACGGCGCGTCGCCGAAGCGCGGGTCGGCGTCGCGCTGCCGCTCGGCCTCGAAGGCGAGCAGCTCCGCGTGCACGTGCGCGAAGAGCTCGACGGCGCTGACGCCGCGGTCGCGCATCGCGGCGTGCGCGGCGTGGCCGCTCACCTCCAGCCGGAAGGTGAGGGCTCCGCCCTGGGCGGTGACCACGGCCCGTGCGGTGGGCTCGGGGATCACGCACAGCTCGCCGGTGTGCCCGCGGCGCAGCGTCGCCCAGGCGCCGAGGCCGCCGTCCTCCTCGCCGACGACGCCGTGCAGCGCGAGCGGGCGGGCCAGGCGCACCCCCGCCGTCCGGAGGGCGTGCACCGCCGCGAGCGTGGCGACCACGCCGGCCTTCATGTCGCAGGCGCCGCGGCCGTGCACGGCGCCGTCGCCGGTCCGCGGGACGAACGGGTCGCCCGCCCACAGGTCGCGGTCACCGGGCGGGACGACGTCGGTGTGCCCGGCCAGCACCAGCGCCGGCGTGCCGCCCTCGGCGCCGTCGACCGTGCCGACGACGCCCCACGCCTCGGTGCGCACCACCTCCTGGCCCGGGGCGCCGGGGGCGCTCGCCGCCTCCACCAGGTCGATCGGCCACCGGTCGACGGCGCAGCCCAGCTCCTCGAGCCAGTCGCCGAGGAGGTGCTGCACCTCGCTCTCGGCGGCGCTCCCGCCGACCGACGGGACGGCGATCATCGCGCACAGCCGCTCCACGGCCCACTGCTCGTCGACGGCGGCGAGCACGCGGGCCTCGACGGCGGTGAGGTCGGGCATGCGCGGGAGTCTGGCACGCGTCGCCGACAGGTCCGGCCGGTGCCGGCGGCTAGCTTGACCGCCGTGAGCCGACCCGCACCCCCGTCCGGCTGGTACCCCGACCCCGGCGGCGGCCCGGGCACCCGCTGGTGGGACGGCCAGGGCTGGACCGAGCACGTGCAGCAGGCCGCTCCGCCGCCTCCGCCCGCACCGACGGCCACCGGTCCCTCGCTGTACGACCAGCCGGTCCTCCTGGTGAACCAGAAGACCAAGCTCGTCGAGCTGACCAACGAGTACGCCGTGCTCGACGGGAACGGCCGGCAGATCGGCGCCGTCGTCCAGGTCGGGCAGAGCTCGCTGAGAAGGCGGTGCGGCTGGTCTCGAACCTCGACCAGTTCCTCACCCACCGGCTGGAGGTGGGGGACGCCCGCGGCCCGGTGCTCGTGCTCACCCGGCCGGCGAAGTTCGTGAAGTCGCGGGTGGTGGTGCAGCGCCCCGACGGCGCGCCGGTCGGGGAGGTCGTGCAGCCCAACGTCTTCGGCCGGATCCGGTTCGACCTGGTGGCCGGCGGCCGGCTGATCGGCGCGATCCAGGCCGAGAACTGGCGGGCCTGGGACTTCGCCATCACCGACGCGGCCGGCGTCGAGGTCGCGCGGATCACGAAGAAGTGGGAAGGGCTGGCCCGCACGATGTTCACCACGGCCGACCGCTACGTCGTCCTCGTGCACTACCGCCTGCCCGAGCCCCTGGCCAGCATGGTCATCGCCTCGGCGCTGACGGTGGACACCGCGCTCAAGCAGGACGAGCGCGGCTTCAACTAGCTCGTCCACCTCCGGACCGCGCCGCGGCCAGGTGCCGCACCCGCCCGGCGCGGACCCTCCGGCCCACTCGGCGAGACCGGGCGCACACCTCGCTCGGGACGACAGCGTCGGCGGTCGGCGGGTAGCCTCGGATGCGTCCGGGCCGGGTGCATCGTGCCCCCGGGTGCCATTTGGTTACGCCTTCACGGACTACCGCCCCGACCTCGGTCGGGGGCCTGGAGCCGCGTTGTGCATCTCGCCGCGAGGCGGCCGTCATCCGGTCCGGACCTCACACCTTCGAGAGCCCCCGCCCCGATCCGGGCGGGGGCTCTCGCGGCACCGGAGCGGGTCCGCTCAGTAGCGCTCCTCGGTGGTGCTCCGGCGGACCGGGGCACCGGCCGGGTCGCCGTAGGCGTCGGTCCGGGTGACCCGGCGCTGCCGGCTCCGGACGGCGAGCTCCAGCACGATGCCCAGCGCGCCGGCGATCATCAGGATCCAGCCGACCACCTGCAGGTCCACGCCGCTGACGTCGACGCGCAGCGCGAACGTCAGGATCGCGCCCAGCGCGAGCAGCACGATGGCGGTTCCCAGTCGCATGGCGAACTCCTTCGGTCGCGGTCCGGACGACGGACCGGCGGCGCACGCCGCGGGCGCAGCGGTTCCCGCGGGTGGAGCCGGGAACCGCCGCCCGCCCCGAAGTCACCCTGACGGGTGCGTCCGAGCCCCCCTCGACATGCCCGGGCCCGCCCTCAGCGGGCCGGCGGCGGCTCAGAGCATGGTGCGGAGGCGCTCCCGGCGGGCCCGGAGGACGTCGACCGACGCCGACGCCGACGGCGGGCCGGGCACCGACTGGCGCAGCTGGGTGTGCACCACGGCCTGCGGCTGCGAGGTGCGTGCCGCCACCCGGTTGACCAGGCGGTTGATCTCCCGGCGCAGCTCGGCGGCGTCGCGCCACGAGCGGCCGGCGTCGTCCTCGTCGGGGTGGTCCTCGACGAGCATGAACTCGTCGTCGTCGTTCCGGTGGCTCTGCGCGATGCGCACCCGCAGCTCGTCGTCCCGCTTGGCCAGCAGCGACGCCGTCTGCTCGGGGGTGAGCAGGCCGGGGATGCCGAGGAAGTCCTCCTCCTCGGGGGCGACCAGCGCCGGGCGGCCCTCACCGGTGTGCGCCGTGCCGCCGTGGAGCACGTGCGCGAAGCGGGCGTCGGCCTCGAGGGCCTCCCACTGCTTCATCTCGCCCTCCCGCGGCTCCCGCGGCGGCAGGTCGAGCGCCTCCAGCTCCTCGTCGGGCTGGGTCCGCGGCGGTGGCATGACGTGGTTGCGCTGCTCCTCCATGGAGGCGGCCAGCGACAGCAGCGGGCGCACCGCGGGGAGGAACACCGTCGCCGACTCGTGCGGCGAGCGGGAGCGGACCACGCGCCCGACCGCCTGGGCGAAGAACAGCGGGGTCCGGTAGGAGGTCATCCAGGCGAGGACGGCGGCGCGCGGGACGTCGACGCCCTCGGAGATCATCCGGACGCAGACGGCGATCCGCGCCGACCCGGTGGCGAAGCGCTCGATCTTCTTCGACGCCTTGGGGTCGTCGGAGAGGATCAGCTCGGCGGCCTTGCCGGTGACCCGGCGGACGATCTTCGCGTAGGCGCGGGCGTCGTCCTGGTCGCTGGCGAGGATCAGGCCGGCGGCGTCGGGCATGCCGCCCTCCTCGCGCAGGTGGGTGATCCGGTCGTCCATCGCGGCGATGACGTGCGGCACCCACTGGCCTTTGGGGTCCAGGGCGGTGCGCCAGGCCTGCATCTCCACCGACTTCGTGCCGGCCTCGCTCAGCGACGCGGCGACGACGTCGCCGGCGGAGTTCCGCCAGCGCGAGGTCCCGGTGTAGGCGGCGAAGACGACGGGGCGGACGACGTTGTCGGCCAGCGCCTCCTTGTAGCCGTAGGTGTAGTCGGCGCGGCTGACCAGACCGCCCGCCTCGCCCTCGAAGGTGTCCTCCTCGTAGCGGACGAAGGGGATGCGCTCGTCGGGCTTGGTGCGGAAGGGGGTCCCGGTGAGGCAGAGCCGGCGCGCGGCCATGCCGTAGGCCTCCTCGACCGCCTCGCCCCAGGAGAGGCCGTCGCCGGCGTGGTGCACCTCGTCCAGGATGACCAGCGACTTCACCGCGGTCGCGCGCGCCGCGTGCAGCATCGGCTTGCCGGCGACCTGCGCGTAGGTGGTCACGTAGCCCTGGGTGCCCGCCCGCACCGGGCCGACGGCGTTGGTCAGGTTCGGGTCGAGGACGATGCCCATGGCGTCGGCGGCCTCGGCCCACTGCAGGCGCAGGTGATCGGTCGGGGCGACGACGACCACCCGGGCGACCTCGCGCCGGGACAGCAGCCGGGCGGCCAGCGTCAGGGCGAAGGTCGTCTTGCCGGCGCCGGGCGTAGCGGTGACGAGGAAGTCCTTGGGGGAGGCCTCCTCGTACTGGCCGAGGGCGGCCTGCTGCCATGCCCGGAGTGGTCGGCTGGTCGTCTGCGGGGCCCGGGCCGCCGCTGCTGCTGCAGTCGCCATGTCGGGGCCCATTCTGGTCGGCGACGGGGCAACACGCCCAACGGGGGCCTCCCGCGCGCCACCGTCGTCGCACCGTATGGCGACGTCGGCGCACGCCGCTGACCAGCGGGTTCGCCCACCGCACGACGGCGGTATGGCGAGAGTCACCGGCGTGGCGGACCGACTCGTCACGTCACGCCGGTCACGCCCGACGCACGGGTCAGGGCAGCCCCGGGAGGAGCTTGTCCAGCGTCACCGGGAGGTCCCGCACCCGCACGCCGGTGGCGTGGTGGACGGCGTTGACGACGGCGGCTGCCGTCCCGGTGATGCCGATCTCGCCGATGCCCTTGGTGCCCATCACGTTGACGTACGGGTCGTGCTCGTCGATCCACAGCGCCTCGACCTCGCCGACGTCGGCGTTGACGGAGATGTGGTACTCGGCGAGGTCGTGGTTGGCCACCTGACCGATCCGCGGGTCCCAGACGCTGTTCTCGTGCAGCGCCATCGACAGCCCCATCGTCATGCCCCCGATGAGCTGCGACCGGGCGGTCCGGGGGTTGACCACCCGGCCGACGCCGAAGACGCCCAGCAGCCGCGGCACCCGGATCTCCCCGGTGTCCACGTGCACGCGGGCCTCGACGAACTGCGCGCCGAACGCGTACGGCGCATGGGCGTCGTCCTTGGCCGCCTGGTCGACGTCGCCGGAGATCTCGTCGCCGTCGGCCGGCGACCCGCCGAACTTGTCGCGGAAGGCGCGGGCGGCCACCACCAGCGCCGAGCCCCAGGTGTTCGTCCCCGACGAGCCGCCGGCCACGGAAGCGGTGGGGTAGCGGGTGTCGCCGATCCGCACCTCCACGTCGGCGACGTCGACGGCCAGGGCGTCGGCGGTGATCTGCGGCAGGATCGTCCACGCCCCGGTGCCGAGGTCCGCGGCGCCGATCTCGGCTACGTAGCGGCCGTCCGCGTACCGCAGGTTCGCCGTCGACGTGGCCTGGCGCATCGTCGGGTAGACCGACGAGGCGACCCCGTACCCGACCAGCCAGTCGCCCTGCCGGTGCCCGCCCGGTCCGCGACGGTCCCAGCCGAACCGGTCGGCGCCCTCGCGCAGGCAGCGCACCAGGTTGCGACTGGACCAGGGCTTCTTCGTCTCCGGGTCCACCTCCGGCTCGTTGCGGATCCGCAGCTCGACCGGGTCGATGCCCAGCTCCTCGGCGAGCTCGTCCATCGCGACCTCGGGACCGAACATGCCCGGGCACTCGCCCGGGGCGCGGAACCACGAGGGCACCGGGACGTCGAGGCCCGCCAGCCGGTGCGTGCTGCGTCGGTTGGGGGAGGCGTACATCATCCGCGTGGGAACGCCGGTCTGCTCCGCGTACTCCTTGATCCGCGAGGTCTGCTCCACCACGTCGATCGCGATCGCCTGGAGCCGGCCCCGCCGGTCGGCGGCCAGCTGCATCGTCTGGATCGTCGGCGTGCGGTAGCCGGCCAGGAAGAACATCTGCTGCCGGGTGAGCGCCAGTTTCACCGGCCGGCCGGGGAGCGCCCGGGCGGCGAGCGCGGCGAGCATGACGTTCGCGTGCGGCCGCCCCTTGGAGCCGAAGCCGCCGCCGACGTACGGGCAGACCACCCGCACCTGCTCCTGGTCCAGGCCGAAGACCTCGCAGACCGCGGCGCGGTCGGGGTGCACGCCCTGGGTGGAGTCCCACAGGGTCAGGAACTGCGCGTCCGCGTCCCAGAGCGCCGTCGTCGCGTGCGGCTCGAGCGGGTTGTTGTGGTACATCGCGGTGGAGTAGGTGCGCTCCAGCGTCACCTCCGCGGTGGCCATCGCGGCGGCGACGTCGCCCTCGGCGGTGTCGGTCTCGTGCCCGGCGTTGACCTTCTCCGGCGCGTACAGGTCGTCCCGGTCGATCGCCAGCGCCGAGTCGTGCGGCTGCTCGGCATAGGTGACGACGATCGAGTCGGCGGCCTGCCGGGCGACCTCCGACGTCTCGGCGATCACCACGCCGACCAGCTGCCCGCGGAAGGCGACCTCGTCGCTCTGCAGGACGGCGTACTCGGCGTCCTCGGTGCTCGCCAGCCGCTCGGCGTCGAACGGGGTGAGGACCCGCAGCACGCCGTCCAGCGCCTCGGCCGCCGCGGTGTCCACGGCGGTCACCCGTCCGCGGGCGATCGTGGCCTGCACCGGGTGGCAGTAGGCGGGGTCGTCCACCGGCGTCTCGTAGGCGTAGGTGGCGGTGCCCCGGACCTTCGGCTCGCCGTCCCGGCGGACCAGGTCCTGGCCGATGGCGCGCGGCTCCAGCAGGTCGGTCATGACTGCTCCTCCGGGACGAGGCCGCGCAGGGTCGCGGCCACGGTGCGGGCGACGAGCGGGATCTTGAAGCCGTTGCCGCCCTCCACCCCGGGCTGCGGCTGGGCGGCCGCCAGTTCGGCGTCCATCGCGGCGCGCACGGCGTGCTCGGTCAGCGGGCCGCCACGCAGGATCTCCTCGGCGCGGGTGGCCCGCCACGGCTTGTGCGCCACCCCGCCCAGGGCGATCCGGACGTCGCCGTCGCCGGTGACGACGGCGGCGACCGACACCAGCGCGAAGGCGTAGGAGGCCCGGTCGCGCACCTTGCGGTAGGCCGACCGGGCGCCGATCGGCAGCGGGGGGAGGTCGATCGCGGTGACGAGCTCGCCGTGCTCGAGCACCGTGTCCCGGGAGGGGTCGTCGCCGGGTAGCCGGTGCAGGTCGACGAACGGGACGGTGCGCACGCCGGCCGGGCCGAGGGTGTGCACCTGCGCGTCGAGTGCGGCCAGGGCGACGGCCATGTCGGAGGGGTGCGTGGCGATGCACGTCTCCGGCGCGGTCGGGTCCGGCAGCGCGCCCGGCGTCCCGAGGATCGCGTGGTACCGGACGTAGCCGCCGACGGCGGAGCAGCCGCTGCCGGGCTCCCGCTTGTTGCACGGCGTCGTGACGTCCTGGAAGTACGGGCAGCGGGTGCGCTGCAGCGGGTTGCCGCCGGTGGTGGCCATGTTCCGCAGCTGGCCGGTCGCCCCGGCCAGCAGCGCCTGGGCGAGCACCGGGTAGCGCTCCCGGACGCGGCGATCGGCGGCGACCTCGCTGTTGGTGCTCGCGGCCCCCAGGCGCAGCCCGTCGTCGTCGAGGTCGGTGATCTCGCGGGAGGTGAGCGTGCGGACGTCGACGACCAGGTCCGGGCGGGCGACGCCGAGCCGCAGGTGGTCGACGAGGTTGGTGCCGCCGGCGAGGAAGACGGCGTTCGGCTCGGCGGCGACGTCCCGGACGGCCTCGGCGACGTCGCCGGGCCTCGCGAAGGCGAAGGGCTTCATGCGCCGGCCGCTTCCTGCACCGCGGGCGTGATGTTCACGTAGGCGGCGCAGCGGCAGAGGTTGCCGCTCATCCGTTCGGCGACCTCGTCGTGGGTCATCTCCGGATCGGCGATGAGGTTCTCGGTGACGTGGCTGGGCCAGCCGCGCTCGAACTCGTCGATCACCCCGACGGCGGAGCAGACCTGGCCGGGGGTGCAGTAGCCGCACTGGAAGGCGTCCCGCTCGAGGAACGCCCGCTGCACCGGGTGCAGCTCGCCGTCGCGCGCCAGGCCGTCGGCCGTGGTGATCTCGGCCCCGTCGTGCGCGACCGCGAGCGCGAGGCAGGAGAGCGCCCGCTGCCCGTCGAGCAGGATCGTGCAGGCCCCGCACTGGCCGTGGTCGCAGCCCTTCTTCGGGCTCGCGTTGCCGAGCCGCTCGCGCAGCGCGTCGAGCAGGGAGGTGCGGGTGTCGACGGTCAGCCGGCGGGTCTCGCCGTCGACCCGCAGGGTGATGTCCGCGTCCATGGCCCGCCGGTGCCCCTCCCGGTCGGCGTGGCAAACCCGGTGCAGGCGGCAACCGGGCCGCCGGGTCGGCCCCCGGCTGAGCCGGCTGCCGGTGGCGGGGCGCCGCGGCTGGACGGAGACCGGTCACCGTCCCGATGCCCGGCAGCTCACCCCTGACGACCGGCGCGACGAGGTGCACATGGAGGTGGTCTGGCGGGCGTCCGCTCCCGAGCAGGCGCCCGGAAAGTGTCGGTGGTCGAACATACGATCGATCACGTGAAGGACGCCGGGACGACGACCAGCGCACCGCCGGGTGCGCCGGCTGTCGGCTGGGCGACCGGGCCGCTCGGCGCGGTGCAGGCCGCCGACCGGGAGATCGCCCGGCAGACCGCGCTGCGCGCCCGGGCGGTCGCCGAGTTCGCCGCGGCCCGCCCGGTGTCCCGGGACCGGCCGCCGGGCGAGCCGGGCGCCATGAGCGCCGATCGCCGTGCCTCCCGGCCCGAGGTGCTCGCCGACGTCAGCGAGTGGGCCACCCAGGAACTGGCCGTCGCCCTGTCCCGCACCTCGCAGTCGGCCGAGGCGCTGCTCATCCGGTCGTTGACGCTCGTGCACCGGCTGCCCGGGACGCTGGCGGCCCTCGAGTCGGGCGCGCTGCACGACGGGCACCTCTGGCCGATGCTCGGCACCGTCGCGCCGATCGCGGACCCGAAAGTCCGCGCCGAGGTGGAGGCCGAGCTGCTCGCCTGGGCCGCGCGGCGGGCCACCACCACCCCGGCGCAACTGGGTGACAAGGCGCGGCGCGTGGTCCTTCGGCGCGATGCGCGCGACGCTGCAGGCCGGCTGGCCCGGGCGCTGCGCCGGCGTGGGATATCGGTCCGGCCGGAGGGTACCGACGGGATGGCCGTGCTGAGCGCGCTGCTCACCGTGCCGGAGGCCCAGGCGCTGCTCGACGCGCTCGGCCGGTACGCCGACGAGCTCGACAGCGGGCCGGACGACCGGCGCACCCGCGGCCAGAAGATGGCCGACTGCCTGCTCGACCTCGTGCTGCGGCCTGGCGAGCACGCACTGCCGCCGGTGACCGCGCAGCTGACCGTGGTCGCCGGGGTGTGCACCCTGCTGGGCGGCGACGAGCCGGGCGAGATCGGCGGCCAGGCAGTCCCTGCCGAGCTCGTGCGGGCGCTGGCCCGCGCCCTGGGCCTGCTCCCCGATGCCACTCCGGTCGATCCGCCCGCGGGCACCGGACCGGACCCCGACCCCACGCCGGCCACCGCGCCACCGGCCCTGTTCCCCACGCCGGCCACCGCGCCACCGGCCCTGTTCCCCACGCCGGCCACCGCACCACCGGCCCTGTTCCCCACGCCGGCCACCGCACCACCGGCCCGGTACCCCACCGAGGACGAGGCGCTGGCCGACTGGTGGGCGGCCACCGAGGCGCTCGTCCTCCAGGAGTGGGGCGGACAACCCGACCCGCCACAGGAGGAGATGGAACGCCACTGGGCCGAAGGAGCCCGCTGGGCGGGCATGCCCACAGCCATCGATCTCGGCATGCTCGGCCCACCCTCCGCCGAACCCCCAGCCGCTGGATGCGCACGCGACGACGGCACCACGGCGCAGGATCCACCGGCCACCGGTACGTGGGCGGCGGCCGATCGTGCCGTCGACGTCGCAGGTCTGGCGCTGCTCGACCTGGAGCGCGCCGTGGGGCGGGCGCAGAGCGCGGTGACGGCCGCGCGGCTCGACGATGCCGACGACGAGGAGGCGTGGCGGACCGGCCCCGAAGGCCGGACGTCTGCGGCACCCGATGCGATCGCTGCCCTGGCTGCTGCGGCCCGGGAGCAGCGCGCGGCCCTGGCCGACCTGCTGCACCGCACCGGCGGTGGCGGCCTCGCCGACCGGCCGCGCATCGCCGTGGTCGACGAGCTCACCGGCGCCCTGCTGGCGCTCACCGATGCGCCGGAGCTCCGCCGGCTGGCCGTCTGCGAGGACACCGCCTGCCGCCGCGACCCGGCCCACTGCGACCACGACCTGAGCGGCCGGCCCGGGCTCGGGCCACCGCCACCCACCGACGGCTACCGGCCGAGCGCCGCGCTCGATCGCCACCTCCGCGCCCGCGACCGGCGCTGCCGCTTCCCCGGCTGCCGCCGGCCGGTCCCGCGCGGCGGCGAGCTCGACCACGACCGCCCGTACCCCGACGGACCCACCGCCGCGACCAACCTGGTCGGCTACTGCACGTCGCACCACCGCGGCAAGCACCAGGCACCCGGGTGGCAGCACGAGCTGGCGCCCGACGGCACCCTCACGGTGACCACCCCGAGCGGCCTGCTGGCGTGCACCTCGCCGCCGCCCTACTAGGGCGCCGACGGCACTGCGGTGCGGCCGCATGACGCGCTTCGTGATCGACGCACCCACGCTGCTGCACCTGGTGGCCGAGGGCGTCGCCGTCGCGCCCGGCCACCAGCTGGTCGCGCCGCAGGTGCTGCGCTCGCAGGCGCTCGACCTGCTGTTCGCCGCCGTTCGCCGGGGAGAACTGACCGAGCGCGAGTCCCTGGCGCGGCACGACGCGATGACCCGCGTGGAGATCCGCTCGCTCGGCGACCGCGTCAGCCGTCAGGTCGCCCGGGCTATCGCCCGCGAGCACGACGTGGAGTCGACGACCGACGCCGAGTACCTGGCCGTCACCCGGCTGCAGCCGACGTCTTCGTCTCCGTGGACCCGGCCGCGCGGGCGCGAGCGGAGGGCATCGTCCCGGTGGAACGGCCGACCGGTTGCCGGCGCCGTGATCCGGTCGGCGGCGCCGTGATCAGTCGGCCGGCTCGTCCACCCAGTCGGGGCCGTTGACCTCGCCGGGGCCGGCCAGGTCGGCGGCGTCGACGATCGTGTACGCGTAGCCCTGCTCGGCGAGGAACCGCTGCCGGTGCGCGGCGTACTCGCTGTCGAGGGTGTCGCGGCTGACCACCGTGTAGAAGTGGGCCTGCCGGCCGTCGGCCTTCGGGCGCAGCACCCGGCCCAGCCGCTGGGCCTCCTCCTGGCGCGAGCCGAACGTCCCGGACACCTGCACCGCGACCGCGGCCTCGGGCAGGTCGATGGAGAAGTTCGCGACCTTCGAGACGACGAGCGTCTTGATCTCGCCGATGCGGAACGCCTGGAACAGCCGCTCCCGCTCCTTGTTCGTCGTCGATCCCTGGATGACCGGGGCGTCGAGCGCGGCGCCGAGCTCCTCGAGCTGGTCGAGGTAGGCGCCGATGACCAGCTTCTGCTCCTCGGGGTGGCGCTCCAGCACCCGCCGGATCACCGGCAGCTTCGACTGCGCGGTGGCCGCGATCCGGTACCGCTCCTCGGGCTCGGCGACGGCGTAGGTCATCCGCTCCTCGTCGTCGAGCGACACCCGCACCTCGATGCACTCGGCCGGCGCGATGTAGCCCTGCGCCTCGATGTCGCGCCACGGGGCGTCGTACCGCTTCGGGCCGATGAGCGAGAAGACGTCGTCCTCGCGCCCGTCCTCGCGCACCAGCGTGGCGGTGAGGCCGAGCCGGCGGCGGGACTGCAGGTCGGCGGTCAGCCGGAAGATCGGCGCCGGCAGCAGGTGCACCTCGTCGTAGACGATCAGGCCCCAGTCCTGTGCGTCGAACAGGTCCAGGTGCCGGTACTCGCCCTTTCGGCGGGTGGTGATCACCTGGTAGGTCGCGATGGTGACCGGGCGGATCTCCTTGCGCTCTCCGGAGTACTCGCCGATCTCGTCCTCGGTCAGGGAGGTGCGGGCGATCAGCTCGCGCTTCCACTGCCGCCCGGCGACGGTGTTGGTCACCAGGATCAGCGTGGTGGCCTTCGCCTCGGCCATCGCGGCGGCACCGACCAGCGTCTTGCCCGCGCCGCAGGGCAGCACGACGACGCCCGAGCCGCCGGCCCAGAACCCCTCGACGGCCTCCTGCTGGTAGTCGCGCAGGTGCCAGTCGGCCTGATCGAGCTCGATCGGGTGCGCCTGGCCGTCGACGTAGCCGGCGAGGTCCTCGGCCGGCCAGCCGATCTTGAGCAGCGCCTGCTTGAGCCGCCCGCGCTCCGACGGGTGCACGACGACGCTGTCGGGGTCGATCCGCGCGCCGAGCATCGGGGCGACCCGCTTGGAGCGGATGACCTCCTCCAGCACGGCGCGGTCGGTGGTCGTGAGCACGAGCCCGTGCACCGGGTTGTTGGCCAGCGTCAGCCGCCCGAACCGGTCCATGGTGTCGGCGACGTCGACCAGCAGCGCGTGCGGCACCGGGTAGCGGGAGAACCGCACCAGGGCGTCGACGACCTGCTCGGCGTCGTGCCCCGCGGCCCGGGCGTTCCACAGCGCGAGCGGCGTCACCCGGTAGGTGTGCACGTGCTCCGGCGAGCGCTCCAGCTCCGCGAACGGGGCGATCGCCGCCCGGCAGTCACGGGCCAGCGGGTGGTCGACCTCGAGCAGCAGGGTCTTGTCCGACTGGACGATCAGCGGGCCGTCGCTCAACGCGGGGACTCCTCCGGGGTTCGGGACGACGACGCGAACGGATCGCGCCGGACTGCTCACGGTAACGCCGGAGGGCGACAGCCCCTTCCGGGCCGGCGGTGTGCGCCGTCCCTCAGCGGGCCGGCCGGTCAGCCCGCGTCGTCGGGTTCCACCAGGGCGACCGAGGTGATCCGGTGCACGGCGAAGGTCCGGTTCTCCCCGCGCCGCTCGTCGTAGCCGGAGAGGAAACCCCCGGCCAGCGACACCGGCTGCACCACCCGCTGGCTCCCGCTGCCCTGGGCGTCGACGTAGCCGAGCCACACCGGCACCCCCTCGCGGAGCGCCCGGGAGAGCAGTTCGAGCGTCGACGCCGTCGTCACGCCGGGCACCTGGCGCACCGCCTCGCCGCGGCGGGCGGCCAGCGCGGCGTCACCGGCGCGGATCTCTCGGACCGTCGCGTCCAGGTCGTCGGCCGAGAGCGGCCGCGGCGCCGGGTGCGACTCGCTGCCGGTCCGGCGACCGGCGGCCCGGGGCCGGGCCGGCGGCCGGGTGAGGACGGCGCCGCCCGGGTTCTCCCCGGCCGGGGCGTAGCCCGCCTCGCGCAGCACCGTGAGCACCTCGTCGGCGCCGAGCCCGCTGACCAGCACGCCCGGTGCCAGCCGGCGCAGCTCCGCGGCCGCGGTCCGGCGGTCGTTGAGCACCTGGGAGAGCAGCCCGTGGTCGTCGGAGCGCACGTAGGACTCGATCGCGCCCACCCGCAGCCGGCCGTGCTGGCGGGCGACGTCGTCGACCAGGTAGTCGAGGGCCTGGGGCACCGGCGTCCGCGACGCGTGCTCGAAGAAGTCGTGCAGGTCCGACGCCGACCAGCCGGCGTCCAGCGCCCGGCGGACCGAGGACTCCGACACCCGGAACACCGTCGCCCCGCCCGAGGACTCCACGTCGGCGACGACGGCGAGCGTGTCGGCCAGCTCCGCGACCAGCGGACCGGGCGCGATCAGCGAGAGGTCGGGCTGGGCGAGCACGTGGTCGACCGGCTCGGGCATCAGCCCGCGCATGCCGTCGGCCGCGCCGTCCTCACCCGCGCCGAGCAGCCCGCGGCCGGCGGTGGAGAGGACGCCGGACACCAGGACGCCGAGCCGCGCGGCCTCGCCGAGCATGTCGGGCACCGGCGCCAGCCGGTCGGCCCGGCGTGGCGTGCGCCAGCGCAGCAGCGCGGTCAGGTCGTCCGGCGCCAGCCCCGAGCCCGGCGGCTGCTCGGCCAGCACGGTGAGCGCCGAGCGGCGGATCGCCGGCGCGGTGTGCCGCACCAGGTCGGGGGAGAGCGCGTTGGCCGCCTTGCCGGCCAGGTCGCGCACCCCGACCAGCGACGGCAGCCGCACGCCGTCCAGCCAGCCGGCGGCCAGCACGGCCCAGCGGTCGGCGAGGTCCTGCTCCCGCCAGACGTCGTAGGCGCGGGTGGGCAGCCACTCGTCGCGGTGCGGCCCGCCCACGTCGAGCAGGCCACCGGCGAACGCCAGCTCCAGCAGCCAGGCGGCCTCCGGCTCGGTCACGTGCAGCGCCCGCGCCAGGCGCTTCTGGTCGCGCACGCCGACGCCGCCGCTGCGCAGCAGCCCGGCGGGCTCCTCCTCGAGCATCGCCAGCAGCTCGCCGATCCGGCCGACGGTCTCCAGCGCGGCGCCGGCGGCCTGGCGGTCGAGCACCCGCAGCTCGCGCGTGACCACCGCGGGCTCGGGCCGCCGCCGCGGCGGGCCGTAGGGGGCGTCGCCGCGCAGCAGCAGGCCGATCTCCCGGGGGAGCTCGACGTTCAGCGCGTCGATCCGGGCGAGCAGCCCCCGCTGCAGCAGCCGTCGGGCCGGCGTCGCCGTGCCGTTGGCGGGTGCGTCGGGGAGGTGGCCCACCGGCCGGTCACCGGCCAGCCTCTCCAGGACGGCGCGCTCCTCGGGGGCGAGCTCGGCCAGCGCGGCGGGGAGGTCGGCCGGCAGCTGGACGCGCAGGTCGAGGGCGCGGCGCCCCAGCCCCGCGGGGTGCCGGACGGCGCGCCGCACGGGGTCGGGGGCGTGCAGCACGTCGTCGCCCCACAGCAGGGCCCGGGTGCGGAGCGCCTCCACGGCGCCGGTGAGGACGTCGTCGGGCACCTCGGGCAGCGCGGCGATCAGCTCGTCGGGCGCCATGCCGTCGGTGGGCGCGAGGAGCACCACGTCGAGCACCTGCAGCGTCGCGGCGTCCAGCTCGTCGAGCGCGCGGTCGACCGACACCGGCACCGCCAGGCGGCTGGCCAGGGCGACGACGTCGGAGGGGGCGGGGCGCGCGACGTCGGGCCGGGCCACCAGCAACGCGCGCACCTGCTCGTCGCTGCGGGTGCGCAGCCAGGCGGCGAGCGTGGCAGGGGCTTCCGTGGACATCCGGTCCACGCTACGTCCCCGATCGCGCCGGTGCTCCTGCCAGCATGGGTGCATGCACCCGGCGAGTGACGATCCGCAGACCCGGACGGCCCTCGCCGCCCACCAGGCCGGGGCCCTGCGCTGGCTCGGGGGCGGCGGGATCGCCGTCGTCCTGGGGGTCCTGCTCGCCGCCGCCGCGGTGATGGTGGCCGGGGAGAGCGGTCAGCGCCTGCCCGGGGCGGGGCTCGGCGTCGTCGTCCTGGTGGTCGGCGGGCTCGCCGCGGTGGCCGCCGGGGCCGGCGCCCTGGTGCGCACCCGGCGCTGGGAGCGGGCGCTGGCCTCGACCGCCTGGCGCACCGGCACGCTGCGGATCGCCGGCCCGGCGCTGCTGGCCTTCGAGCCCGCCGGGTACGACGAGCTGGCCGGCGAGCCGGTGCGGCTGCGGCTGCTGAGCACCGCCGCCTGGCGCACCCGGGCGGTGCAGGCCCTCGACGGCGGGATCGTGCAGGCCGCGCCCGTGGGCGGGGGGCGGTGGGTGCTCACCGCCGACGGCGCGGGCACCGTCTACGGCGCCCGCGAGGTCACCCGGTCCCGCTGAGCGCGACATCGGCCGCCCTCCCCGGGGCGGTGGCGTGCGCCCGGCGGGCGGCATCGGCGAAGATGAGGGGGAACGGTGCACCGCGCGGTGCACCCGGTACCGCACACGGAGGCGTCATGGCCAAGCGCAACGAGAAGCACGCGCACCTGGTGGAGCCCACCTGGGGCGAGTCGGAGGACGGCGGCCCGCCGCTGACCGAGCTCTCGGCCTCGGTCGCCGGTGGGCTCTCGCCGTTCGGGCAGGACCACGAGTTCCCGCTCCCGGCCGACCGGCTGCGCTACGCGCACCCGACCGACAAGCCCAACCGGGCGGGCGTGCAGACGCCCGAGGGCCGGCGTCGGCGGTGAGCGAGCGATGACCGCACCCGCGCTGCCGTCCTACAGCAGCGGAACCTCGACCACCCCCCTGCTCGGGGACACCATCGGGGCCAACCTCGATCGGACGGCGGCGCGGGTGGGTGACCACGAGGCGCTGGTCGAGTGCGCCTCCGGTCGCCGCTGGACCTATCCGCAGCTGGTCGCCGACGTCGACGCCTGCGCGCTCGGCCTGGACGCCCTCGGCGTGCGGAAGGGCGACCGGGTCGGCATCTGGGCGCCCAACTGCGCTGAGTGGGTCTTCGTCCAGTACGCGACGGCCAAGCTCGGCGCGATCCTGGTCAACATCAACCCGGCCTACCGCACGCACGAGCTCGCCTACGTGCTCAAGCAGGCCGGCATCTCCGTGCTGGTGAGCGCACCGGAGTTCAAGACCAGCGACTACCGCGCCATGGTCGGCGAGGTGCGCGGCGACTGCCCCGAGCTGCGCGAGGTGGTGTTCCTCGGCTCCCCGGAGTGGGAGCGGCTGATGGACACCGGCCGGGCGGGGGACCGCGGGCGCCTCGCCGAGCGGGCGGCCGAGCTGTCGGCCGACGACCCGATCAACATCCAGTACACCTCGGGGACGACGGGCTTCCCGAAGGGCGCCACGCTCACCCACCACAACCTGCTCAACAACGGCTTCTTCGTGGGCGAGGGCTGCGGCTACACCGAGGCCGACCGCGTCTGCATCCCGGTGCCCTACTACCACTGCTTCGGCATGGGGATGGGCAACCTCGGCGCCACCTCGCACGGCGCGACGATGGTGATCCCGGCGCCCGGCTTCGACCCCGCGCTGACCCTGCAGGCCGTCCAGGACGAGCGGTGCACCTCGCTGTACGGCGTCCCGACGATGTTCATCGCCGAGCTGGGCCTGCCGGACTTCGCCGGGTACGACCTCACCAGCCTGCGCACCGGCATCATGGCCGGCTCCCCGTGCCCGGTCGAGGTGATGAAGCGGGTGGTCAGCGAGATGGGCATGACCGAGGTGACCATCTGCTACGGCATGACCGAGACCTCACCGGTCTCCACGCAGACCGGCGCCGACGACGACCTCGAGCGCCGCACCGCCACCGTCGGCCGGGTGCACCCGCACCTGGAGGTGAAGGTCGTCGACCCGGCGACCGGGCTGACCGTGCCGCGCGGGACGCCGGGGGAGTTCTGCACCCGCGGCTACTCGGTGATGCTCGGCTACTGGAACGAGCCGGAGAAGACCGCCGAGGTCATCGACCGCGCCCGCTGGATGCACACCGGCGACCTCGCCGTCATGGACGAGGCCGGCTACCTCAACATCGTCGGCCGGATCAAGGACATGGTCATCCGCGGCGGGGAGAACGTGTACCCGCGGGAGATCGAGGAGTTCCTCTACACCCACCCCGACGTCGTCGACGCGCAGGTGATCGGCGTTCCCGACGAGCGCTACGGGGAGGAGCTGATGGCCTGGGTGCGGCTGCGCGAGGGGGCCGAGCCGCTCACCGCCGAGGCGCTGCGGGACTTCTGCGCCGGGAAGCTGGCCCACTACAAGGTGCCGCGGTACGTGAAGGTCGTCGACGAGTTCCCGATGACGGTCACCGGCAAGATCCGCAAGGTCGAGATGCGGCAGGTGTCGGTCGAGGAGCTGGGTCTGCAGGGGGCGGCGGAGCGCCGCTTCGCCTAGGCGTTCATCGACGACGACGGGGCCAGCCGGACGATCAGCTTCGACAGCAGGCTGCCCACGACCACCCAGATCAGCGCGGCCAGGGCGGCGTTGATCGCCTCGGCGACCTTCGGGTCCGACGGGGTGAACAGGTCCTCGGTGAACCAGCCGAACGAGTCGCGCCAGCCGGCCGCGAACTGCACCAGCCCGTTGGCCGGGTTCGCCTCGAAGAGCACGAACACCGCGTGCACCACGATGACCGCGGCGATCACCGCGAACACCACGCGCACGATGCCGGCGACGAGGGACAGGATCCGGGCGGTCATGCCGATCATGATCCACCCGGCGGCGGTGCTCCGCGACCCGCCCCTGCGGATCAGCCCGCGTCGACGGGGACGACGAGCGCCCGGTGGTCGGACAGCGGCAGCCGCACGGCCTCGGCCGGTCCGCTCGCGCGGAGGGCCCCGCGGACCAGGACGTGGTCCAGCTGCCGGGACGGCCGGGGCGCCGGGAAGGTGGCCGCCGAGGCGATCGGGGTCAGCCCGCTGTTCCGCGCGGCGGCGCGCTGCTGCATGTTGAGGTCGCCCATGAGCACCAGCGGCTCCCGGGTGCCCTGCAGTGAACGCACCAGCGTGCGCAGCTGGTGGCCGTTCCAGCGCGGGATGAACGACAGGTGGGTGTTGCAGACGGTGAACTGGCCGAAGGGGCCGTCCAGGACGGCGGCCACCGCAACCCGCGGCTCGTCCCGGGCCAGGAAGGGACGCCGCGACTGCGGGGACCACAACGGCACGCTGACCTGCAGCGGGGCCAGGCGCACCACCCGCCAGGAGACGACGGGGTAGCGCGACAGCAGCGAGATCCCGTAGCTGGCCGACCCCGGCTGCTCCTCGCCGGTGGCGGCCATCCAGGTGCCGCCCGGGGTGCCGGCGAGGGCGGCGACGAACTGCGAGTCCACCGCGCCCATCGCCTCGGCCGCGACGGCGGTCAGGTCCGCGCCCAGCGACCGGGGCTGGTCGCGGTCCACCTCCTGCAGGCCCAGGACGTCGACGTCCAGGCTCTTCACCGCCGCGGCCAGCCGGTCGACGTCGACCCGGCCGTCGTCGAGGGAGCGGCCGTGCAGGAGGTTGAAGGTCGCGATGCGCACCCGCCTCCTGTGCCCACCCGGTGCCGGATCTACCTCCCGCGCGCGTGCGCGCGCCGCGACCGGGTAGCGAGGGTCGCGTGGAGACCTCGCCCCGTGACCAGGTGCGCGACCTGCTGAAGCGGACCGCCGTCGCGCTCAAGGACGCCGAGGTGCCCTTCGCGCTCTGCGGGGGCTACGCCGCCTGGGTGCGGGGCGCCCCCGAGCCCGACCACGACGCCGACTTCGTGGTCCCGGCGGCCGAGGCAGAGCGGGCGGGCAAGGCGCTGGCCGACGCCGGCCTGCAGGTCGTGGACCCGGCGGAGGACTGGCTGCTCAAGGTGGTGCAGGACGAGGTCTTCGTCGACGTGGTGTGGCGGACGTGCGGCCGTCCCGCGGAACTCGACCTGGTGGAGCGGGCGGAGACGCTGCCGGTCCTCTCGGTCCAGATGCCGGTGCTCGACGCCACCGACGTCCTCGCCGCCAAGCTCATGGCCCTCGACGAGCACTACTGCGACTTCACCCGGCTGCTGCCGGTGGCCCGGGCGATGCGCGAGCAGGTGGACTGGCCGCGGGTGGCCCGCGAGGTGGCCGGCAACGACTTCGCCGTCGTCTTCCTGGTCCTGCTGGACCGGCTCGGCATCGCCCCCGGTGTCACCCCGGGATGACCACGGCGACGGCGGCGGCGAGCGCGGTGAGCGCCACGACGGCGGTCACCGCCCGGCCCGGCGCCGGCGCGGTCACCGCGCGGCCCCCGGCGACCCGGTCCTGCACCTGCCGGTAGCGCGCCGGGGCCAGGCCGCCCAGCACGGCCAGGCCCAGCAGGGCGGCCACCCCCGCGACCACGAGCAGCGCCGGGCGCCCGACCTCGAGCGCCCGGTGAGCGAGCAGCGCCGCGACGGCCAGCACGCCCAGGCCGGTGCGCTGCCAGGCCAGCGCGGTGCGCTCCGGCTGGGTCTCCATCGCCGCGGTCACCCGCGCATCACCTCGACGCCGACCAGCACGCCGACCACGACCACGACCGCGGCCACCGCGGCGGCCACCGCCGGGACGACGGAGCTCGACGGGAGCGCCCGCCCCGCCGCGATCGCCGTCTCGTTGGCCCGCCACCGGCGGTAGCCGGCCAGCGCGGTGCCCAGCCCGATCAGCACCAGGGCCAGGGAGACGGCGGCGCTGCCCCAGCGCACGCCCAGGTCGGGGGCGTAGGTGGCGACGGCGACCCCGCCGGCGACCAGGGCCAGGCCGGTGCGCAGCCAGGCCAGCAGCGTCCGCTCGTTGGCGAGGGTGAACCGGTAATCGGGGTGGTCGGGGCCGTCGGCGCGCTCGGGCACCGGCTCAGGGTAGGGACGGCGGGGCGGGCGCGCCGGAACGGGCAGGTCGGAGGAGCGTCGCGGCGGCTAACCTGTGCACCGGGTGGAGCGTGCCGCCCGTCGTCGTCCGGACCGGCCCGCGGGCCGCGCCACACCGAGGAACTGAGGGATCACACCGTGCCCACCGGCAGAGTGAAGTGGTTCAACGCGGAGAAGGGCTTCGGCTTCCTGTCCCGCGAGGACGGGCCCGACGTCTTCGTGCACAAGGACGCGCTCCCGGCCGGCACCAGCGACCTCAAGCCCGGCCAGCGGGTGGAGTTCGGCATCGTCGCCGGCCGCCGGGGCGACCAGGCGCTGCAGGTGCGCATCCTCGACCCGCTGCCCTCGGTGGCGGCCACCGTGGCCGCGAAGAACCGGAAGAAGCCCGACGAGCTGGTGCCGATCATCGAGGACCTGATCAAGCTGCTCGACGACGTCGGCGAGGGGTTGCGCCACGGCCGGCACCCCGACCGCGCGGAGGCCCGCAAGGTCGCGTCGGTGCTGCGCGCGGTCGCCGGCGACCTGGAGGGCTGACCCGGCTCGCTCAGCCCTGCAGGTCGCCGCCGGCGCGGAGGATGCCGATCGGCCAGGCGCCGGTGAACTCGCCGCAGTCGCCGCCCTTGTCCTCGACGACGACGAGGTAGAAGGCGGGCGGGACGACGTCCGAGGAGTTGATCTCCGCGAACGTCTCCGTGCCCGCCGGGACGTCGACCTCGCCGATCACCTGCTGCAGCGACTCGTCGAACACCTGCACCTGCCAGCCGCGCTCGGCGATCCGCTCGGGCACCGTCAGCGAGATGTCGGTGCCGGGGGAGACCTCGACGACCGGCGGCGTGGTCTCGTAGCGCTGCCCCTCGCCGTCCAGGCAGTACTGGGTCGGCCGGGCGGTCACGTCCTGGCTCCCGGCCTGCACCCGGACGTCGCCGGGGGTGTCGGGCTCGCCCGCGCAGGCGGCCAGCGAGCCGGCGGCGCAGAGGGCGAGCAGGGACGCGGTCGCGGGCCTTCTCACGTCCACGACGGTCCCACCGGGGTCGTCGGCGCGTCCGGGGACCCCGTGGCCGCGGCCGGCCGGCCGCTGCGGTAGAGGGTCCACAGGACCAGCCCGACGGCGAGCGCGAGCAGCGCGGCGGCCACGGTGAACCCGATCCAGCCGGTGGGCGGCAGCGCGATGCCCAGCGCCCCGCCGACCACCCAGGCCAGCTGCAGCATCGTCTCCGACCGGGCGAAGGCCGAGGCGCGCAGGCTCTCGGGCACCTCGCGCTGGATGATCGCGTCCAGGGACACCTTGCCCAGCGCGTTGGCGACGGCGGAGACGGCGGCCACCAGCACCGCCATGCCGTAGCTGTAGAACACCGCGGCCAGGACGGTGACGACCGCCGCGGCGGAGGCGGCCCAGAGCACCAGCCGGTCGGGGGCGGCGGTGTGCAGCCGGGAGCCGACCGCCGTCCCGGTGAAGCTGCCGGCGCCGGCCGCCACCGCGAGCGCGCCGAGGGCAGCCGTCGCCGCCCAGCCGTCGGCGAACGTCGCCTGCACCAGGAACGCCATGAAGATGGTGAGGAACCCACCGAGCCCGCGCAGGGCCGCGTTGGCCCGCAGCGCCAGCACCACGTGCGGCGGGACCCGGCGCCGCCGGCCGGGCAGCGGGATCTCCGTGGTGGTGAGCACGTCGGCCGGCTCCTCGCCGACGGGGACGTCGACGTGCGGGGGGAGCCGGACGGCGAGGACCGCGCCGGTGAGGAACACCGCGGCGGTCGCCCACAGCTCCCAGTCGAAGCCGATCAGCGTGGCCACCCCCGCGGCGAGCCCGCCGGCGATCCCGGCGGTCGCCAGCCCGAACACCGACAGGCGGGCGTTCGCCGACGTCAGCGACATCGCGCCGGGCAGCACCCGGGGGACCACCGCCGCCCGCAGCACGTTGTGCGCCTTGGAGAGCACCAGCACGCCGAGCGCCGCCGGGTACAGCCAGAAGTCGTCGAAGTGCGCGGCCATGACCAGGGCGAGGACCGCCCGGCCGCCCAGCGAGACGCCCATGGCCCACCGCCGCCCGCGCTGCAGCCGGTCCAGCGCCGGCCCGATGACCGGGGCGAGGAGGGCGAACGGGGCCATCGTCACCAGCAGGTAGAGCGCGACGTTGCCGCGCTGGGCGTCGGTCGTGGCGGCGAAGAACAGCGTTCCGGCCAGGGAGACGGCGATCATCGCGTCCCCGGCCATGTGCAGGGCGTTGACCCACAGCAGCTGGGTCAGGCCGCTCTCCCCGGCGCCGTCGGCGCGGCTGGCCGTCCGCACCCGCCGGGCCGCGGCGACGGTGAGCTCGCGGCTGCGGGCGGCGGCGACGCGGGTGACGGTGAGCTTGGTCGGGGTCGGGGGCGGGGTCGGCGACGGCATCGGCCGGGTCTGCGGCCGCGGGACGCCGAGCGGGGTCGTGTCGACGCGGTCGGGCCCGGGAGGCGCCGCCCGCCGGGACAGCCGCGCCCGCCGGGGAGTACCGGGCGGGCGGCGGGACGCGGGCACGAGCCCATGGTGCCGCACCGGCCCGGGAGTCCGGTCGGAGCCGGACGCCGGGTCGTCAGCCACAATGGGTCCGTGTCCGAGTCCTTCGCAGCAGTCCGGTCCGCATCCGCCGCGGTCGACCCGCTGACCGCCGCGATCGAGCCGGCCCGCGCGGCCGCCGTCGAGACGGCCGGCGACGCCGACGCGGTCGGCGAGCACCTGGGCGCCACGCCCGAGCCCGTCTCCGACGGGGAGTCCCCGGCCGAGCTGGGCGAGGTGCTCACCCACACCTTCGCCAGCCGGCTGCCCGGGTACGTCGGCTGGCACTGGGCGGTGACGATCGCGCGGGTCCCCGGCGAGGACCGGATCACCGTGGACGAGGTCGTGCTGCTGCCCGGTGACCAGGCGCTGCTGGCGCCGGCCTGGGTGCCGTGGCACGAGCGGCTGCGCCCGGGCGACCTGTCGGTCGGTGACGTCCTGCCGGCCACCGAGGACGACCACCGGCTGGCACCGGCGTACACGCTCGACGACGACTCCGCCGACGACCCCGAGGGTCGGGTGGTCGCCCGGGAGCTCGGCCTCGGCCGGGAACGGGTGATGTCCCGGGAGGGGCGGTCGGACGCGGTGGCCCGCTGGACGGCGGGGGAGTTCGGCCCGACGGCGCCGATGGCCCGGCAGGCGCCCGGCTCGTGCGCCACCTGCGGCTTCTACCTCCCGCTGGCCGGCTCGCTGCGGCAGATGCTCGGCGCCTGCGGCAACGCCTACGCGCCCGCCGACGGCCGGGTGGTCACCGCCGACTACGGCTGCGGGGCGCACAGCCAGGCCACGCTCGTCGTCGTGCAGGACACCGAGGTGGTCACCTCGGCCCGCTATGACACGTCGGAGTACGACGTCCTCAGCGACTGACCTCCGACTCGTCGCGGTCGCGCAGCTGGCCCTGCAGCTTCATCACGCCGAGGCCGAGCAGCGCCAGCCCGATCGCGGCCACGCAGGTCCAGGTCCACATCCGGTCCACCCGGTCGCCCAGGACGAGCAGGACGACGAGGGCCACCGCCCACAGCGCCGTCCCGGCCAGCACCACCCGGGCGGTGTCGACCTGCAGCGGCGGCGGAGCCTGCTTGAGTGGACCGGGCACGAGGGCACCCTAGAGTGCGGCGGGGTCACGGGTGAACACGCCCGCAACGGGCGTATGGCACGCTGTCGCCGCTCGTTGGCCACCGCACCGCCCGGAGAGTCCGCATGCCCCAGCAGTCCCGTCCCTCCGGTGGCGCCGGCGCCTCGGGTGGCCCGCTCTCCACCGGTGACACCCCTGCCGACGTCTCGGCGGGCACGCCGCCCACCGTCCCCCGCCGCAGCGAGGGCCCGCGGGTGCGCCCGAAGAACGGCATGGACCGGTACTTCGACATCAGCGCCCGCCGGTCGACCGTCGGCCGCGAGGTGCGCGGCGGGTTCACGACCTTCTTCACGATGGCCTACATCGTGGTGCTCAACCCGATCATCCTGTCCGGCGTCGACGTCGAGGGGAACGTGCTCCCGTTCGCCTCCGTGGCGGCCGTGACGGCGCTGGTGGCCGGTGCGATGACGCTGCTCATGGGCATCGTCGGGCGCTACCCGCTGGCCGTCGCCACGGGCCTGGGCATCAACGCGATCGTCGCCGTCTTCGCGGCCACCCAGCTGTCCTGGCCGGAGGTCATGGGCCTGGTCGTGCTCGAGGGCCTGCTGATCACCGTGCTGGTGCTCACCGGCTTCCGCAAGGCGGTGTTCGAGGCCATCCCGCCGCAGCTGAAGACGGCGATCGCGGTCGGCATCGGCTTCTTCCTCACCATCATCGGCCTGGCCGACGCGGGCGTCATCCGCACCGGCGCCCCGCTGATCAGCTTCGGCGTGAACGGCCAGCTGGCCGGGTGGCCGATCCTCGTCTTCGTCGTCGGCCTGCTGCTGACCGCGGTGCTCGTGGTCCGCAAGGTCCGGGGCGCGCTGCTCATCGGCATCGTCGCCTCGACGGTCCTCGCCATCGTCATCGAGGCGATCGCCGAGGTCGGCCCGCGCACCGGCGCGGACGGCAGCGAGGCCAACGCCCGCGGGTGGGCGCTGCAGGTGCCGGCCCTGCCCGACGACGTCGTGGGCGTGCCCGACCTGTCGATCATCGGCAACTTCTCGCTGTTCGGCGGCTTCGAGCGCATCGGCGTCGTCGCCGCGCTGCTCATCGTCTTCTCGATCATGATCGCGGACTTCTTCGACACCGTCGGCACCGTGACCGCCGTCGGTGCCGAGGCCGACCTGCTCGACGAGAACCGCAACCTGCCGCGCTCGCAGCCGGTGCTGCTGGTCGACTCGCTGGCCGCGGCGGCCGGTGGTGCGGCGAGCATCTCGTCGAACACCACCTACGTCGAGAGCACGGCCGGGGTGGCCGACGGCGCCCGCACCGGGCTGGCCAGCGTCGTCACCGGGGTGCTGTTCCTCGTCGCCACGCTGTTCACCCCGCTGGTGCAGGTGGTGCCCTCGGAGGCGGCCGCCCCGGCGCTGGTGATCGTCGGCGCGCTGATGATCAGCCAGATCAAGAACCTCACGTGGGACGACATGTCCCTGGTCATCCCGGCGTTCCTGACCATCGCCCTGATGCCGTTCACCTACTCGATCACCAACGGCATCGGCGCCGGGGTCATCAGCTTCGTGCTGCTGCGCCTGGTCGTCGGGCGGCGCCGGGACATCCACCCGCTCATGTGGGTGGTGGCCGCGCTGTTCTTCGTCTACTTCGCCCTCGAGCCGCTGCAGCAGCTGTTCTGAGCGACCTCCTGAGTTAGGCTAACTATCGTGAGCCGGACGACGCTCGACACCGCCGCGCTCGCGCACGAGCTGCGGCTGTCGGTGATGCGGTTCTCGCGGCGGCTGCGCAACCAGCGGGTGGACACCTCGGTGACCCTCACCCACCTGGCGGCGCTGTCGACGCTGAAGCGGCACGGCCCGATGAGCCCGGGGGAGCTGGCCGGCCACGAGCGGGTCCAGCCGCCGTCGATGACCCGCGTCGTCGTCGCGCTCGAGAACGCCGGGCTGGTCACCCGCACCCCGCACCCGACCGACGGGCGCCAGGTGATCATCGACCTGACGCCGGCCGCCGAGGAGATGCTCTCGGCCGAGGCCCGGGCGCGGGAGGCGTGGCTGGCCGGCCGGCTCCAGGAGCTGACCGCCGAGGAGCGGGCGGTGCTGCGCGAGGCGGCGGAGATCATGGACAAGCTCGCCAGTGGGTGACCTGCACGAGCACTGACCAGCGGACGCCGTCCGAGCAGGGCAACGGCATGTTCCGCGCCCTCCGGGTGCGTAACTTCCGGCGCTACGCCTCCGCCAACCTGCTGAGCCTCACCGGCACCTGGATGCAGCGCATCGGCCAGGACTGGCTGGTGCTGCAGCTCTCCGACGGCAGCGGCGTCGCCCTCGGCCTGATCACCGCGCTGCAGTTCGGGCCGTCGCTGCTGCTGAGCATGTACGGCGGCGTCCTCGCCGACCGCTATCCCAAGCGCCGCCTCCTGCTGATCAGCCAGGCGCTCATGGGGCTGCTGTCCCTGGTCCTCGCGACGCTGGTGGCCACCGGCGCGATCGAGCTCTGGCACGTCTTCGTGCTGGCCGGGGCGCTCGGCTCGGTGTCGGCGGTGGACGTGCCGGTGCGGCAGGCGTTCGTGTCCGAGATGGTGGGCCCGGGGCTGATCACCAACGCCGTCAGCCTCAACTCGACCATCTTCAACGGCGCCCGGCTGGTCGGGCCCGCGCTCGCCGGGCTGCTGATCGGGGCCGCGTCGGGGAACACCGCGCCGGCCTTCTTCGTCAACGCGGCCAGCTTCGCCTTCACCATCGTGGCGCTCGCCGGCATGCGCGCCGACGAGCTGCTGCCCAGCCCGCCGGTCGCCCGGGGCCGGGGCCAGCTGCGCGCGGGGCTCGCCTACACCCGGGCCCACCCGGACCTGCTGCTCGCGATGGGGCTCGCCTTCGTGATCGGCACGTTCGGCTTCAACTACCAGGTCACCATCGCGCTGATGGCCCGGGAGACGTTCGACCTCGGTGCCGAGGCGTTCGGCCTGCTGTCCACCTGCTTCGCCGTCGGCTCGCTCAGCGGCGCGCTGCTGTCCACCCGCCGCAGCGTCCGCCCCCGACAGCGGTTCCTCGTCGGCTCCGCGGTGGTGTTCGGGGCGTTCACCGTGCTCGCCGGGCTGATGCCGACGTACCTCGCCTTCGCCGTGCTGCTGGTGCCGACCGGTGCGGCGGCACTGGTCTTCAGCGTCGCCAACAACAGCTTCGTGCAGCTCGGTGTCGAGCCGCAGATGCGCGGGCGGGTCATGGCGCTGTACTTCATGTGCTTCATGGGCGGCACGCCGGTGGGCGCCCCGCTGGTCGGCTGGGTCTCCGAGCACTTCGGCGCGCCGTGGGGCCTCATCCTCGGCGGTGGGGTCTGCGTCGTCGCCGGTCTCGGGGCGGCCGCGCTGCTGGCCCGCCGCCGGTCGGTCCGCGTCCAGGTGGAGCGGGCGCCGCTGCGCGTCCGCCTCCGGGTCGGTCCGCAGCGCCCCGTCGTCCCCTCGCCGCAGCTGCGGGCCCAGGAGGAGAAGATGGCCGAGAAGGCGCCGGGGCAGCAGACGCTCTGAGCTTGCTCCGCGCGCGTACCGTCGGCTGCACCGGTTCCGCACCTGCGCGGGGGGTCACCATGGCCGCACTCATCCAGCTCATCGCGCTGCTCGCCGCGTTCGCCGGGCTGATCGCCCTCTTCGGCCCGCTGACCCGGCGGGTGGAGGCCTGGTCGGCCCGCCGCCACGCCGCGCGCCACCCCGTTCCCTCCGGCCGTTCGCTGCAGCGGGTGGCGGCCGATCTGCGCCGGCTCGGCCGGCAGGTGGCCGTCGTGCCCGCCGGGTCGCCGATGGTGCGCCGCCGCGCGGTGCAGGCCGCCTACGACGACGTGCTGCTCGAGGCCGCCGCGATGCTCGGCGAGCCGTCGGAGCTGGCCGGGCTGCGCGACGACCGGGCCCGCGAGATCGAGCGGCTCCGGTTGATCTGCGCCCTCCGCCGGGCCGGCCTGCAGGTGCCCGTCTGACCCCCGATGGCCCCGGGCGCCGGCTGTTCGTCGCCGTCGACCCGCCGGATGACGCCCGCCGCGACCTCGAGCGCGTGCTCGCCCCGCTGCGGGACGCCCCGGGGGCGCCGCGGTGGAGCCGCCCCGACCGATGGCACCTGACGCTGCTGTTCCTGGGCGGGGTGCCGGACGCCGTGGTGCCCGGCCTGGTGGCCGCCGTCGCGCCCGCCGTCGCCGCGACGCCGCCGATGACGCTGCGGCTGGCCGGGGGAGGGCGATTCGGCTCGCTGCGCCGTCCGCAGGTGGCCTGGACCGGGCTCGACGGCGACGTCGCCCCGCTGGTCGCGCTCGCCGGCCGGCTGGCCGCGGCCGCGCGCGGCCTCGGCCTGCCGGTGGAGGACCGCCCGTTCCGCCCGCATCTCACCCTCGGCCGGTGGCGGCCCGGCCGGCCGGCCGACGGCGCCCTGACCGACCGGCTGGCCGGCTACCGTGGGCCGGCGTGGCCGGTGACCGAGGTGCGGCTGGTCGAGAGCCGGCTGGGCCCCACGCCGCAGTACACGACCCTGGCCGCGTGGCCGGTCGGGTGACTCACCAGGCGTACTCCATCGGAGCGGCCCGGTAGCCGGGGAAGATCTCGTCGAGCCGGCCCAGCGCGGCGTCGTCCAGCCGCACCTCCAGGGCCCGCAGCGCCCCCTTGAACTGGTCCATGGTGCGCGGGCCGACGATCGGTGCGGTGACCGCGGGCTGGTGCAGCAGCCAGGCCAGGCCGACGTCGGCCGGCGCGTGCCCCAGCTCCCGGCAGAGGGCCTCGTAGGCCTCGAGCGCCGGCCGGTGCTTCTCCACCCGCTTCCGCGTGCGCTCGTCGTCGCGCCGCCCGCCCTCGATCCTCTCCAGGACGCCGGCCAGCAGCCCGCCGGCCAGCGGGCTCCACGGCAGGATGCCGACGCCGAGGTGCTGCGCGGCCGGCAGCACCTCCAGCTCCACGTGCCGGGTGAGCAGGTTGTAGTGCGACTGCTCGCTGACCAGGCCGGTGGAGTGCCGGCGCTCCGCCACCGCGTTGGCGCGGGTGATCTGCCAGGCGGCGTGGTTGGACGAGCCGACGTAGAGCACCTTGCCCTGGGCGACCAGCGTCTCGCAGGCCTGCCAGATCTCCTCCCACGGCGTGCGCAGGTCGACGTGGTGGAACTGGTAGAGGTCGATCCAGTCGGTCCGCATCCGGCGCAGCGAGCCCTCGCAGGCGCGGACGATGTTGCGGGCGGAGAGGAACGTGTCGTTGGGCCAGTCCGACATCCCGCCGTAGACCTTGGTGGCCAGCACCGTCTTCTCCCGGCGTCCCTCGCCCCGGGCGAACCAGCTGCCCAGCACCTCCTCGGTGCGGCCCTTGCCGGCGTCGAAGCCGTAGACGTTCGCGGTGTCGAAGAAGTTCACGCCCTCGGCCAGCGCCCGGTCCATGACCGCGTGCGAGTCGTCCTCCCCGGTCCTCCAGCCGAAGTTCATGGTCCCCAGGCAGAGCCGGGAGACGGACAGGCCGCTGCGACCCAGGTGCGTGTACTCCACGACAGGCACCCTGGCACTCTGGGGCACGTGCCGCAGGTTGATCCCCCCACCACCGCCGACTCCGAGTTCGACCGCGCGACGACGGTCCACCGCGCCGAGGCAGGTGGCTACGTCGCCGACCTCCAGCCGGGCTGGGACGTGGGCAGCGGAATCCTCAACGGCGGCTACCTGCTCGCCGTCGCGGCGCGGGCGGCCGTGGCCGACAGCCCGCACCCGGACCCGGTCGCGGTGTCGGCCAGCTACCTGCGCGCGACGCCTCCTGGCCCGGCGACGCTGGCCGTCACGCCGGGACCGGCGGGGCGCACCCTCGCGCACACCGGCGTCGTCCTCAGCGGCGCCGAAGGTCCCACGCTCACGGTGCAGGTGACGACGGCGACGCTGTCCGACGACGTCCCGGTGCACTCCGCGCCCGGGCCGGAGGTACCGCCGGTCGAGCAGTGCCTCGCAGCGCAGCCGGGCGCCGACATGGGCGGACATCCTGTGCCCGCGGTGGGCTTGCGGCATCGGGTGGAGACCCGCCTGGACCCGGCGACCGCCGGGTGGGCGCTCGGCCGTCCGTCGGGTGAGCCGGTCATGCGCGCCTGGCTGCGGCTCGCCGACGGCCGGGACCCCGACCCGCTTGCGCTGCTGCTCTTCGCCGACGTGCTTCCCCCGACGAGCTGGTCGATGGGGTTGATGGGCTGGGCGCCGACTGTCCAGCTCCAGGTGCTGGTGCGCGCGCTCCCGGCGCCGGGGTGGTGCCTGGCCGAAGCGCGGGCCAACGAGATCGCCGGTGGCTGGCTCGACGAGGAGTACCGGATCTGGGACTCCACAGGGCGGCTGGTCGCGCAGAGCCGTCAGCTGGCCCGCGCCCCCCGCTGAGTCAACGGCGGGGCATCTCCATCTCGCCGGTGAGGTAGCGCTGGACGGTGGGACCCATCGCGGCGACCAGTGACTCCGGGGACGCCGTGGCCAGCGGCTCCACCTTCAGGACGTACCGCGCCATGACCAGCCCGATCAGCTGGCTGGCCACCAGCGCCCCCCGTGCCGCGCGCTCGGCCGGCGGCAGGTCCAGCGTGCCCACGACCCGGCGCAGCACCTGGGACACGAGGAACTCCCGCAGCAGCTTCGCCGTCCACTCGTTGCCGACGGCGGAGCGGACGAGCGCCAGCGCCGCCGGCTGCATGGGGCCGTCCCAGACCCGCAGCAGCATCCGGACGAGGTTCTCGCCCAGGTTGTCGCGGCCCCCCGCGAGCACCTCGGGCAGCAGCTCGGCCGGGTTGGCCGGCGCCTCGACCGCGGCCAGGAAGAGCTTGTCCTTGCTGCCGAAGTAGTGGTGCACGAGCGCGGGGTCGACGCCGGCCGCCCCGGCGATCTGCCGGATGGTGGCGCCGTCGAAACCGCGCTCGGCGAAGGCCTCCCGGGCCGCGGCCAGGACGGCGTCCCGGGTGTCCGGCTTCCCGGGCCGTCGCCCGGTCGGCCGGTTGCCTGCTCCGGTCAGCTGGTCCTCCTCCGCAGGGTCGCCGCCGCCAGGGCGAGGGCGAGCAGGGCGACGCCGGCAACGATCCCGACGTCGGCCCACATCGTGCCCGTCGCCGACGGGGACCGCCCGACCTCCTGCAGCGCCTCGACGGCGTAGGTGAGCGGCAGGACGTCGCTGACCGCCCGCAGCCAGCCGGCCATCTGCTCGCGGGGGACGAGCAGCCCGCAGAGGAAGAACTGCGGCAGCACGACCACCGGCATGAACTGCACCGCCTGGAACTCGCTGCGGGCGAAGGCGCTGGCCAGCAGGCCCAGCGCGACGCCCAGCACCGCGTCGGCGACGGCGATGAGCACGACCAGGGCGATCGCGCCGGTCACGTCGAGGTCGTAGAGCGTCACCGCGACCGTCACGGTCACCACCGCCTGCAGCGCCGCCGCCAGACCGAAGGCCAGGCCGTAGCCGAGCAGCAGGTCCAGCCGGGCCAGCGGGGTGGTGAGCAGCCGCTCCAGCGTGCCGGAGGTGCGCTCGCGCAGCATCGCGATGCTGGTCACCAGGAACATCACCACGAACGGGAAGATCCCGAGCATGGTCAGGCCGACCCGGTCGAACGTGCCCGGCTGGCCCGGAAGGGTCGGTAGGTCCTTCCACAGCAGGTGGAGGAGGCCGAGCAGCACGCTCGGCAGCACCAGCAGCATCGCGATGGTGCGGTGGTCGTGCCGCAGCTGGCGGAGCACCCGGCCGGCGGTGGCCGCGGTGAGCCGGGGGCTCGCCAGGGCGGTGCTCACGCCGCGACCCCCGTCCGGGCGCGGACGACGGCGAGGAAGGCCTCCTCCAGATCGGGGGAGCCGCCGTCGGCCCGCAGCTGCGCCGGCGTGGAGTCGGCGAGCAGCTCGCCGTCGCGCAGCAGCAGCAGGCGGTCGCACCGGCCGGCCTCGTCCATGACGTGGCTGGACACGACCAGCGTCGTGCCGGACGCCGCGAGGGCGTGGAACCGCGCCCAGAGGTCGGCGCGCAGCACCGGGTCCAGCCCGACGGTCGGCTCGTCCAGCACCAGCACCTCGGGTTCGCCGACCAGGGCGCAGGCCAGCGAAGCGCGCCCGCGCTGGCCGCCGGAGAGATCGGCGACCAGCCGGCCGGCCGCGGACGCCAGGCCGACGTCGGCGATGGCGGCATCCGCCTCGCCCGCACGTCGGCCGTGCAGGGCGGCGAAGTAGCGGGCGTTCTCCCGCACCGTGAGGTCGGCGTACACGCTCGGCGCCTGGGTGACGTAGCCGACACGGGCGCGCAGGGCGGGGGAGCCGGCGGGTTCGCCGAGCACCGTGACGGTGCCCGACCGGATCCGCTGGACCCCGACGAGCGCGCGCAGCAGCGTCGTCTTCCCGCTGCCGCTCGGTCCCAGCAGGCCGGTGACCTGCCCCTGGGGGACGGCGAAGGAGAGGCCGGGGAGCACGCGCCTGCGGCCCCGGTCGACGACGAGATCGGTGACGGTGACGGCGTCCATGACGCGCCCTCCAGACTCAACGGCTGATGAACTCAACGCTAGATGAGTTGCTCGGGGGACGTCAACGGGGTCGTCGGTCCCGCCGGGTGCCGGCGGGTGCTGCCGGCCGGGCAGAATCGCGGCCGTGCCCCCTCCCGTCGTCATCACCGATCCGGACGACGAGCGGGTGGCGGACTTCCGCGACCTCAAGGCGGGGGACCGGCCGGCGGGCACCCCCCGCGGCACCGGCCCGGTGATCGTGGAGGGTGTGCCCGCGGTGCAGCGGCTGCTGGCGTCCCCGTACCGGGTGCGGGCGGTCTTCGGGGTCCCCGGGCGGGTGGCCGCGCTGGGCCTGCCCGACGACGTCCCGGCCTACGAGGCGGACAAGTGGGTGCTGTCGGAGGTCATCGGCTTCCGGCTCACCCGCGGCGTGGTCGCCTCCGCCGACCGCCGTCCCGCCGACGACCTCGACGCCGTCCTGGCCGGCCCGGATCCGGCGGCGCCCCGCCGGCTGGCCGTCCTGGAGGCGCTCAACGACGCGGAGAACCTCGGCTCGATCGCCCGCTCGGCGGTGGCGCTCGGGGTGGACGGGTTGCTGCTGGACCCGCGCTGTGCCGATCCGCTCTACCGCCGTTCGGTGCGCGTCTCGATGGGCCACGTGCTCTCGCTGCCGTTCGCCGTGCTGCCGGAGTGGCCGGCCGGCCTGGAGCGGCTGCACGACGCCGGGTACCTGACGGTGGCGCTGACCCCGGCCGCGGACGCCCTCGACCTGGCCGACGTCGATCCGCGCGCGCACCCGCGCACGGCGGTGCTGCTCGGCGCCGAGGGCCCGGGGCTCACGCCCGCGGCGCAGCAGGCGGCGCGGGTGCGCGCCCGGATCCCGATGCGGACGGGCGTGGACTCCCTGGGCGTCGCGGCCGCGGCGGCGGTCGCCTTCGCCACCCTGCGCTGACGCGCCGGGGACAGCTCAGCCGCGGAGCGAGAAGCGGGCGAGCAGGGCGCGCGCCTCCTCGGCGTGCGCCGGGTTGCACATCACGTCGTACCGGCTCGCGGTGATCTTGCTCGTGCTGGTGAAGTCGCGGCGGCCGCGGGTCGCGGCGTACCCCATCCCGCCGAAGGCGGCGCCGAACACCACGCCGATCAGCAGCCCCGTGAGCACCGAGCCGATCCAGTTGGCGCCGTCCGCGGCGAAGATGCCGAGCAGCAGGCCGACGAACAGACCCCACCAGGCGCCCGCGGCCGCACCGGCGGCGACGGCGCGGCCGATGGTCATCCGCCCGGTCACCGTCTCGACCATCCGCAGGTCCGTGCCGATGATCGTCACGTTCTCGACGGCGAACTTCTCGTCGGAGAGGTAGTCGACCGCCGCCTGGGCTCGCTCGTAGCTGTCGTAGGACCCGACCTGCACGCCGCCCAGCGGCATCGACACCGAAGCACTCATGCCCGGTCAACTACCCAGCCGACCGCGGTGTTCCACTCAGCGGTTGCGGCGGACCCCGAAGACGATGTCCTCCCACGCCGGGATGCGGGCGCGCGGGTCCTCGTCCTCGTCGGAGCCCTCGCGGCCGCCCCGGCCCAGCACGATGGTGTCGTGCTCGGCGACCTCGTCGAGGAGCGCCGCCATCGCCTCGTCGTCCTCGGGGGAGCCGTCGGGGGCGTGCACGTCGCGCACGAGGGCGTCCTCGTCCTCCGCCGAGGACGGCGCGGGGGAGGGGGCGGGCGCAGGCTCGGGCGCGCGGACCACCGAGACCGGGCGGCTGCGGGTGATCGGCGCGGGCAGGCCCGCGGGCACCTCCGGGACCACCCGCACCAGGCGGGTGCCCTCGGCGAAGTCGGTGGTCGCGGCGTCGGCGGGGGTGACCGTGCGGGAGGGCAGGTCGTAGCTCCACCGGGCGGTGCCGGACTTCGCTCCGGCGCGCCACGCGCCGGTGACCACCCAGGTGCCGTCGTCGCCCCGATAGGCGTCCCACTCGACGGCGTCGATGTCGGTGTCGATCAGCCGCAGCCGCTCGAGCATGAACTGCTGGAGGACCGCCCCGGGGGCGCCCTCGGTCAGCCGCACGCGCGCCTCGCGGGCCTGCCCGGCCACGCGCTCGCGCTCCTGCAGCACCGGGTGGGCGAAGCGCATGATCCGCTCCACCCGTGCCCCGGTGGCGGCCGCGACCTGCTCGGGCGTCTCTCCCGAGCGGATGCGGGACTGGATCACCCGCGGCGGCAGCTCGGTACCGAGGTCGACGTCGATCTGGGTGAGCCGGCGGGCGTCCCCGCGGGCGGCCGCACGCAGGCGGTCGTCGATCGGGAGCTCGAACCTCTCCCCGCCGTCGGGGGCGTCGGGGCCCTCCGCGGAGAGGATGACGCTCTTCCCGTCGTCGGAGAGCGCCACGAGGCGCAGCGTGCGCATGGCGACCTCCTGCAAGCGGCGCGGCGGGCCCGGACGAGAGCCCGGTTCCCGAGGCTATCCGGGTCCGGGCGGCGCCGCGCGCAGGCGGCCCGGCGTGGCGCGCCCGCACGTCCGGCGTCCGCGTCCTCCCGGCGGGGGTGCGGACGCGGACTTTCCACGCCGATGACACCCCTGACACACCACCGCAACGGGAGCCCGACACAGTGGGGCGCCCGCCAGCGGACCGAACCGAGCCGAGGAGGAGCGATGGCCAGCCCGGTGACCGACCAGTGGACGGCCGCGCCCGCGGGGTTCCCCGCCCTGGAAGCGCTGGCACCGCCCGAGGCGCTGCCGGCCGACGTCCGCCACGTCATCACCCGGGTCGCCGGTGCCGCGGCCGCCTGGTGCCCGGCACCGTCCCCGGACGGCGGGCGGATCGCCTACGTCACCGACCGGTCGGGCCTGCCCCGCCTGGAGGTCGCCGCCCTGGACGGCGCGACGCCCCCGCGTCAGGTCTCCGGCGCCGACCAGGAGGTCGTCTCCGTCACCTGGTCGCCCGACGGCGCGTGGCTGGCCTACCTGGTCAGCCCCGGCGGGTCCATCTGCGCCGAGCTGCACGTGGTCCGCCCCGACGGCACCGGCTCCCGGCCGGTGGCCGGGCAGGACCCGCGCGCGACCGTCGTCCCCGGGTCCTGGGCCGGGCCGCGGCACTACGTCTGCTCGATCGCGTCGGGCAACGGACCCGACGCCGACGTCGTCCTGGTCGACGTCGTCACCGGCGAGCAGCGGACGCTCGCCTCCGGCGGCTTCCTCTCCGTGACCGCCCTCTCCGCCGACCACCGCACCGTCCTCGCCCGGCGCGGGCCCCGCGCCTTCCGGCACTCCGTCGTCATCGACGTCGCGACCGGGATACAGCGCCGGGTGCTCCCGCTCGACGTGCCCGGGGGGATCGCGTCGGAGGACGGCCGGTTCACCGCCGACGGGCGGACGGTGCACGTCCGCGCCGCCCTGCCGGGCCCGCCCGGCGCCGACCGGGCCGGCCTGGTCGCCGTCCCGGTCGATGACGACGGTGTCCCCGGCCGGGGGCGCACGGTGCTGTACCGGGCCGACGCCGACCTCGACGGCTACGCGGTGCGGCCCGACGGCACCGTCCTCGCGCTGTGGACCGCCGACGGGGTCAGCCAGCTGTGGCTGCACGCGCTGTCCGACGGCGCCGTCGTCCGCCGGATCCCGCTGCCCGAGCCGGTGCTCTCCGGCTGGGCGCCGGCCGCCGGGGCCGACGCGCTGATCGCCGAGCTGTCCGGCCCCCGGGCACCCCGCGGGCTGTGGCGGGTGCCGCTCGACGGCACCGGCGCACCCCAGCCGCTGGCCTGCTCGCCGGCGCGCCCGGACCCGCGCGGCCTGGTCGAGCCGGTGCTGCACCGGTACGTGGCCCCCGACGGCGTCGCGCTCTCCGGCTGGCTGTACACGCCGGAGGGCCACCGGGGCCCGAACCGAACGGTGGTCAGCTTCCACGGCGGCCCGGAGGGGCAGGAGCGCCCCGGCTGGTCCCCGATCACGCAGAGCATGGTGGCCGCGGGCCTCACCGTCTTCGCGCCCAACGTCCGCGGGTCGGGCGGCTTCGGCCGCGCCTTCATGACCGCCGACGACGGGCCGGCGCGCGAGGCGTCCTTCGCCGACGTCCCGGCGACGGTGGACGAGCTGGTGACCGCCGGCATCGCCGCCCCCGGGCAGATCGGCGCGCACGGCTGGTCCTACGGCGGCTACCTGACGCTGGTGGCGCTCACCCGCTGGCCGGACCTGTTCGCCGCCGGGGCCTCGCTGGCCGGGATGAGCGACCTGCGTACCTTCTTCGCCGGCACCGAGCCGTGGATGGCCGCGGCGTCGGTGACGGAGTACGGGGACCCGGTCGCCGACCGCGACATGCTGGCCGCGATCTCGCCGATGACGGCCCTGGACCGGCTGACGTCGCCGGTGCTGCTGGCGCACGGGGACCGCGACACGAACGTGCCGGTGGCCGAGTCGGTGCAGGCGCACCAGGCCCTCCAGGCGCGGGGTGCGTGCGTCGACCTGCTGCTCTTCGCCGGCGAGGGGCACGCCATCGTGGGCCGGGACCACCTGGTCGAACTGGGCGGACGACTCGCCGCCTGGTTCGATCGGTGGTTGTGAACGGGGAGATCTTCGCCGGGTACTCCACCGCGCGCACCGACGAGGCCGTCGATGCGCGCGGCCGGCTGCGCGCGGGATGGGCCGGGCCCGCCGCTGCCCTGGAGCGGCTGGGACCGGACGGCCTGACCGCCGCCACCCGGCACCTGGCGGACTGGCGCGAGGAGCACGGCGTCACGGTCTCGGCCTGGGTGGACGGCCGGCAGGAGGTGCGCCCGGTGCCCATGGACCCGGTGCCCCGGCTGGTCGACGCCGCCACGTGGGCCGCGCTGGCGGCGGGCGTGGCCCAGCGGCACCGGGCCCTCAACGCCTTCCTCGCCGACACCTACCGCCCGGCCGGGCGCCGGCGGGGCGACAGCGATCGGGCGCCGGAGGTCGTGCGGGCCGGCGTGCTGCCCGAGTGGGCCGTGGCGCACGCCCCCGGCCGCGATCCGGACGCGGTGTCCCGCGCCTGGCCGGGGCAGCCCCGGGCGACGGTGGCGGCGGCCGACCTGGTGCGCACCACCGGCGACCGCTGGGTGGTCGCGTGCGACGACCTCCGGGTGCCGTCGGGCATCGGGTACGCGCTGGCCGACCGGGCGGCCGCGCGGACGGCCGTGCCGGAGCTGTTCGCCGGCCGGCAGCCGAGGGACCCGGCCGAGGCCGTCGCCCTGCTGGCCGCCGCACTGACCGCCGCCGCGCCGCCGGCGACGTCCCGCCCGCCGCGGATCGCGGTGCTCACCCAGGGGGAGAGCGCCGCGGCCTGGTTCGAGCACCAGGTGCTGGCCGAGGCGCTGGGGGCGCCGCTGGTGCGGGCCGGTGACCTGTGGCCGCGCAGCGACGGGGGAGTGGAGGCCGCCGTGGACGGCGGCCGGGTGCCGGTCGACGTGCTCTACCGGCAGTTCGACGACGCGCTGCTCGGCGCCTTTCCCACGGGTGCCGGCCTGCCGCTGGACGTCGCCCTCACCGAGGCCGTCCGGGCCGGCCGGCTCGGGCTCGCCAACGTGCCCGGGAACGGCGTGGCCGACGACGCGGCGGCCTACGCCTGGGTCCCGTCGCTGATCCGCTTCTACCTGGGCGAGGAGCCGTTGCTGGACTCCGCGCGGACCTGGGTGCTGGCCGACCCGGCGGCGGAGTCCGCCGTACAGGACCGGCTGGCCGAGCTGGAGGTGCGGTCGGTCGCCGGGTACGGCAGCCGGGACGTCGTCTCCGGCCCGGCCTGCTCGGCGGCCGAGCTGGCCGCGCTGCGCGCCGAGATCTCCGCGGCGCCGCACCGGTTCGTCGCCCGGGAGCCCCTGGAGCCCTCGACGGCGCCGACCCTGGTCGACGGCGTCCTGGCGCCCCGGCCGGTGTGCCTGCGGGTCTTCTCCGTCGCCGGCGCGAGCACCACCGCCCTGCCCGTCGCCCTGACCCGGGTGGCCACCGAGGACGGGCCGGACCTGCCGGGCGCGCCCGGCGACGGCAGCAAGGACACCTGGCTGCTGCGCTGAGCCCGGCCGCGGGTCAGGCGGCGGAGAGCCCGGACCTGATCCGCACCGTCGTGCCGTGCGGGCTGGGGATGGCGGTGACGTCGCCGAAGGCGCTCATCAGCGTCGAGCCGCGGCCGCGGTCCATGCTGGGCACCCGTTCCCGCCACTGCCCGTAGTCGCGGATCGTGATCTCGACGAGGCCGGCGCCGACGTCGGCGGCGACGTCGACGAACGGCTCGGTCGGGTCCTGGGCGTGCTCGACCGCGTTCGTGGCCGCCTCGCACGCGGCCAGCAGCAGGTCGTAGGCGTGGTCGGGGTCCACGCCGGCCTCTGCCAGCAGCGCGCGCAGCCGGCGGCGGACGACCGGGATCGAGGACACGTCCGCGGGCACCCGCCACTGCGCCCGGTGCGGGCCGGCCGGCGCCGTCGCCGTCCGCGGCGCGGGCGCCGGGGCCGGGCGGTGGACCGGGGTGGCGGCCGGCGGCGGGGGGAGCGGTGCCGGGGCCGGGGCGGACACCGGTTCCGGCGGCCCGGAGGGGCCGACGGCGCGCCCTCCGGCCCGCTCGAGCGCGACGCGCACGCGGGCGATCAGCTCCGCGGCGCGGAAGGGCTTGGCCAGGTAGTCGTCGGCGCCGGCCTCCAGGCCCTCCACCGAGGCCTCCTGGCCGGCCCGGGCGGTCAGCATGATCACCGGGATGGCTCGGGTGGCCGGGTCGGCGCGCAGCGCCCGCAGCAGCTCGAAGCCGTCGATGCGGGGCATCATCACGTCGGTCAGCACCAGGTCGGGAGCGCGCTCGGCGATCGCGGCGAGCGCCTCCTCGCCGTTGGCCGTCGTGCGCACCGTCCAGTGCGGGCCGAGCAGCCGGGTCAGGTAGGCGCGCATGTCGGCGTTGTCGTCGACGACCAGCACGTCGGCGCCGCCCACCGCCCCGGGGGTCGTGCCGGCGGGCCGGGACGTCTCCTCCGCCCAGCTGGCCGCCTCGCCGTGGGCGGCCTCGGACGGCACCGCGGACGGCCCGGCCGGCGCGGCGTCGGGGCGGCCGGAGGGGAGCGCGACGGCGAACGTGCTGCCCCGGCCCGGCTCGCTGGTCACCGTGACGCTGCCGCCGTGCAGCGCGGCGAGCTCCTGCACGAGGGCCAGCCCGATGCCGGTGCCCTCCCGGGTGCGCGCGGCGGAGCCGGCGACGCGGTGGAACCGCTCGAACAGGTGCGGCAGCTCCTCGGCCACGATGCCGACGCCGGTGTCGGCGACGGTGAGCACGAAGCCGTCGTCGGCGTCGCGCAGGGCCACCGCGATACCGCCCACGAAGGTGTACTTCACCGCGTTGGCCAGCAGGTTGACGACGATCTTCTCCCACATCCGCGGGTCGACGAACGCCGGTCGGCCCAGCGGCGGGCAGTCGACGGTGAGCTGCAGCCCGGCCCGCTCCGCGGCCGAGCGGAAGATGCCGGCCAGCTCGGCGGTGAACGTGGCGACGTCGGTCTCCACCCGCACCGGCGTCGCCCGTCCCGCCTCGATGCTGGCGAAGTCGAGCAGGTCGTTGACCAGCCGCTGCAGCCGCTGCCCGTTGCGGACGGCGAGGGTGAGCTGCTCGCGGACGTCGTCGGTCAGCGGCGGATCGGCCTCCTCCAGGACGTCGCGCAGCGGGCCCAGCAGCAGGGTGAGCGGCGTGCGCAGCTCGTGGCTGACGTCGGCGAAGAAGGTGGTCTTGGCCCGGTCCAGCGCGGCGAGGGACTCCGCGCGCTCCCGCTCGCTCTCGAACGCGCGGATGTTGACCAGGGCACCGGTGAACTGGCCGGCCACCAGCTCGTGGAAGGTCCGGTAATCGGCGTCCAGCGCGCGGCTGGGCGACTTGCCGAGGACCAGCAGCCCCACCGGGGCGGCGTCCCGGCTGACCGTCAACGGGAGGACGACCGCCTCGGTGACCGGATCCCCCCACGGGCCGCCGGTGACGCCGAGCCCGGCCGCCGGCGGGAGGGCCGCCCCCGGATCGGTCACCGCCGGCAGCAGGTCCGCGTCGACGCCCGTGGTGGCCACCCGCCGGAAGCTGCCGTCGTCGGCGGAGAGGTAGACGGCGGCGAAGGGGACGTCGAGGGCGTCGCTGCCGAGGGCAGTGCACATGGCGGTCACCGTCGCTCGCTCGTCGCCGAGCCGGGCGCCCTGCACGGACAGCGTGTGCAGCAGCTGCTGGCGCCGTGCGGCGAGCAGCTCGCCGGTGACCTCGGTGCAGACGGCGTGCATCCCGGCGACCCGGCCGTCGTCGTCGAAGGCGGGGGCGTGGGAGACGGTGAAGTAGGTCTCCTCGCGGTACCCGGCGCGCTCCAGCAGGAGCAGCAGGCCCGGCAGCCAGGAGGCCTCGAGCGTGGTCATCGCGTGCGCGATGGGAGGGCCGAGCGCGTCCCAGCCCTCGGCCAGCGTCTGCCGGATGTCCTCGCCGATCGCCGGGTGCTTGGCACCGATGAGCGGGGCGTAGGCGTCGTTGTAGAACTGCCGGAACTCCGGACCCCAGGTCAGGACCATGGGGAACTTCGAGACCAGCACCGTGCGCACGGCGTGGCGGAGGCTGGCCGGCCAGGTCTCGACCGGCCCGAGCGGCGTGCTCGCCCAGTCGAGGGCGGCCATGATGCGACCGGCCTCGCCGCCGGCGGTGAAGAGATCACCGCCGGCGGAGCACGACGACCTACCGGGGCGCACGCCCACCTCCAGCGAAGAAGCCGGCCAGCTCGCTCAGAGACGCTCTGCCACGTGGTCGATGCAGGCGGTCAGCGCGGTCACGTCGTCGGGGTCGACGGCGGGGAACATGCCGACGCGCAGCTGGTTGCGGCCGAGCTTGCGGTAGGGCTCGACGTCGACGACGCCGTGGGCGCGCAGCGTCGTCGCCAGGGCGGCGGCGTCGACCGAGTCGGCGAAGTCGATGGTGCCCACGACGTAGCTGCGGTGGTCGGGGTCGGCCACGAACGGCGTCGCGTACGGCGACTTCTCCGCCCAGCCGTAGAGCCGGCTCGAGGACTCGCGGCTGCGGGCCACGGCCCCGGAGAGCCCGCCGAGGGAGAGCAGCCAGTCGATCTGGTCGGCCAGCAGGAAGAGCGTGGCGACCGCCGGGGTGTTGTAGGTCTGGTCCTTCGAGGAGTTGTCGACGGCGATCGACAGGTCGAGGAACCCGGGGATCCAGCGGCCGGACGCCTTGATCTCGGCCACCCGCTGGAGGGCGTCGGCCGACATGAGGGCCACCCAGAGGCCGCCGTCGGCGGCGAAGGACTTCTGCGGCGCGAAGTAGTAGACGTCGGTCTGCGAGACGTCGACCGGCAGGCCGCCGGCGCCGCTGGTGGCGTCGATGAGCACGAGGGCGTCCTCGGTGCCCGACGGCCGGGCGATCGGCGCCATCACGCCGGTCGAGGTCTCGTTGTGCGCCCAGCCGTAGGCGTCCACGCCCTCGGTGGCGGTGGGCAGCGCCAGCGACCCGGGGTCGGCCGTCACGATCACCGGGTCGCCCAGGAACGGGGCCTCCTTCGCGCCGGAGGCGAACTTGGCCGAGAACTCCCCGTAGGTTCCGAAGGCGGCGCGGTCCCGGATGAGGCCGAAGAGCGCCGCGTCCCAGAACGCGGTGGTGCCGCCGTTGCCGAGCACGACCTGGTAGCCGTCGGGCAGGTCGAACAGCGCGGTGAGCCCCTCGCGCACCCGGCGGACCAGGTTCTTCACCGGCGCCTGGCGGTGGGAGGTGCCCATGATCGCCGCACCGTCCCCGGCCAGGGCCCGGAGCGCCTCGGGGCGCACCTTGGACGGGCCGCACCCGAACCGCCCGTCGGCGGGCAGAAGCTCGGCGGGGATGGTGATGGACATCCGTGGGAGGCCTTCCGGTTCGCGTGGATCGTGCGGAGCGCCCGACGACGACGGCCCGGGTCGCGGAGTGCGGCCGGGCCGTCGTCATCGGGGCGGTGCTGGTCAGACCGAGGCGGCCTGGTGGTTGATGGTGTCCCAGCCCTCGACGGCCTCGGGCTTGCGCGAGTCGGGGCCGATGTAGCGGGCGGACGGGCGCACGAGGCGGCCGGTGTTCTTCTGCTCGAGGATGTGCGCGCACCAGCCGGCGGTGCGGGCGCAGGTGAACATCGAGGTGAACATGTGGCTCGGGACCTCGGCGAAGTCCAGGACGATCGCCGCCCAGAACTCCACGTTCGTCTCGACCGGCCGGTCGGGACGGCGCTCGCGCAGCTCCTTCAGGGCGGCCTGCTCCAGGGCGAGGGCGGCCTCGAAGCGCGGGGCGCCGAGCTCCTGGGCCGAGCGGCGCAGCACGCGGGCGCGGGGGTCCTCGGCGCGGTAGACCCGGTGGCCGAAGCCCATCAACCGCTCCTTGCGGTCGAGCAGGTCCTTCACGTACTTCTCGGCGTCGCCGGTCTTCTCGACGTCGTCGAGCATGTGCAGCACCCGGGACGGCGCGCCGCCGTGCAGCGGGCCGGACATCGCGCCGATCGCGCCGGACATGGCGGCGGCGACGTCGGCGCCGGTGGAGGCGATGACGCGGGCGGTGAACGTCGAGGCGTTCATGCCGTGCTCGGCGGCCGACGTCCAGTAGGCGTCGACGGCGGCGACGTGCCGGGGGTCGGGCTCGCCGCGCCAGCGGACCATGAAGCGCTCGACGATGGTGGAGGCCTCGTCGATCCGCGACTGCGGGACGGCGGGGGTGCCGATGCCGCGGGCGGACTGCGCCACGTAGGACAGCGCCATGACGGCGGCGCGGGCCAGCTGGTCCCGGGCCTCCTCGGTGGAGATGTCCAGGAGCGGGCGGTAGCCCCAGAAGGGCGCGAGCATGGCCAGCGCGGCCTGCACGTCGACCCGCACGTCACCGCTGTGCACCGGGATCGGGAACGGCTCGGCCGGCGGCAGGCCCGGGCCGAACTTGCCGTCGACCAGCAGGGCCCAGACGTTGCCGAAGGTGACCTTGCCGACCAGGTCCTCGATGTCGACGCCGCGGTAGCGCAGCGAACCGCCGTCCTTGTCGGGTTCGGCGATCTCGGTCTCGAAGGCGATGACGCCTTCGAGACCGGGTACGAAGTCGTCGGCCATCTCGCATGCTCCTCTGCGCGCGGACCCACGTGCGCGCAGGAGAGCTGGCGCACGATTGCCAGTCGACCCTAAGGCCGTCGCCCCCGTCCTGGCACGCGGGGGGCGGTGCGAGCACGATCCGGGCCGTCCGCACCGCCGGCACCGGTGGTCCGCGCGGCCGTCCGCGCGCGGCGGTGTCAGCATGGCTGCGTGCCCGACCTGACCCGCATGCGCAACGACTACACGCTCGGGAGGCTGCGCGAGGACGAGCTCGCGCCCACCTGGGTCGAGCAGTTCGACCGCTGGTTCGCCGACGCCGTCGCCGCGGAGATCCCCGAGCCCAACGCCGTGGTGGTGGCGACCGCCGACGCCGACGGCGCACCGGACGCCCGGGTCGTGCTGATGAAGGGCTACGACGGCGACGGGATCGTTTTCGGCACCAGCTACGCCTCGGCCAAGGGCGCGCAGCTCGCCGCCAACCCCCGCGCGGCGCTGGTCTTCCCGTGGCACGCGCTGCAGCGCCAGGTGCGGGTGACCGGCCGGGTGGAGCGGATCGGCGACGCGGCCTCCGACGCGCTCTGGGACCCCCGGCCGCGCGGGTCGCAGGTGGCGGCCGCCGCCTCGGTGCAGTCGACCGTCGTCGACTCCCGGCGGGAGCTCGAGGAGCGCGTGCGGCGGCTCGACGAGCAGACGCCCGAGGGCAAGCTGCCCCGGCCCGCGGCGTGGGGCGGCTACCGGGTGGTCCCGGAGCGGGTCGAGTTCTGGCAGGGGGGCGGCGACCGGCTGCACGACCGGCTGCGGTTCGTGCTCGACGAGGCCGAGGGCGGGGGCTGGATCGTCCAGCGGCTCGCGCCGTGAGCGCGCAGGTGCTGTCGTGAGCCAGCCGGTCGACCCAGCGGAGAGCGGTGCGCCGGTCGAGGAGCCGGTTCCCGAGCGGGTGCGCCGGCGGGGCTGGACGATCGACACCACGCCGTTGCGCGACCCCGGCTACCGGCGGCTGTTCTGGGGCATCGCCACCACCACGATCGGCCAGCAGATGACCCTGGTCGCCGTTCCGTTCCAGGTCTACGCGCTCACCGGGTCCTCCTTCATGGTCGGCGTCACCTCGATGGTCGCGCTGGTCCCCCTGATCGTCTTCGGTCTGCTCGGCGGGGCGATCGCCGATGCGATGGACCGCCGGCGGCTCCTCGTGATCACCTCGGTCGGTGCGGCGGTCACCAGCGCGCTGCTGGCGGTGCAGGCGCTGCTGCCCGGCGGCGGGAACCTCCTCCTGCTGTGGGTGCTCACCGCCGCCGTCTCCGGCTTCACGGCGGTCAACTCCCCGGCGCGCTACGCCGTCATCCCGGCGCTCGTCGGCCCGGCGGGAGTGCCGGCGGCGAACGCGCTGGCGATGACTGTCCGGCAGATCGGCGTCATCGTCGGCCCGCTGGTCGCCGGCCTCCTGATCGGGCTCGGCTCCCTGTTCACCGCCTACGCCATCGACGCCGTCGGCTTCCTCGTGGCCGTGCTGCTCCTGCGGGGGCTGCCGCCGCTGCCACCGGGACGGGGGGCCGGTCCGATCCGGCTGCGGGCGACGGTGCAGGGGGTCGGGGAGGGCTTCGCGTTCCTGCGCACCCAGCCGGTGCTGCTCATGACGTTCGTCGTCGACATCATCGCGATGCTCTTCGCCTGGCCGCAGGCCGTGTTCCCGGAGCTCTCCGAGACCCGGTTCGAGGGCTCGCCCAACGCGCTGGGCTGGCTGTTCGCCGGCATCTCCATCGGTGCGCTGGCGATGGGCCTGACCTCGGGCTGGGTGTCGAGGGTCGACCGGCAGGGCGCGGTGGTGATCGTCTCGATCGCGGTGTGGGGCGTCGCGATCATCGGCTTCGGCTACGCCCCGACGCTGTGGCTGGCGGTGCTGTGCCTGGCTGTCGCGGGAGCGGGGGACATGGTCAGCGCGGTGCTGCGCTCGGCGATGCTCCAGCTGGCCGCGCCCGACGAGATGCGGGGGCGGATGCAGGGGGTCTTCATCGTCGTGGTCACCGGCGGGCCCCGGCTGGGCGACCTGCGCGCCGGCGGGCTGGCCAGCGCCGCCGGCGTCACCTTCGCCATGGTGTCCGGTGGGGTGGTGGTGGTGCTCGCGATGGTCGCCGTCGCGCTGCTCGTGCCCTCGTTCTGGCTCTTCCGCGCCTCGCGGTCCACCGTCGACCCGGACTCGCGCCCCGCTGCCTGAGCCGGCGGCGGGTCCGGCCGGGCTCGCCCGCCCCCGAGAGTGGCGAGACCGGCCGGACGCCTGCCTCCGTATCCGATCCTGACCGGTCCCACTCGTCGGTAATGAAACCGACACGGTTCAGGCGAGGGTGCGGCTCACCACCGCGAGGTCGGCGACGAGCGCGGCGTAGGCGGCGTCCCGGGCCTCGGCGGGGGTGCGGAGGATCGCCGAGGGGTGGGTGGTGGCGAGGATCCAGGTCTGGTGCGGGGCGTCCTCGTCGTCGTCCTCCGTCGGCGCCGGGGCACCCGGCGGCGTCCAGGGCAGCAGCTGCCCGTGCTCGCGGGTGATGCGGAACGACGGGGAGATCAGCGCCTTGGCCGCCGTCGCGCCCAGGGCGACGACCACCTCCGGCTGGAGCACGGCGAACTCCGCCTCCAGCCACGGCCGGCAGGCCCGCAGGTGCTCGGGTCGGGGCGTCTGGTGGATGCGTCGCTTGCCCTTCACGGTGTGCGAGAAGTGCTTGACCGCGTTGGTGACGTAGCTGTCCCGCCGGTCGATGCCGGCGTCGGTCAGCGCCTTGTCCAGCAGCCGCCCGGCCGGGCCGACGAACGGCTCGCCCCGGCGGTCCTCCTGGTCGCCGGGCTGCTCCCCGACGAACACCACGCGGGCCGTCTCGGGTCCCTCGCCGAAGACCGTCTGGGTGGTGTCCTGCCACAGCTCGCAGGCCCGGCAGCCCGCGGCCGCCCCGCGGAGCTGGTCGAGGCCGGCACCGGAAGGCGGCTGCGCTCCGCCGTCGCGCTCGCTCATGCCCCGATGACACCGCACCCCGGCACCGGCCGCGAGGCGGGCCCGCCACCGAGCGTTCACCTGCGGTTCCGACGGCGTCCGGCTCCGCCGAGATCGTGAGCACCGCTACGGTTCCGGTGGCAGTGCTCGACAGCGGGAGGACATGTGCTCGAGTTCGACGGGCTCCGCAAGAGCTTCGGCGACATCAAGGTCCTCGACGGCGTGGGCTTCGCCGTCCGACCGGGCTCCATGTTCGGTTTCTGCGGCGCCAACGGCGCCGGGAAGACGACGACGATGCGGATCGCCATGGGGCTGGTCCGACCGGACGCCGGCGAGGTGCGCTGGCAGGGCCGGGCGCTGGACCAGGTCACCCGCAGCCGGATCGGCTACATGCCGGAGGAGCGCGGCCTCTACCCGAAGATGAAGGTCGGCGAGCAGGTCACCTACTTCGCCCGGCTGCACGGCCTGGACGCCGCCGCGGCGGCGAGGGCGGCGGGGGAGTGGGTCGAGCGGCTGGGCCTCGGGGAGCGCCGCGGTGACCCCGTGGAGAAGCTGTCGCTGGGCAACCAGCAGCGCGTGCAGCTCGCCGCGGCGCTGGTCAGCCGGCCCGAGGTGCTCATCCTCGACGAGCCGTTCTCCGGCCTGGATCCGGTGGGCGTCGACTCCCTGGCCGAGGCGCTCCTCGAGCAGGTCCGCACCGGGGTCCCCGTCGTCTTCTCCAGCCACCAGCTCGACCTGGTCGAACGGCTGTGCGACTCGGTCGGCATCCTCGCCCGGGGCCGGATGGTCGCCTCGGGCACCGTCGCCGAGCTGCGCGCCCGGGAGGCGGGCCGGCTGCTGCGGGTCGTCGTCCCCGCGGCCCCGCGGGGCTGGGCCGCCGCGCTGCCCGGCGTGCGCGTCGTCTCAGAGTCCGCCGGGGACACGCTCCTCGACCTCGGGGCCGGGGGCGACGACCAGGCGGTCCTCGCCGCCGCCCTGCGCACCGGGCCGGTCACCCACTTCGCCCGGCGGGAGCCCTCGCTCGTCGAGCTGTTCCGCGAGGCCGTCGCCCAGCCGCAGGAGGTGGCCGCATGACCGCGCCCCGCACCCTCACCAGCGCCGCCAAGGTCAGGCTGGTCGCCGCGCGCGAGCTCTCCACCCGCCTCCGGGACAAGAGCTTCATCATCAGCTCGATCGTGATCCTGGTCGTGATCCTCGGCGCGATGGCGTTCCAGGTGGTCATCAGCTCCGGCGGCGAGGAGAGCCGGATCGGCGTCGTCGGCGGCGACGCCTCCGTGACCGCCGCCCTGGAGGCCCAGGGCGAGGCGCTGGACGTCGACGTCGCCGTGGTGGAGCTCGCCGACGAGGACGCCGCCCGCACGGCGGTCGAGGTCGAGGACGTCGACGGCGCCCTCCTGGGCGGCGCCGACCCCGAGCTGGTGGTGCGCGAGTCCGCCGGTGGCACCCTCGAGGCGATCGTGCAGGGCGCGGTCGGGCAGCTCGCGCTCGCCCAGCAGCTCGCCGACGCCGGGGTGACCCAGCTGGACGTGCCCGAGGTCGCGGTCACCCCGTTGGACCCGGACGCCGCGGCCGACGACCAGCGGATCATCACCGCGATCATCGGCGTGGTCCTGCTCTACAGCCTGCTCATCCTGTTCGGCCAGTTCATCGCCCAGGGTGTGGTGGAGGAGAAGGCCAGCCGGGTCGTCGAGCTGCTGCTGGCCACGATGCGCCCCTGGCAGCTGCTCGCCGGCAAGATCCTCGGCCTCGGGGTGCTGGCGCTCGGCCAGATGGTGCTCATCGGCGTCGTCGGCGTCGGGGGAGCGCTCGTCTTCGACGTCGTGGAGGTGCCCGGCGAGCTGATCGGCACCGTCCTCACGGTGATCGCCTGGTTCCTGGTCGGCTACGCCTTCTACGCCGCGGTGTTCGCGGTGGCGGCCTCGCTGGTGAGCCGCCAGGAGGACCTGGCCACGGTGATCATGCCGACGTCCATGGTGCTGATCGTCGCGTTCTTCGTCGGCATCCAGGCCGCCGCCGACCCCTCCGGCGGCCTGGCGCGGGTGACGTCGTACGTGCCGGGGCTCTCGCCGCTGGTCATGCCGGTGCGGCAGGCCGCCGGCGAGGTCGCCCTCTGGGAGGTCGAGCTGGCCGTGCTGCTGATGCTGGTCGCGATCACGCTGATCGTGCGGCTGGGCGGGCGGATCTACGCCGGCGCGCTGCTGCGCACCAGCGGGAAGGTCAAGGTCCGGGAGGCGCTGCGCGCCGAGCGCGCCTGATCGGTTGGGGTCCGGCCGGTCCGGGTAGCCGCGCGGCATGGCGATGCAGCTGGGGTACACGATGATGACCGAGCAGGCCGGGCCCCGGGACCTGGTCCGCCACGTGGTGGGCGCCGAGGAGGTCGGCTTCGACTTCGCCGTCAGCAGCGACCACTACTTCCCGTGGCTGGACGAGATGGGCCACTCGCCGAACGCCTGGGTGACCCTGGGTGCGGCGGCGCAGGCGACGAGCCGCATCCCGCTGATGACGTACGTGACCTGCCCGAGCTTCCGGTACCACCCGGCGGTCGTGGCGCAGCAGGCGGCGACGCTGCAGATCCTGTCCGAGGGACGCTTCACGCTGGGCCTGGGCGCGGGGGAGAACCTCAACGAGCACGTCGTCGGTGCCGGCTGGCCGCCGGCCGACGTCCGCCAGGAGATGCTCGGCGAGGCGATCCACATCATCCGGGACCTGTTCGCCGGCGACGGCTACACGAACTTCCGCGGCGAGCACTTCGACGTCGAGTCGGCGAAGCTCTGGGACCTGCCCGAGAAGCGGGTGCCGATCGGCGTCGCGTCCGGGGGGAAGCAGGCGTCCACGATCGCGGGAGAGCTCGCCGACGCCCTGATCGCCACCGAGCCGAAGCCGGAGCTGGTGGAGGCGTTCGACGCCGCGGGCGGCACGGGCAAGCCGCGGATCGCGCAGATGCCGATCAGCTTCGGCGCCGACAAGGCCGCCGCCGTGACCCGGGCGCACAGCCTGTTCCGCTGGTTCGGCCTGGGCTGGAAGGTCAATTCCGAGCTCCCCGGGCCCACGGCCTTCGACGCCGCCAGCCAGTTCGTCCGCGAGGAGGACGTCGAGGGCAGCATCCCGTGCGGGGACGACGTCGAGGCGGTGATCGCCGGCGCGAAGGAGTACGCCGACGCCGGTTTCACCCACCTGGCCCTCGTGCAGATCGGCGGGGACCAGCAGCAGCCGTACCTGGAGTGGGCCCAGCGCGACCTCCTGCCGGCCTGGCGCGAGGCGTTCGGGAGCTGACCGCCCGGCCCGGGGCGGCAGCTGATCGGGTGACGGCGGCCCCCCGGGCCGATCCCTTGGGGTGAGGTTCCCGGGCAGGGGGGCGCGGGAGCGGCCCGGGCGCCGCGATCATCGGCGTCATGACCGAGGACCTGGACGTGCGGCTGCGGCGGCTGCTCGCCTCCGACGACGCCGACGCGCTGATCGACCTCGGCTGCGACCTGGCCGACGCCGGCCGGCAGGAGGACGCCGAGCGCTGCTTCCGGCGCGCCTTCGACCTCGGCGACTCCGTGGCCGCGTTCAACCTCGGCAACTCGCTCGCCGCGCAGCACCGCTGGGCGGAGGCGGTGGACGTGTACGAGATCGCCCTGCGCGCCGGCGAGGCCGACGCGTGGCGCAACCTCGGCCTGGTGCTGGAGGACCTCGGTGACCTGGCCGGCGCCATGCGCGCCTACCGGGGCGCCGCGGCCGCCGGCGACCTGGAGGGTGGCTTGCAGCTGGCGTTCCTGCTCCGCGAGCAGGGGGAGCGCGAGCAGGCGATGGCGGTGGCGGAGGAGTTCGCCGCCGCCGGTGACGAGGAGGCGGCGGCCGTCGTCGCCTGCTGGCGCTGGTGCGCCACGCTCGACCCGGCCCTGGAGGACGACCTGCGGGCCGGTCAGCACCACTTCCCGGCCGCCCGGGCGGACCTCGCGCACCTGCTGCGCGAGACCGGCCGCTCGGCCGAGGCCCGCTCGGTGCTCGAGCGCGGCGCCAAGCTGGGCGAGCAGGTGGCCTGGCTGCCGCTGGGCAACCTCTACCGCGAGGAGCTGGGCGACGAGGAGGCCGCGGAGGAGGCCTACCGCAGCGGCATCGCCGCCGGCGACCCGTACTGCCACCAGAACCTGGCGGTGCTGCTGGCCGACCGGGGCGATCTCGAGGGCGCCGTCGAGCAGTTCCGGCTCGGCGCGGCCGCGGGGGACCAGCTGGCCGCCCAGTGCCTGCGGGAGCTCGAGCTCGACTGACACCGGGGCGGCGCTCCGGCCGGCCGCCGACATGAGCCCGTCACACGGTCCGGCGATACTCGGCATGTGTCCGAAGCCACTGTCGACGTCGCCGATCTCCGCCACCACGGGGCCAGCGGTCCCGGCGACCGCGCCGACGAGGAGCCGCTGCGCGCCGACATCCGCCTGCTGGGGCGCGTCCTCGGCGAGGTGATCGGCGAGCAGGCCGGGCCCGACGTGCTCGAGCTGGTCGAGTCCACCCGGGTCGAGGCGTTCCGCATCCGCCGCTCGGAGGTCGACCGGGCCGAGCTCGCCCGCCGGCTCGCCGGCCTCGACGTGCGCTCGGCCAACCACGTGATCCGCGCGTTCAGCCACTTCTCGCTGCTGGCCAACCTCGCCGAGGACATCCACCACGAGCGGCGGCGCCGGCACCACCGGCGGGCCGGCTCGCCGCCGCAGCAGGGCAGCCTGGCGGCGTCGTTCGCGCTGCTGGACGAGGCGGACATCCCGGTCGACACGGTGGCCCGCGAGCTCGCCGGCGCCCTGGTCTGCCCGGTGGTCACCGCGCACCCCACCGAGGTCCGCCGCAAGACCGTGTTCCAGGTGCAGCGCCAGGTCACCCAGCTGATCCGGGAACGCGACCGGGCCGGCGACGGAGACGGCGACGCCGCCTGGTCCGCGCAGCTGTGGCGCTCGGTGCTCACCCTCTGGCAGACGGCGCTGCTGCGGCTGTCCCGGCTGCGGCTGCAGGACGAGATCGACGAGGCGCTGCGCTACTACGAGCTGTCGCTGTTCGACGTCGTGCCGGCGATCAACGCCGAGCTGCGGCAGGCGGTGGAGCAGCGCTGGCCCGGCGCGGGGGTGCTGCGCCGGCCGATGCTGCTGCCCGGGTCGTGGATCGGCGGTGACCGCGACGGCAACCCCTTCGTCACCGCCGAGGCGTTGCGGCGGGCCACCACCCGGCAGGCGGAGACCGCGCTCGGCCACCACCTGGCCGAGCTGGCGGAGCTGCGCAGCGAGCTGTCCATGTCGGACCGACTGGTCACCCCCACCCCCCAGCTGTACTCGCTGGCCGAGGCCTCGCGCGACGACTCCCCGTTCCGCGCCGACGAGCCCTACCGGCGGGCGCTCACCGGGATCTCCGCACGCCTGGCGGCCACCGCGGCCCGCGTGCTGGGCTCCGTGCCCGGCGACGAGGCCGCCGGGGTGCTCCCGCCCTACGACAGCCCCGACGAGCTGCGCGCCGACCTCGACGTCGTCGACGCCTCGCTGCGCAGCCACGGCGCCGGCCCCCTCGCCGACGACCGGCTGCTCCGGCTGCGGGAGGCGGTCGAGGTCTTCGGCTTCCACCTCTGCGGGCTGGACCTCCGGCAGAACTCCGCCGTCCACGAGCAGGTCGTCGCCGAGCTGCTGGCCTGGGCCGGGGTCTGCCCGGACTACGCCTCGCTCGACGAGGCGGCCCGGGTGGAGCTGCTGGCCGGGGAGCTGACGCTGCGCCGGCCGCTGGTGCGCCCGGGCGCCGAGCTGTCCGAGGAGACCCGCAAGGAGCTCGACGTCCTGCTCGCCGCCGCCGACCAGGTGGCGCTGCTCGGGCCGCGGACCATCCCGAACTACGTGATCAGCATGTGCGAGTCGGTGAGCGACGTGCTCGAGGTCGCCGTCCTGCTCAAGGAGGTCGGCCTGCTCGACCCGGCCGGCGTCGACGGCCCCACCTGCCCGGTGGGCATCTCGCCGCTGTTCGAGACGATCGACGACCTGCAGGCCGCGGCGACCACGCTCGGCGCGGTCCTGGACCAGCCGCTCTACCGGTCGCTGGTCGCCGCCCGGGGCGACGCGCAGGAGGTCATGCTCGGCTACTCCGACAGCAACAAGGACGGCGGCTACCTCGCCGCCAACTGGGCGCTGTACCGGGCCGAGCTGGACCTGGTGGAGGTCGCCCGGCGCGAGGGCATCCGGCTGCGGCTGTTCCACGGGCGCGGCGGCACCGTCGGCCGCGGCGGCGGGCCCAGCTACGAGGCGATCCGGGCGCAGCCCCCGGGGGCGGTGGCCGGCGCGCTGCGGCTCACCGAGCAGGGCGAGGTGATCGCCGCGAAGTACGCCGACCCCGACCTCGCCCGCCGCAACCTGGAGGCGCTGGTCGCCGCCACCCTGGAGTCCACCCTGCTCGACGTCGAGGGGCTCGGCGACGACGCCGACGAGGCCTACGCCGTGCTCGACGACCTCGCCGCCCGCGCGCGGCAGGCCTACCGGGAGCTGGTGCACGAGACACCCGGGTTCGTGGCGTGGTTCCGGGCGGCCACCCCGATCGGGGAGCTGGCCGAGCTGAACATCGGCAGCCGGCCGCCGTCCCGCAAGGCCGGCGACTCCATCGCCGACCTGCGGGCGATCCCCTGGGTGTTCAGCTGGTCGCAGACCCGGATCATGCTGCCCGGCTGGTACGGCACCGGATCGGCGCTGGAGTCGTGGGTGGGTGGTTCCGACGAGCGGCTGGAGCGGCTGCGCGAGCTGCACCGCCGGTGGCCGTTCTTCCGCACGGTGCTGTCGAACATGGGCATGGTGCTGGCCAAGACCGACCTGGGGCTGGCCGCCCGCTACGCGGAGCTGGTGCCCGACGAGGAGCTGCGCGCCCGGGTGTTCGACCGGATCACCGAGGAGCACGAGCGCACCTGCCGGATGGCACTGGCCATCACCGGCGACGACGACCTGCTGGCCGACAACCCGGCGCTCGCCCGCTCGATCCGCAACCGGTTCCCCTACCTCGAGCCGCTGCACCACCTGCAGGTGGAGATGCTGCGGCGCCGGCGCAGCGGCGAGGACGACGAGCTCACCAGCCGCAACATCCAGCTCACGATCAACGGGATCGCGACCGCGCTGCGCAACAGTGGCTGAGCACTGGTTCCTGCGCCGGCGGCCCGAGTCGGACGGCGACCTCCGGGTGGCGGTCAGCGGCGCCGACGTGCGGGCCGCGGCGCTGACCCTCGGGATGCCGCCCGCCGGGCTGGCGCCGGCCGTGCACGACCCCCGGCTGCGGGTGCTGCTCGGCGGCGGCCAGGCGGCGCTGGTGCGGCGCCAGTGGCATCCCGACGGCTACGCCGAGGCGGTGGTCCTCCGGCGCACCGGCGTGCCGCTGGACCACCCGGCGGTGCGCGCCCTGGCCGCCGGCTGGGGCTGCGAGCGGGCCCGGCACGGCAGCACCGACCGCTGGATCGCCGTTCCGGGGCCCGGGCCCGACGCGGCCGTGGCCGACCGGTTCCGGCACCTCGCCGCGCTGGCCGCGACCCGGGTGGAGATCGCGGTGGCGCTCGCCCGCGACAGCGGCGAGGAGCGCATCAAGGACGACGGCAGCCCGTCGCTCGCCGCCGACGAGGCCGCGCACGCCGCCGCGGTGGAGGTGCTGGCCCCGCTGGGGATCACCGTGCTCAGCGAGGAGCGGCGGGACCGCCCGGTCGCCCCCGGCGAGCCGTGGATCGTGCTGGACCCGCTGGACGGCACCGGCAACTTCTCCGCGGGGCTGGCGCCGTGGGCGTTCTCGGCGGGGCTGGTGCGCGACGGCGTGCCGGTCGCCGGCCTGGTGGCCGACCTGGCCTCGGGGCGGCGGTGGACCGGGGTGGTGGGGGTGGGCGCCGAGCGCGACGGGGTGCCGATCTCCCCGCGGCCGGGCAGCACCGTGGTGGTGCCCAGCGGCCCGGGCGGCGGGGCGGTCGGCGTGCCCGCGACGGCGCGGCGGGTGCGGATCACCGGCTGCACCGCCGTCGACCTGTGCCTGGTGGCCGACGGCTCGGCCGCGGCCTGGCACGACCTCGACCGGGGCGGCACTCACGTGCACGACGTGGCCGGCGGCCTGGCGGTACTGCGCGCCGCGGGCGGGGTGGCGCTCACCGGCGACGGCCGGCCGCTGTCGCTGGCCCCGGACACCGAGGGGCGGATCCGGTTCGCGGCCGCCGCGGACGACGCGGCGGCCCGGGAGCTGATCGCCGCCCTGGGGGAGGCGCGGCGGCCGGTCAGCGGGCGGTGGCGGCCCGGATGGCGGCCATGAGCGCCTCCCGCTCGTGCAGCGTCGTGCGCGCCCGGCCGCGGGTCGCGCCCAGGGCCTGCTCGGCGGCGTCGATCGCCCGCCAGTCCTCCAGCAGCACGGGTTCGGCACCGCGCGCCTGCAGGGTGTGCACCAGGTCGTCGACCGGCCCGCGCACCCGCAGCGTCCCGTCCGCGGCGTCGGCCAGGAGCCCGGCGACGGTCTCCCGCGCGTCGTGCTTGTTGGTGCCCACCACGCCGCTGGGCCCGCGCTTGATCCAGCCGGCGACGTACTCACCGGCCGAGGGCCGGCCGTCGCGCAGCACCCGGCCGGTGCCGTCGTGCGGCACGGTGCCCGTGCGCGGATCGACCGGCAGCCCGGGCAGCGGCGTCCCGAGGTAGCCGACCGACCGCACCACCAGGTCGGCCGGGAGCACCTCGAACTCGCCGGTGCCGACCGCCCGGCCGTCGCCGTCGACGGCGGTGCGCTCCACCTCGACGCCGGTCACCCGGTCGGTGCCCAGCAGCCGCACCGGCCGCGAGTAGAAGCGCAGCCGCAGCCGGGTGCGGCCGGGCTCGGGCACGTGCTGCGACCAGTCGCGCAGTACCGCGAGGTTGCGGGTGGCGTTCCGGTCGGTGGCCGCGCGCGCCTCGGCGTCCGGGTCGAGCTCGAGGTCGCCCGGGTCGACCAGCACCGTGGCCGCGGCCAGCTCGCCGAGCTCGCGCAGCTCCTGGGTGGTGAAGGTGGCCTGTGCCGGGCCGCGGCGGCCGAGCACGGTGACCTCCTCCACCGGCGCGGCGGCCAGGACGTCGATGACGTGCTGGGGCATGTCGGTGGGCTCGAGCTCCTCGGCGGTGCGGGCGAGGATCCGCCCGACGTCGAGCGCGACGTTGCCCACGCCGATCACCACCGCCGACCGGACGCCGGCCAGCGCCGCCTCCACGGTGGAACGGTCGGCGTCGGGGTGCCCGGTGTACCAGGCCACGACGTCGGTGGCGGGCAGGCTGCCGGTCAGCTCCTCGCCGTCGATGCCCAGGTGCCGGTCGAGCGCGGCGCCGTAGGTGTAGACGACGGCGTCGACGTGCGCGCGGAGCTCGGCCAGCGACAGGTCGGTGCCCACCTCCACGTTGCCGACGAACCGGACCAGCGGGTGGTCGAGGCTGCGGTGCAGGGTGTCGCGGATGGCTCGCATCTTCGGGTGGTCGGGGGCGATGCCGTGGCGGACCAGCCCGAACGGCGTGGGCAGCCGGTCGACCAGGTCGACGGCGACGGGGACCTCGGTCTGCCGGGTCAGCGCGTCGGCGGCGTAGATGCCGGCGGGGCCGGCGCCCACGATGGCCACCCGCAACGGATGGCCGGTGGTCGGGGGAGGGGGAGCACCGTCGTCGACCACGACTGGCATCCTGACCCGGCCGGGGCCGCTCCACCAGAGCAACCGCCCGGGTCATTTCCGTTCCCGCTGCTCCAGGAGGCCCCGTGTCCGTCGTCGTCGTCGCCACCATCACCCCGAAGCCCGACGCGGTGGACGCCGTCCGGGAGGCGATCCTCGCCGCCGTGCCCGCAGTGCACGGGGAGCCCGGCTGCGAGCTCTACGCCCTGCACGAGGCCGACGGGGTCTTCGTGATGGTGGAGAAGTGGGAGAGCCCCGAGGCGCTGCGCACGCACGGCAAGGCCGAGGCCCTCACGACCCTGGGGGCGGCGCTGGCCGGCAAGCTGGCCGCCCCGCTCGACGTGAAGCGCCTCACCGCCGTCCCGGCCGGGGACGCGGACAAGGGCGCGCTCTAGCCGTCGGCCGTGGCCCGGCGGCAGGCGTGGTCGTGGTCGAGGTCGTCCTCGATGTACTGGACCATCACCACGCTGCCGCGGGGCACCAGCGCGTCGTCGTCGCAGGCCTCGCGCGCGTCCGCGCGGTCGGCGGCGCCGGCCAGCCAGCTGTCGAGGCCGGTCAGGTTGCTGCCCGCCGGCACGTCGCCGACGATCCGGCCCCACTGGTAGTCGGTCGAGTACAGGCCCACCCGGCCGTCCCTGCCGGTGAGGTACGCGGTCATGCCCTCGAGCGTCGCCCGGTTGCGGGCCTGCGCCTCGTCGGACCCGTACTGCCAGGTGTTCATGGTCTCGACGTCCAGCCACCAGGTGTAGTGCTCGGGACGGCTGTCCAGCTGCACCGCGCGGGCGGCGGGGCGGAAGAACGACTGGACGCTGGCGCGCGCCCGCTCCCAGCCGTACTGCCAGCTGCAGGCCGTCGAGTTGGCGCCGTCGCAGTCGCCGTAGGGCGTGTCGCCGTCGGACGGCCAGGTGGTGACCAGGTCGCGCACCTGACCGGGGTTGGCGGTGTTGAGGTACAGCTGCAACGGCGGCTGACCGGGCACGGCGCCCGACGAGCCGGCCGCCCACCCCAGCTGCTCGGCGAGGCAGGGGTTGGTGCGCGTGGACAGGCCGCCGTTGACCCCGACGACGGCGAACGCGGCGTCGTCGGGCAGGTCGGTCCCGCACTGCGGGTGGGAGACGTCGTAGCCGACGGTACTGACCGGGTCCTCCCGCTCGGCGGTCGCGGTCGGCGACGTGGGGGACGTGGGCGCGGCCGAGGCCGCCGCCGGGACGCCGACCAGGCCGGCGACCGCGGTCAGCGTGATCGCCCATCGTGACCGTCGTCCCACTCTTCCCGACGGTACACGCGGGAGGAGGCGCCGAGGCGTCGCCGCAGGTCAGACAGCCTGGCAGACCGGGCACCAGTAGAGGTTGCGCCCGGCCATGACCTGCGTGCGGATCTCGGTGCCGCACAGCCGGCACGGCAGGCCGGTGCGCCGGTAGACGTAGTGCGCGTCCTCCCGCCGGACCGCGCCGCTGCGGCGGGAGCGGTCCTCGGGCCGGGTGGTGACGATCCGGCCCATCCGGACGCCGGCCCGCAGCAGCGTGACCAGGTCCTGCCACATCGACGCCCACAGGCCGGCGTCGATCTGCTTGCCGGGGCGGAACGGCGAGACCCGGTGCCGGAAGAGCACCTCGGCCCGGTACACGTTCCCGACGCCGGCCAGCACCGACTGGTCCATGAGCAGGGCGCCGATCGCGGTGCGGCTGCCGGCGATCCGCCGGTGGGCGACCGATCCGTCGGCGCGGGGGCGCAGCGGGTCGGGGCCCAGCCGGTCGAGGATGCGGTCCACCTCGGGTGCCGCCAGCACCTCGCACGCGGTGGGGCCGCGCAGGTCGGTCCACACCCCGGCGCCGTCGGGCCCGTCGGCCTCCCAGCGCATGCGCAGCGCCCCCTTCGCCGGGGGCGGCATGCCGGCGCCCGTGGTGAAGGTGCCGTAGAGACCCAGGTGCACGTGCAGGCTGTCGCCACCGAAGCGGGCGAACAGGTGCTTGCCGTAGGAGAAGACCTCGTCCAGCACCCGGCCGTCGAGCAGGCCGGCGCCCGCGTCGAAGCGGCCCTGCGGGCTCGTGACGTGCACCGGGCGGCCGGCGAACAGCAGCTGCTGCTCCCGCGCCAGGCGGAAGAGGGTGTGGCCCTCGGGCATCCGCGCAGCCTAGGTGGCCGCCGCGCGGTGCGCTCAGTGGTCGGCGGTCGCCAGCCCGAAGTGCGGGCGGTCGTCGACGGCCACCAGGTCGACCAGCTCGGGGTGCTGCTGGATGTAGTGGCGGATGAACGAGCAGTACGGCAGCACGGTCAGGCCGCGCTCCCGGGCGGCGGAGAGCACCTCGGCGACCAGCGTCGTCCCGATGCCCTGCCCACCGACGGAGGGATCGACCTCGGTGTGCGGGAGGGTCATCTGCCCGTTCTCGACGTGGTAGCTGGCGAGTCCGACGACCCGCTCGCCCTGCCGTACCTCGAAGCGTCCCCGCTCGGGGACGTCGATCACCGTGGTCTCCATCGTTGTCGTCCACCTTCCCTGGCCTCCGGCGCCGTTGCCGGAGCTCGGTGTGTGCCCCAGCACGGTAACCCCCTGGAACCGCGCCGTCTCTCTTCCGTACCCACGAGTCGGGTGCAGCGAGGGTTCCGCCGGGCCACCCGTTAGCCTCTCGGCGAAGGTCCGGCGCGCGTGAACCGCGCGCCACGGCCCCCGTAGCTCAGGGGATAGAGCATCGGTTTCCTAAACCGTGTGTCGCAGGTTCGAATCCTGCCGGGGGCACTAGCAAGACCGCAGGTCACACGTCTGGCAAGCGTCTTCGTCGGACCTGGCCGCAAGTGGTCGTGGCATGTTGCGTGTCACGTTGGCCGTCTATCGACACTCGGTCGTCGCGGTCTGTGCATCGCACTGCACATTAGGCCGTGGGCGTAGCGCGCCCTAGAGGACCAGTATGGGTTGGGACCGACGACCTCTTCCACCGCCGCGCTGAGGGCCACCCGTGCTCGATTGGTGGCTGTTCGAGACACGACGTCGAGTCTCAGACAGGCGCTCGGAACTTCGTGGGCAAAGGTCAAAATGACCAGGTAGTCCAGGCCGTTGAGGGTCAGCCTGGAGCCATGATCGGTAGGCCGCTACACGACCGAACGCTCCTGCAACTTGCCACGCACGATCCGCAGCCGGCGCTCGGCTCGCGCCGCGACGGCGGAATCGTGTGTCACGACCACCAGCGTCAGCTGCTGCTGCCGACAGAGTTGTTCGAGGATCGCGATGATCTCGTCGCGAGTGGGTTCGTCCAGGTTCCCGGTCGGCTCGTCGGCGAGCAGGACGCGCGGTTGCTTCACGATCGCCCGGGCGATGGCCACGCGCTGCTGCTGCCCACCGGACATCTGCGGCGGCAGGTGGTGGAGCCGGTCCGCGAGTCCTACTTCGGCCAGGGCCGCGGCGGCGCGCTGCCGCCGCTCCGGCGAGGAGACACCGAGCGGGACCAACGCCGTCTCGACGTTCTCCTGGGCGTTCAACGTCGAGATCAGGTTGAACGACTGGAAGACGATCCCGATCTCGCGGGCGCGCAGTTCGGTGAGGCGCCGCTCGGAAGCGTCGGACAGGTCCTCATCGCCCAGGCGCACCGAGCCGGACGTGGGCCGGTCGACGGCACCGAGCATCTGGAGGAGCGTGGATTTCCCGCCCCCGGTGGGGCCTTCGACGGCGACCATCTGCCCCGCGGGGATGGTGAGGCTCACCTTGTCGAGGGCGGTGATGGTCTTCTTCTCCGAAGGGTAGGTCTTGCTGACGTCTGTGAGCACGTACATCGTCGGTCTCCGATCGGGTCTGGTGAGGTCAGGTCAGTCGATGCTGCGAAGGGCTGCGGCCGGACGCAGTCGGGCAGCCCGCCAGCCCCCGAGGACGCCGGCCACGAGACCTCCGACGAGGGCCAGCGCGATGCCGAGCAGGACGATGGTCACGTTCACGGGCGCGTTCAGGACGACGTCGACGCTGCTCGTCTGGTCGGCGATCGGGTTGCGACCACCTCCGCCGCCGAAGGGGCCAGCGCCGCCCGGTCCCATCGGCATCTGCCCGGCGGCCGCGGCACCGTCGGCGGCCGCAGGCAGAGTGGAGCTTCCTGTCTGGCCGGAGAGCGTGATGCCGGCCGCGTTGATGGCCATGATCGACAGCAGGCCGATGGCCAGACCGGCGACGCCGCCGAGAACGCCCTGCATCAGCGATTCGGTGCCCACCTGGCGCACGATGCGGCCGTTGCTCCAGCCGATCGCTTTCAAGGTGCCGAAGTCGCGGGTACGCCGGGTGACTCCAGAGATGGTGAACAGGGCGGCCAGGGCGAAGGCCAGGACCAGCCCCGCCACGGACAGCCAGGTGCCCAACCTGCTGACCAGAGAAGAAGCGGACGACAGCGAACCCGAGACGTTCGACGCCAGATCCGACTGCGTGGAGACCGTCGCGTCGGGCAGCTCCGCAGAGATGTCCTCGGCGACCTGGTCCACGGTGTCTGCGGACGCGACCTGCACGTAGACGTCGGTCACCTGGTCGTCGAGACCAGCCAATCCCTGGGCCATGTCGAGCGGCAGGTAGACATCGGAGAGCGTGCCGGCGAAACTGTCCGACGTCAGCACCCCGACGATCTCCACCTCGGTTCCCGAGATCGTCAGCGCGTCACCGACCGCGAGCGCCTCGCTGTCGGCGTAGGCCTGCGAGACGAGTGCCACGGCCTGCCCCCGGTCGTCGGTGGCGAATCCTCGCCCGTCGGCCACCTCGGCGGACGACAGCGGCCCGAGCGCGGCGGCACCGGGCTCCACCCCTTCGATGGAGAACGTGCTGACCCCGAAGTTGCCGCCACGGAATCCCCCGGCGCCCGGCGGGCCGCCGGCCGGCGGCTCGGCGGGTTGCGCGCTCTCGTCGGGGAGCTCTCCCGTGAGGGACGTGCTCGTCAGGGAGAGGGTCGCCACCGCGGCGTCCACGCCGCCGAGGTCCTCGATCGTGCCGAGTACGGTCGCGTCCATCGCCGCCGTGCCCGCCGCGACCCGGAGGTTCTGCTGCTCGATGCGTGTGGTGTCGCCCCCGTCGGCGCCGTCCTCGGCGCCGAACTGGAACCCTTGACGGCCGCCCTGCCCCGGTTCCGCGGCCTGCGTCACGGTGACGTCCGTGCCGACACCGTAGATCGACTCCAGCACCCCAGATTGTGCGTCGCGCACCCCGGTGGACGCGGAGTTGACCACCAGCACCAGCGCCACTGCGAGGGCGAGTCCCGCGGCCACGATGATCGTCTGGCGTCGACGCCGAGTCAGTTCACGTCGGGCGTACCTCAGCAGCATCGTCATCCTTCTGTTCAGGCCCTCTTCCAGGGCGCGCCGAGGAAGACTGGCGGCCCCGACTGTGGATGCGGATGCATGACACCTGTGAATCCCCTGGCAGCAGTGGTGATGGCGTCGGGCCGCCGCTGCCTGTGCTGCTGGTGCGGTGGCAGTTCGCCGTCCCGCTGCTGCTCGTGCTGATCGTCGCCCAGAACCGCGGCTGGGTGTTCGCCATGAACGTGCTGCTCGGCAGCGACGTGGTCGGTTCAGCCCGTCGGAGAATGGCGATTGGTTTCAACGAAGCACTATCCGGTTGAACGAAGCACTATCCGGTTGTACGAGACGCACGGACGTTCATCGACCCCCGCCCGACATGGCCTTGCATCCCGAGGCCTCGTGGCGACGGACGAAGTGTCCGGGCCGTGTCACGTTCGTGTCAGTAAGCAGCGCCCAACCGTGCAGTCTCTTGCCAGTCACGGCCATCAGAGCAGGTCGATGGCGCAGGCTGCATGCTGATGGCGAGTCCTCCATCGGTTTCCTGAGCCGTGTGTCGCAGGTTCGAATCCTGCCGGGGGCACTCAGGCATCCGCTGGTCACGACGGCGGCCGCCGTGTGCTGCAGCCCGTGCGCGGCCGGCATGCGGAGCGACGAGCGCGGGCGGTCACCCGAGCAGGGCGGCGGTGACCTGGACGAGGATGCCGCCGGCGACGACGAGCACCAGGTAGGCGAACCAGCGGCGCAGTCGTGCGGTGTCCAGCCGGGTGGCGAGCCGGCCGGCGGCCAGCGCGGTGACCACGGCGGCCGCGGTGAACCCGACGGTGACCGGCACGTCCAGGGGCGCCTCGCCGGCGTGTGCGGCGAACCCGGCGGCGGAGTTGACCGCGACGACCAGCAGGGAGGTGCCGATCGCGACCTCCATCGACAGGCCCAGGACGACGACCAGCACCGGGATGATCAGGAAGCCGCCGCCGACGCCCAGCAAGCCGGTGAGGAAACCGACGACGAGCCCGCCGGCCAGGGTGCGCGGCAGGCAGCGGCGCCAGTTGACGCGGCCGCCGTCGGCGGCGCAGGCGGCGCCGGTGCTGGGTCTCCCCGACAGCATCCGCACCCCGGCGCCGATCATCAGGACGGCGAACAGGCCGAGGACGACCTCGGGTGGGAGCAGCCGGTTGACCGCGGCGCCGGCGAACGCGGTGGCGATGCCGGCCGCGCCGAACAGCACCGCGATCCGCCAGGCGATCTGACCCTTGCCGAGCCGCGGGAGCAGCGCCACCACCGCGGTGATGCCGACGACGAGCAGCGACGTCGCGACCGCCTGCGGCAGGTCCTGCCCGGCGGCGTAGACCAGCGCGGGGACGGCGAGGATCGACCCGCCGCCACCGAGCAGGCCGACCAGCGCCCCGATGACCAGACCGAGGACGATCGCGAGAGTCATGACGCGGTGCTGCCGGCCGTCCGGAGCGCGTGCACCGCGTCGCGCAGGGACACCGCGCGGCCGCCGCGGCTGTAGGGCAGCCGGGACAGCGCCGCGCTCATCGCGCAGGTGTCGGTGACCGCGGCGGTGACCAGCCCGGCGCCGACGCCTCCGGCGAGGAAGCGGGCCCTGGGGAAGCGGAGGCTGGTCAGGATGCTGGCCGCGACCAGGCCGCCGGCGACGAGGCGGACCTGGCGTTCCACTGCCCAGCGGGCCCGGCCGCGGCGCACCTGCTGTCCGGTGGCGGTGTGGGCGGTGACGCCGCCGTCCAGCACCGACAGCTGCTCGGCGCCGGCCGCGGCCAGTGCGGTGTGGGCGGTCCGGGCGCGGGTGCCGGCCTGGCAGACCAGCACCACCGGGCCGTCGAGCTCGGCGGCCAGCGCGGTGGCGTGCTCGGTCACCAGCGGCAGCGGGATGTTGATCGAGCCGGGGATGTGCGCGGTCTCGTACTCGGCCGGGGTGCGCACGTCGACCACGGTGGGTGCGGCGTCGCCGGGAAGCCGGCCGGTCAGCTCGGCCGGGGTGATCAGGGCGGTGGTGCGGGAGTTCACGGGGGACGTCGTCCTCGGGATCGGCGGTGCGGGGTTGCGGGCAGGGGGGAGCCGGCGGCCACCGGGGACGTGGTCTCCCGGTGGCCACCGGGTCTGGGTGGGCCGGTCAGCCGGCGGCGGGCCGGGCGTGCAGGCCGGCGGCGGCCGCGCCGGTGTCCGGGTCGCCGTAGCCGCCGTCGACCAGCACCGGGCGGCGGCCGGCTCGGGCGAGCATCGAGGCGGCGATGGAGGCGCGGTAGCCCGAGCCGCAGTAGACCCACACGTCGCCGGCGGGGACCTCGTCGAGGCGGCCGGGGAGGTCGTGGATCGGGACGTGCAGCGAGCCGCACACCCCGCCTCCGGAGCGCTCGTCGTCGCGGCGGGCGTCGAGCACCACCAGGTCGGGGTCGGCGGCCATCGCCGCGGCGAGGCCGGTGAAGTCGCTGACCGGGTAGGCGTCGAGCTCCCGGCCGGCGGCGAGTGCCTCCGGGCTGCCGACGGCGGCGCCGGCGAGCCGGTCGATGCCGATGCGGACCAGCTCGCGGCGGGCATCGGCCACCTGCTCCTCGGTCTCGCCGATCAGGGTGAGCGGCGCGCCCCACGGGACCAGCCAGCCGACGTAGGTGACGAAGTTGGCGATGGCCAGCTCGAAGTTGAGCGCGCCGGGCAGGTGGCCGGCGGCGAACGCGGTGCGGCTGCGCAGGTCGATCACCCACTCACCGGCGGCCAGCCGGCCGGCCAGCTCCTCGGGGTCGACCAGGCGCGGCATCGACAGGTCCACCGGCGCCGGGCCGGCGGCGTTGGCCGGGCCCATGTGCGCGTACCAGGCCGGGATCGCGGTGAGGCCGGCGATCAGCTGGTCGACGAAGGTCTGCTCGTCCTGGGTCAGGGCCGGGTTCACCCGCGCCTGCTCGCCGACGGTGGACGAGTCGCCGCTGGTCGGCGTCGCCGCGCAGAACGAGCCGAACCCGTGGCTCGGGAACACCGGGGTGCCGGCCGGCAGCTCGGCGACCAGCCGGCGCACCGAGTGGTACTGGGCGTGGGTGAGCTCGTCGGTGTGCTCGGGGCCGACCAGGTCGGTGCGACCGGTGGCGCCGTAGAGCATGGACCCGCCGGTGAACACCGCCTGCACCGTGCCGTCGGCGTCGGCGAGCACATAGCTGACGTGGTGGTGGGTGTGCCCGGGGGTGTGCAGCACCCGCAACCGCATCGGGCCGGCCTCGAGCACGTCGCCGTCGGCGGCCGGCACCCGCTCGTACCGGACGGTGTCCCCGGCGGGGACGGCGTACTCGGCGCCCACCGTGCGGGCCAGCTCGAGCCCACCGGTCAGGTAGTCGTTGTGGACGTGGCTCTCGGCCACGAGCGCGACGCGGACGCCGCGCTTCTCGGCGAGCGCGAGCACCCGGTCGATGTCGCGCTGCGGGTCGATGACCACGCCGACGCCGTCGGCGCTGATCAGGTAGCTGCGGTCGCCGAGGCCGGTGGTCTCGATGATGTCGATCTGCACGAAGGCTCCTTTATACGGTACGGGGCAGGGGTACCCCGTAGGGAAATGGAAGTCGCTCAGGCGGTCGGGCGGCCCTCGGCGGTCCAGGCGGTCATCCCGCCGGCGAGGTCGGCCACGTCGTAGCCCTGGGCGGCAGGAACTGAGCGGCCTGCGAGCTGCGCCCGCCACTGCGGCAGACGGTGATGACCGGCCGGTTGCGGTCTAGCTCGACGGCGCGGGCGGGCAGCTGACCCAGGGGGATGTGGGTGCTGCCGGCGATGCGGCCCTCGGCGAGCTCGGCGGCCTCGCGGACGTCGAGCAGGACGGCCTCTGTGCGGTCGGCGGCCTGGGCGGGGGTGAGCTGGGGGATCTGCGGGTTCACGGTGTGCTCCGAGCGTCGGGGTCAGGCCAAGGAGAGGAAGAGGCGTTCGAGTTCGCGCAGGTCGACCTCGCGGGTCTCGCCGTCCTCGTTGGTAGAGCAGTGGCGCATCCCGGTGGAGACGACGGCGAACCCGGCCTTGCTCAGCGCCTTCGACGCCGCGGCCAACTGGGTGACCACGGCCGAGCAGTCCCGGCCGTCCTCGATCATCTTCACGATGCCGCCGATCTGGCCCTCGATGCGCTTGAGGCGCTTGACGACGTCGGCGAGCTCGCCCTGGGGGATGTCCACGACTCGAGTATGGATACCCCCTGGGGTATCTGCAACCACGGTGTCGGTGACTGCTCGCACACCCGCCGGTGCGGTCGCCGCCTGCGCCGGACCACCGGGTCCCGGACGTCACGCAGCGGAGCCCGGGGGAGGCCGGTGGGAATCCCGGGAAACTGCTGCTCAAGGACTCGGTTCACCCGGTCGATGGAATGCAGGTCAGGTCGTCACCGAACGTGAGCGGAGCAACCAGCGTGTCCATCTCCAGCACCGGCGTCACCCGAGTCCTCGTCCTCGCGGACGCCCCGGTCCTGCGTCGCGGCCTCGTCGGCATGATCGACGAGACCGCAGGCATGCAGGCCGTCGGTGCTCCCGGGGAGACCCGGCGCGCGGTCCAGCTGGCCGAGTCGGCCCGCCCGGACGCCGTGGTGGTGGAGCTGGGCTCCGGCCGCAGCGCCACGCTGAACGCCGTCCGCGACGTGCGCCGCCGCTTCCCGCGCACGGCCATCGTGGCGGTCGCGACTTCGGAGGACGCCGCCGTGGTCAACGAGGCGCTGGCCGCCGGCATCCGCGGCTACCTGCTGATGAACACCTCCGCGACGCTGCTGGGCTGGGCGATCCTCGCCGCCCGCGCCGGGCGCACCGTCGTCGACCCGCAGATCCGCCGGGTCGAGGGCGGGGCCGCGCCGGTGGGCCGCGAGCTGACCCCCGAGGTGCCGCTGACCCGCCGCGAGTCCGACGTGCTCGACGAGCTGATCCAGGGCCAGTCGAACCGGAAGATCGGCGAGAACCTCTTCATCTCCGAGGACACCGTGAAGTCCCACGTCAAGGCGATCCTGCGCAAGCTCGGCGCCCGCGACCGGGCGCACGCGGTCTCCATGGTCCTGTCGGCCCGCAACGGCTGCACCTGCGGCGCGCACACGCTGACCGCCACCCCCCTCGAGGTCTGACCCGAGGCCCCCACCGATCACACCTGGCGGGGTTACCGTGCTGGGCATGGTCGGCGTCCTGACGGCGGTGCTGCTGCTCCTGCTGCTGGCCGGGATCATCGTCTGGGTCGTCTCGGGGCCGCCGACGCTGCGGCCCGCGGCCGGCCGGCCGCTGCCGGCACGTGAACGGGTGTGGCGGGAGCGGGCGGTCCAGGCCGCCCGCTGGAGCGCCGGGCACGACGAGGTCGGCGGGGTGACCCGGGTGCTGCTGCGCCGCAGCTGCCCCGGGCTCGACGGGCACCCGGAGGTGCTCGAGGAGCGGGTGTTCGACACCTTCCCGTCGGACGACCCGTTGTGGGAGGCGCGCTTCACCGAGGCCATGGCCGGCGCCCGGTTCCGCTGCTCCTACCTCAACACCGAGGAGGGGCAGGCGTGACCGGTCCGACGGCGGGCAGGATGGGTGGCATGGGTCAGGTCGTCGCCACCACCGAACGAGTTCTGCGCGCACCGGCGGACGTCGTCCGTGCCGCGCTCGCCGACTACGCCGTCACCCGGCCGCAGGTGCTCCCCGAGCAGTACAGCGAGTACCGCGTGGACGCCGGCGGGCAGGGCGCCGGCACGAGGGTGCACTGGCGGCTGCAGGCGACGTCCAAGCGGGTGCGCGAGCAGGACGTCGTCGTCACCGAGACGCCGGCCGGGGCCCTCGTGGAGACCGACACCAACTCCAGCATGGTGACCACCTGGACCGTCACCGCCGCCGACGCCGGAGCGAGCACGGTGCGGGCCCGCACCACGTGGACCGGTGCCACCGGCATCGGCGGGTTCTTCGAGCGCACCTTCGCCCCCAAGGGCCTGGTCCGCATCCACGACGCGATGCTGACCCGGCTCGAGCAGGCGGTCACCGCCGGCTGAGCGGCCGCTCCCGACCGGCCGTCAGGACGACGAACTGCCGACGCCCGGCCAGCGGTAGCCGGCCGCCCCGAGCCGCCGGGACAGCTCGCCGCGCAGCTCGGCGACATCCCCGGTCCGGGCGGCGAGCTCCGCCGGGTCGACCTGCAGCCCCGCCCGGCCGATCTCCGCGGGTTCCAGGGTGGGCGCCTCCGGGGCCGACTCGCCCCCGGTCGTGGGGGCGTGCGTGACGTACTGCTGCACCGCGGAGACGATCGACCGGCGCAGCCCGGCCGGGAGCCGGTCGGCCGGGTCGGCCGACGACGACAGCACCAGGGTCGCGTCGAGCAGCACCGCGACCGCCGGGGCGGTGCCGAGCTCCGCCGCCCGCGGGCGGTAGGCGTGCAGCAGGGGATAGGCGCGGTGCTGCTGGGCCAGCGTCGACAGGGTCGAGGACAGCGACGACAGGGCCACCACCGCCGGGACCGCCGTGCCGGGCACGGCCAGGCCGGCCGCCACCTCCGCGCCGGTGCTCCCGAACCCGGTGATCTCCGAGGCGAAGCTCCGCTTGCCGACCACCGCGGAGATCACCGAGGTCAGGTACGAGACGCCGAGGGTGATGAGCAGCATCCCGGTCAGCGCGGCGCCCAGGGTGGCCAGCTGGGACCCCGCACCGGAAGGCTGGTAGCCGCCGTTGCCCAGGGTGACGATGTTGTACCCGGCGAAGTAGAAGCGCTCCCAGACCGTGGCCGAGGCTCCGCTCGAGGCGCCGACCACCGCGTCGTCGCCACCGAGGAAGACCAGCGCCCAGCCCAGCCAGAGCAGGGAGAACCACGCCCCGACGGTCACCGCGATCACGATGACGCCGGGGCCGCCCACGAAGCGCACCGGGGCGGCCTCGGCCACGGCGGGCCGCCGGGCCAGCCGCCACACCGCGTCGGTGATCCGCCGGGTCAGCGGGCCGGGGCCGCTGGCCACCGCCAGCGTCGTCCGCACCTCGTCGACCACCGCGAACACCACGATCGCCAGACCGAGGACGTCCCACCACCACCCGGTCACGCGGTGCCCCGGCGGCGGGCACGATCGCGGTGGTCGGTGGTCCGGGCGGGCGACGTGCGGACGACGGCCTCCTCGATCGGGCCCGGACGTACGGGGCGGACGGATGTCCTCGGCACGGTGACCGGGAAGGCCGCCGGTTACACACGGCCGGCGGCGCATCCGCCGCTCGGCAGGGACCATGGCGGGGTGACCGCAGCGCCATCCACCGTCGAGGGTCTCTCCGAGCTCACCGGCCTGCTCGCCGACGGCGGGGCGGTCGTCCTCTCCGGGGCCGGGCTCTCCACCGACTCCGGCATCCCCGACTACCGGGGCGCCACCGGGTCCCTGCGCCGGCACACCCCGATGACCTACCAGACCTTCACCCGCGACCCCCGCGGCCGGCACCGGTACTGGGCCCGGAGCTTCGTCGGCTGGCGGCAGATCGCCGGGGCCCGGCCGAACGCCGGCCACCGGGCCGTCGCCGCGCTGCAGCAGGCCGGGGCGGTGGCCGAGGTGATCACCCAGAACGTCGACGGGCTGCACCAGGCCGGCGGGGCGCGCGACGTCCTGGAGCTGCACGGCGGGCTGGACCGCACCGTCTGCCTGGCCTGCGGGGACGTCGCCTCGCGCGCCGACCTGGACGTGCGGCTGCGGGCGGCCAACCCGGGGTTCCGGCCCGAGCCGGTCGACGAGGTCAACCCCGACGGTGACGTCGAGCTGCCCGACGAGGAGCTCGACGGGTTCGTCATGGTCGACTGCCTGGCCTGCGGCGGCGGCCCGCTCAAGCCCGACGTCGTCTTCTTCGGGGAGACCGTGCCGCGGGACCGGGTCGATGCCTGCTTCGCGCTGGTCGACGACGCCCGGGCGCTGCTGGTGCTCGGCTCGTCGTTGACCGTGATGAGCGGCTACCGCTTCGTCATCCACGCCGCCAAGCGCGGCATCCCGATCGCGATCGTCAACTCCGGGCCGACCCGCGGCGACGCGAAGGCGCAGCTCCGGGTCGACGCCCCGCTGGGCGTCGTCCTGCCCGAGCTGGCCCGCCGGCTGGCATGACCCGGGAGGTCGGGCGCACCGCCGACGGCCGGTGGATCGTCGTCGACGGCCGCCGGTGGCGGACCGCCGACCCGGCGCTGCCGGACGACGTCCTGGCCAGGCTGCTGCACCACCTCGGGGTGGCCCGCTCCGCCGTCCGCGCGAACCGGGGCGACGACGACGCGGTGGCCGAGGCCCGGGCGCGCGTGCAGCTGGCCAAGACCGGCCTGGGCGAGCGCGGCCCGGCCTGGGGGGACCAGGACGACGCCGCCCGGCGCGCCCGCTGGGAGTCCGCCCTCCGCGCGCTCGAGAGCTGATCCGGCGCAGCCGCCCCTCCTGACCGAGACTGGACCGCGATGCAGACCTTCGTGCCGGTGGCCGACTTCGAGGAGAGCGCGCGGCTGCTCGACTCCCCGCGCCTGGGCAAGCAGCGGGTGGAGACCCTCCAGATCCTCCGGGCGCTGGAGCTGCCCGACTACGGCTGGGCCAGCCACCCCGTCGTCGCGATGTGGCGTGGCCGGACGCCGGCCCTGGTCGCGTACGGGCTCGCCATGGTGCGGATCTGGCGCGAGCGCGGCTTCGCCGACAGCACCGAGACGCTGATCGGCGAGTTCGCGCCCGACGTCGTCGGGGTGCCGCAGGCCGAGTTGGCCGCGGCCGGCCTGCTCCCGTCCTGGATCGGCGACGAGGCGCTGCACCGCTCGCACCGCTCCAACCTGATCGCCAAGGACCCCGAGTTCTACCGCGGTCGGTTCACCGCGCGGTTCGGCCCCGAGCCCGACGACCTGCCCTACATCTGGCCCGGCCCGGACGAGCTGCCGCCGGCGCCCGCGCCCGAGGGCGTGCGGGTGTGGGTGGTGCGGCCCCGCGCGCACAACGAGCTGGGCGCCTGCCTGGCGGCCGGGGTCGTCGGGCTCGGCACCCAGTCGGGCATCGACGTCGACGCGACCGGGCTGGACCCCGCCGAGCTCCGCACGCTGTCCAAGGAGATCTCCGGCCGCCGCCCGGCCAAGGACCTGCGCCAGCTGTCGGCCTTCCTCGACGAGATGAAGCCCGGTGACCCGGTGGGGCTGCCGATCGAGCACGGCGCCGGGCTGCTGGTCGGTGAGGTGGTGGGGGACTACCTGTTCCAGGGCCGGGAGCTGCTGCCGCACCGGCGGCCCGCGCGCTGGGACCGGGTGGTGCCGCGGGCGGCCGCCCGGCCGCCCGCGACCCTCCAGGACCCGCGCGCGCTGTTCCAGGTCGTGCTCGACCCGGCGGTGCTCGGCTAACCCGGCAGCGGGACGTTCTGCAGCCGCACCTGCCCGCGGGCGACGAGCTTTCCGTCCTCGCGGGTGAGCAGCACCTGCCACAGCTGCTGGGTGCGCCCCTGCTGGACCGGCTCGGCGACGACGTCGACTCGGCCGCTGGTGGTGGAGCGGAGGAAGTCGGTGTTGTTGTTGACGCCGACGGCGAACCGGCCGGAGTCCCGCACCGCCGCGCTGGCGCCGATGCTGGCGGCGGACTCGACGACCGAGCAGTAGACGCCGCCGTGCACCACGCCCCACGGCGTGTGCTGGTCCGGGCCCAGGTCCACGTGCCCGGCGACGCGGGCGCCGGTGGCCTCGGTGACGGAGAACTTCATCGCCGCGACGAACGGGCTCGCGACGGTGACGTCGACCGGCGGGCGCTCGCTCACGCGTTCCACACCAGGCAGAACGGGTGGCCCACCGGGTCGGCGTAGACGCGGAAGTCGCCACCGCCACCCGGCAGCGCCCGGGCGCCCAGCGCGAGCACCTTCGGCTCGGCCTCCGCGATGTCGGCGACCCGGATGTCGAGGTGGAACTGCTGGGGCCGCTCGGGGTCCGGCCACGCCGGCGGCTGCAGGTCCGGCGCCTGCTGGAAGGCGATCCGGTACCCGGCGCCGGTGACGACGACCCAGTCGTCGCCGGGGCCGCCCTTGCTCACCTCCATGCCGAGGAGGTCGGCGTAGAAGGTGGCGAGCGCGTGCGGGTCGGGCGCGTCGATCACGACGGAGTGCAGCTGACCGATCATGGGCCCATCCTGGCGGTCCCAGCCGGCGGCGGACAGCCGGAGCCCGGCCGGCCGCCGCCGCGATGCCGCCACCCCGCGCTGCGCCGGTGCACTCCCGTGGCAGAGGATCGACCCGTGCCGTCCCTCTCCGCCGCCCGATGACCGCCCCCGCCCTCGGCTCGCTCCGCTGGCTCCCGGCCGCCGAGCGGACCGACCTGCTGGCCCCGCCGGTCGCCGCCGCACTGCCGGGGCTGCCCGGCGGCGCGTGGGTGGCCGAGATCGCCGAGGACCTGGCCGACACCGCGGCCTTCTCGCAGGCCTACGACGTGCCGCTCGCCGCCTCCGCCAACTGCGTCGTCGTCGCGTCGCGGCGCGCCGGGGAGACCACGCTGGCCGCCTGCCTGGTGCTGGCGACCACCCGCGCCGACGTCAACGGGCTGGTGCGCCGCCACCTGGGTGCGCGGAAGGCGTCGTTCGCCCCGCAGGACGTCGCCGTCGCGGAGAGCGGCATGGCCTACGGCGGCATCACCCCGGTCGGGCTGCCCGCGGCCTGGCCGGTGCTCGTCGACGCCGCGGTCGCCGCGGCGGAGCTGGTGGTCATCGGCTCGGGCACCCGGGGCAGCAAGCTGGCGGTGCCGGGCGCCCTGCTGGCCGCGCTGCCCGGTGCGGTGGTGCTCGACGGGCTCGGCCGGCCCCTGCCCGAGTCCCCGCCGGCCGCGGCGCCGGCTCCCGCGCTGCCGCCGCGCGACCGGGCGCGCGACGACAGCGACGTCGGCTGGGGCGAGCGGCCCGCGGACCTCTCCGACGACGACCGGCGCTACCTGGAGGACCGGCCGCCGCACTGGGGGAGCGACTGAGCTCGGCGCCGGGCGGCTGCTGGACCCCGCTCAGAGCTGCCCGGGGAGCGACGTGGTGCCGGGGCCGGACGGATCGGCTAGCGGGCGCCGCCCCTGCTGCGCGCGGAGCAGGTCGCGGATCTCCACGAGAAGCTCGACCTGGGTCGGTGCGACCGGGCCGGGCTCCTCGCCCCTCGCGCGCCGCTCCGTGAGCTTCTTCATCGGGGTGACGATCGCGAAGTAGACGACCGCCGCGGTCAGCACGAAGGTGATCAGCGCGTTGACGAAGCTGCCCCAGGTGAACCGCTGCCCGTCCACGGTGACGGTGCCGCCGTCCACCCCGCCGCCGCCGACCAGGCCGATGAGCGGCTCCAGGAACGACGTGGTGAACGAGGTGACCACCGCGGTGAAGGCGGCGCCGATGACGACCGCCACCGCGAGTTCGATGACGTTGCCGCGGAGCAGGAAGTCCTTGAATCCCTTGAGCATGGGCGTCATCCAACCGCCCGGGGGTTCCGGTGGCGAGGATCCCGGCCGGTCACGGCGGCGGCAGGCTGACCGTCAGCGTCGCGCCGGCCGCGGCGGCCGCGAGCCGGGCGGCGGTGGCCTCGTCGACGGCCAGCACCAGCAGCCCGGCGCCGGGGTCGCCGGCGTCCGGCGCGGGCGCGGCCAGGACCCGTGCGCCGTCGGCCACCCGCTCGGCCACGGCGGCACCGGTGCCGGTCGCGAGGACGTCGACCCGGTCGCCCGCGCGGACCAGCGCGGCGACCGTCAGGTCCGCCAGCCGCACCGGGGCCGCCACCTGCCCCGGCGGCAGCAGGCGGCTCAGCCCGGCGCCGACCAGCCGGGCGTCGCTGAGCGGTTCACCGCGCCGGACGTGCCCGGCGAGCACCCGGTGGACCAGCAGGTCGGGGGTGTCGACGATGCCGTCGGGCACCGTCCCCGGTGGCAGCCGGACGACCGCGAGCTGGCCCCGGGCGAGGGTGGTGCCGGCGGGCAGGTCGGCCGCGGCGACCACCACGGGGACGCCGGCCGGGCCGGGGCCCGCCGCCGGCGCCGCACCCGGCCGCAGCGCGAGGACGAGCGCCAGGACGGCCAGCAGTGCGGCAGCCGCCCGCCGGGCGGCCAGCAGCGGGGACCGGGGACGGCGCAGGCGCGGCATGACCCGACCCTGCGCGCCGGAGCTCCCGGCCGGGCCGGCCCGCGGCGATCTGTGGAGGAGCGCGTCCCTGTGGACGGCGGGCCGGGGCCCGCCGCCGTCAGTTGGCGGCCTTGGCCCCGCTGCCGGACGTCGACGGCGTGGTCGAGGTGCCGGCGGAGGAACTCGAGGAGCCCTCCTTGGCCGGCGCCGGCGTCGAGGTGCCGGTGGACGACCCGGAGCTCGCGGTCTCCGACGCCGTGCTGCTCTTCCGGCTGTCGGTGCGGTAGAAGCCCGACCCCTTGAAGACGACGCCGACCGAGCCGTAGACCTTGCGCACCGGGGCGCCGCACTCGGGGCACTCGCTCACCGCCGCGTCGGTGAAGGACTGCACGACCTCGAACTCGTGCTTGCCCTCGGAGTTGGTGCAGGCGTACTGGTACGTGGGCACGGTCGTGCTCTCCCTGGTGGTGCGACGGTGGGGTGCCGAGTTGGCACTCCTCCCCGGCGACTGCCAATGATGCGCCATCCCGCCGCCGGACGTCCACGCACGTGGTGGAGTGTCACCCCCGCCCGTCGTCGCGGGGCGGCCCCGGACCTCGTGCGCGGGCACCCGAAGGTGGCACGATCCCGGTCGTGACCAGCGGATCGGCCGCGGATCAGCGCCTGCGCGACCTGGCGCGGCTGCGTCGCGTCCGGGACCGGATCGACCGGGAGTACGCCCAGCCGCTGGACGTCGAGGCGCTCGCGCGCGGGGCGCACATGTCGGCCGGTCACCTGAGCCGTGAGTTCCGCGCCGCGTTCGGCGAGTCGCCCTACGCCTACCTGATGACGCGCCGCATCGAACGCGCGATGGCGCTGCTGCGACGCGGCGACCTCAGCGTCACCGAGGTCTGCTTCGCCGTCGGCTGCTCGTCGCTGGGCACCTTCAGCACCCGCTTCACGGAGCTGGTCGGCATGCCGCCCAGCGTCTACCGGCGCCAGGAGGGGCGCGCGACGGAGGGGATGCCCTCCTGCGTGGCCAGGCAGGTGACCAGACCGGTCAGGAATCGAGAAGCGCCGGCCGCGGAGCCGTCCCTAGCGTGACCGCCATGGACATCACCATCCACTCGAGCTTCCTCCCGCACAGCGATCCGGAGGCCTCGGTGGCCTTCTACCGCGACGTCCTCGGCTTCGAGGTCCGCCTCGACGTCGGGTACGAGGGGATGCGCTGGATCACGGTCGGTCCTCCCGGGCAGCCCGACACCGCCATCGTGCTGCACCCGCCGACGGCCGGCCCCGGCCTCACCGACGACGACAAGCGCACCGTCCTCGAGCTGATGGCCAAGGGCAGCTTCTTCGGCGTCAACCTGGCCACGCCGGACCTCGACGCCACCTTCGCGAAGCTGGAGGCCGGTGGCGCCGAGGTCGTCCAGGAGCCGACCGACCAGCCCTACGGCCTCCGTGACTGCGCCGTCCGCGACCCGGCGGGCAACATGATCCGCATCCAGCAGCAGGGCTGAGCAGCACGGAGGCACGATGAGCACGGGCACGAGGACGGCGCACCGGTCGTCCGCGCCGCACGTCGCCGACGGCCACGACCTGATCCGCGTGCAGGGCGCGCGGGTGAACAACCTGAAGGACGTCAGCGTCGAGCTCCCGAAGCGCAGGCTCACGGTGTTCACCGGGGTCTCCGGCTCGGGCAAGAGCTCACTGGTGTTCGGCACCATCGCCGCGGAGTCCCAGCGGCTGATCAACGAGACCTACAGCACCTTCGTGCAGGGCTTCATGCCGACGCTGGCGCGGCCCGAGGTCGACCTGCTCGACGGCCTGACGACGGCGATCATCGTCGACCAGGAGCGGATGGGCGCCAACCCGCGCTCCACCGTGGGCACGGCGACCGACGCGAACGCGATGCTGCGCATCCTGTTCAGCCGGCTGGGGAAGCCGCACATCGGCTCGCCCAACGCCTACTCCTTCAACATGCCGTCGGTCAGCGCCAGCGGTGCGATCACCGTCGAGCGCGGCGCGGGGAAGACCAAGGCGGAGAAGGTGACCTTCACCCGGCTCGGCGGCATGTGCCCCCGGTGCGAGGGCATGGGCTCGGTCAACGACTTCGACCTGTCGGCGCTCTACGACGAGTCGAAGTCCCTGAACGAGGGCGGCCTGATGGTCCCCGGCTACAGCATGGAGGGGTGGTACGGCCGGCTCTTCCAGGGCATCGGCCTGGACCTCGACAAGCCGATCGGCAGGTACACCAAGAAGGAGCTGCGCACCCTCCTCCACGAGGAGCCGACCAAGATCAACGTGGGGGGCGTCAACCTCACCTACGAGGGCGTGATCCCGAAGGTCCAGAAGTCGATGCTGTCCAAGGACGTCGACGCGCTGCAGCCGCACGTGCGGCGCTTCGTGGAGCGGGTGGTGACGTTCCAGACGTGCCCGGACTGCGGCGGCACCCGCCTGACGCAGGAGGCCCTCGCGTCGAAGATCCGCGGCAAGAACATCGCCGACCTCTGCGCGATGCAGATCAGCGACCTCGCGGCCTGGGTCCGGGACCTCGACGAGCCATCGGTGGCCCCGCTGGTCGCCGGACTGCAGCACCTGCTCGACTCGTTCGCGGAGATCGGCCTGGGCTACCTCTCGCTCGACCGCCCGGCCGGCACCCTGTCCGGCGGCGAGGCGCAGCGCACCAAGATGATCCGCCACCTCGGGTCCTCGCTGACCGACGTCACCTACGTCTTCGACGAGCCGACCATCGGCCTGCACCCGCACGACATCGAGCGGATGAACGACCTGCTGCTCCGCCTGCGCGACAAGGGCAACACGGTGCTGGTCGTGGAGCACAAGCCGGAGACCATCGCGATCGCCGACCACGTCGTCGACCTCGGCCCCGGCGCCGGTTCCGGCGGTGGCGAGGTGGTGTTCGAGGGCGCCGTCGACGAGCTGCGGAGCAGCGGCACGCTGACCGGCCGGCACCTCGACGACCGGGTCTCGGTGAAGCCGTCGGTGCGCACGCCGTCGGGCGCGCTGGAGGTGCGCGGCGCCGCCACCCACAACCTGCGCGACGTCGACGTCGACATCCCCCTCGGCGTGCTCGTCGTCCTCACCGGGGTGGCCGGGTCCGGGAAGAGCTCGCTGGTCCAGGGGTCGGTCGCCGGCCGGGACGGCGTCGTGGTGGTCGACCAGGGCGCGATCCGCGGCTCGCGCCGGAGCAACCCGGCCACCTACACCGGGCTGCTCGACCCGATCCGCAAGGCGTTCGCCAAGGCCAACGGGGTGAAGCCGGCGCTGTTCAGCGCCAACTCCGAGGGCGCCTGCCCCACCTGCAACGGCGCCGGCGTGATCTACACCGACCTCGGGGTCATGGCGACCGTCGAGTCACCCTGCGAGGAGTGCGAGGGGAAGCGCTTCCAGGCGGCGGTGCTGGAGTACACGCTCGGCGGCCGGGACATCGCCGAGGTGCTGGCGATGCCGGTGGCCGAGGCGGCGGAGTTCTTCGGCGACGGCGAGGCGCGCACGCCGGCCGCGCACACGATCCTGGAGCGGCTCGCCGACGTGGGCCTGGGCTACCTCACCCTCGGCCAGCCGCTCACCACGCTGTCCGGCGGGGAGCGTCAGCGGCTCAAGCTGGCCACCCAGATGGCGGAGAAGGGCACCGTCTACGTCCTCGACGAGCCGACCACCGGCCTGCACCTGGCCGACGTCGCGAACCTGCTGGGCCTGCTCGACCGGCTGGTCGACGCCGGCCGGTCGGTGATCGTCATCGAGCACCACCAGGCGGTCATGGCGCACGCCGACTGGATCATCGACCTGGGCCCCGGTGCCGGCAACGACGGCGGCCGGGTCGTCTTCGAGGGCACGCCCGCCGACCTGGTGGCCGCCCGGTCCACGCTCACCGGCGAGCACCTCGCGGCCTACGTCGGCGGCTGACGCGGGTTCAGCGACCCGTGCGTTCCCGGTAACGCGCGGCGCGCTTCGCCGCCGCCGCGCGCTTCCGCTCGGTCTCCCGCTGCTGGCGGCCGAGCCCGGCCTGGTCCCGGAGCGCGGTGGCGGTGCCCGCGGGGTAGCCCGCCTTGACCACCCGGTTCTCGGTGGTCTCCGGCATGTAGGCCAGGGAGAAGATCAGCCCCAGGAAGATCCCACCGCCCGCGACCGCCAGGCGCAGCGCCAGCGGGGCGGGCAGCAGGGTCACGACCAGCGCGATCGGCACCGCCAGCTGGACCAGCATCCGGACGACGTGCCGGACCCACCAGGTGCTCGTGGTGGTGTCGTGCAGGACCCAGCCGCGGTGCCGCGCGGGGAGCCCGCCGCCGAGGGCGTACCAGAGCCACCGGTGCGGCGCCGGGCGGACGATCGGCTCGGTGCTGCCAGGGCCTGCGGGGTGCGCCATGTCGGCTCGGTGCTCCAGCTCGGTGCGGATCGCACCTCGCGGTGCGCTGACGTCGATGGTGCCAGCCGTGCGGGCGCGGCGGGGTGGCCCCGGCTCAGAGTGGGCGTCCTGCCGCACCGTCGGGCGTCCTGCCGCACCGTCGGCGGTGCGTCAGGACGCCCGATGATCAGGTGAGCTGATCGTCGCCGCGGTCAGCGGCCGAGGTGGCGGTAGCGGTGCAGCCGGGTGCGGAAGCGCTCGGTGTCGTCCCGGCCGAGCAGGCCCGCCAGCTCCTCGCCCAGCACCCGGCCGAGCCGCCGGCAGAACTCGGCCGGCTCGTCGGCGGCGTCGGGCCGCTCGGGCACCACCCGGTCGACGATCCCGGCGCGCCACAGCTCCGTGGCGCGCACGCCCTGGTCCGCGGCCATCTCGTCGGCCCGGTCGACGGTGCGGTGCACGATCGCCGAGGCGCCCTCCGGCGGCAGCGGGCCCAGCCAGCCGTTGGCGGCGGCCAGCACCCGGTCGGCCGGGACCAGCGCCAGCGCCCCGCCGCCGGTGCCCTGGCCGAGCAGCACCGCCAGCGTCGGGGCCTTGAGCACGACGAGGTCGTGCAGGCAGCGGGCGATCTCCCCGGCCAGCCCGCCCTCCTCGGCCTCGCGGGACAGCGCGGCGCCGGGGGTGTCGATCAGGGTGACCAGCGGCAGCCGCAGCTGCTCGGCCAGGTGCATGCCGCGGCGGGCCTCCCGCAGCGCGGCCGGGCCCAGCGGCGCCGACATCGACTGCCCGCGCCGGTCCTGCCCCAGCACCACGCACGGCGCCCCGCCGAAGCGGGCCAGCGCCAGCAGCAGGCCCGGGTCCTTCTCTCCGGCCCCGGTCCCGGACAGGCCGACGACGTCGGTCGCCGCGGTGCGCAGCAGCCGCCGCACCCCCGGCCGGTCCTCCCGCCGCGACGCCGTCACGACGTCCCAGGCGGTGCGCCCGTCCTCCGGGTCGTCGGCGTCGGTGCCGTCCTCGGGGGTGGGGCGCTCGGCGTCCCGGACGTCGAGGTGCCAGGTCTGCCGCGCGGACAGCACGCGCAGCGCGCGGTCGGCGACCTCGGCGATCTCCTCGTGCGGGACGACGGCGTCGATCAGGCCGTGCTCGGCCAGGTTCTCGGCGGTCTGCACGTCCGCGGGGAACGGCTCGCCGTAGAGCGCCTCGAACACCCGCGGGCCGAGGAAGCCGATCGAGGCGCCGGGCTCGGCGATGGTGACGTGCCCGAGCGATCCCCAGGAGGCGAGCACGCCGCCGAAGGTGGGGTGGCGCAGGTAGACCAGGTACGGGAGCCCGGCCTCCTTGTGCCGGGCGATGGCGGCGGTGATGCCGATCATCTGGAGGAAGGCGACGGTGCCCTCCTGCATCCGGGTGCCGCCGGACACCGGCGCGGCCAGCAGCGGCAGCCCCTCGTCGGTGGCCCGCTCCACGGCGGCGATCAGCCGCTCGGCGGCGGCCACCCCGATCGAGCCGGCCAGGAAGCCGAACTCCCCGGCGACGACGGCGACCCGGCGGCCGCGCAGCGTCCCTTCGCCGGTGATGACCGATTCGTCCTGCCGGGACTTCTCCGCCGCGCGGGCCAGCTCGGCGGCGTAGCTCGCGGTGACGTCGCGGGGCGGGACGGGGGAGTCCCACGACCGCCACGACCCGGCGTCGAGGACCAGGTCGCGCAGGGCCCGGGCGTCGAGCCGGGCGGGCTTCCCGCTCACGTGGCGGGCCCGTTCAGCCAGGCGCGGATCGCCTCGCCGTCGGCGCCCAGCACCGGGGGAGCGAGGTGCTCCCGGCGGGTGGTCTCGGTCTCGCCGTCGGCGTCCGCCGCGAAGAAGCGCAGCGGCGGCCCGGGCAGCTGCAGCGCGCCCAGCGTGGCGTGCTCGACGTCGACGAGCAGGCCCTGGGACAGCGCCTGGTCCCAGGTGTAGACCTCGTCGATCGTGCGGACCTTGCCCGACGGGATGCCCACCTTCGCCAGCCGGGCCAGCAGGTCCTCGGCGGAGATGTCGGCGAACGCTCCCTCGAGCAGCGCGATCACCTCGGCGCGGTGCTCCACGCGGTCGCCGTTGGTGGCCATCCCGGGTGCCTCGGGGTCGAAGCCGAACTCGGCGCACAGCTTCCGCCACAGCGACTCGTTGGCACAGGCGACCTGGACGCTGCCGCCGCGGCAGTGGAACAGCCCGTAGGGGGCGATCGAGGGGTGGTGGTTGCCCTGCGCGGCGCCGACCTTCCCGGCCACCGTCCACGCCGTCCCCTGGAAGGCGTGCACGCCCACGATCGCGGCCAGCAGCGAGGTCCGCACGACCTGCCCCCGGCCGGTGCGCTCGCGCTCCATCAGCGCGGCGACCACGCCGTAGGCGCCGTACATCCCGGCCAGCAGGTCACCGATCGGGACGCCGACCCGCTGCGGGTCCTCCGGCCCGGAGCCGGTGAGCGACATGAGCCCGCCCTCGCCCTGGGCGATCTGGTCGTAGCCGGCGCGGCCGCCTTCGGGGCCGTCGTGGCCGAACCCGCTGATCGCGAGGGTGACCAGCCGCGGGTTCAGCCCGGCCAGCACCTCGGTGCCGAAGCCGAGCCGGGCGAGCGTCCCCGGCCGGAAGTTCTCCATGAGCACGTCGGCGCGGCGGATCAGCTCGGTGAGCAGCGCCTTGTCGCCGTCGTCCTTGAGGTCGAGGGTGATCGACTCCTTGTTCCGGTTCGTCGACAGGAAGTACGTGGACTCCCGCTCGCCGGTGTCGGGCTGGACGAACGGCGGGCCCCACCCGCGGGTGTCGTCCCCGCTGCCGGGGCTCTCCACCTTGATCACCCGGGCGCCGAGATCGCCCAGCATCATCGCGGCGTGCGGCCCCGCCAGGGCGCGGGTCAGGTCGACGACGAGGACGCCGTCCAGTGGTCCGGGCATGGTGGTCTCCCTCGCTCGGTGGTCGCCGGTTCCGGCGGAGCACTCGAAAAGTCTCTCAGCGCTGAGATATCGGGCGTCAGGTGGGTCACAGCCAGCCGGGCACGACGAAGACCAGCCACGACAGCAGCGGTCCGACGGCCACGACGATCGCGGCGTACGCCAGGATCTGCTTGTAGAAGCGGTCGCGGTCGATGTCCTGCGCGTTCGCCAGCACCAGCGCGCCGTTCGTGGAGAACGGGCTCACGTCGACGATGGTCGAGGCCACGGACAGGGCGACCACCACACCGACGGCGCTGATGGCGCCGGCCTCCAGGAACGGCACCGCGAGCAGGATGGCGACGCCGATGATCGCCGTCGACGAGGCGAAGGCCGACACCACCCCGCCGATGTAGGCCAGCAGCAGGGCGATGAGCAGCGGCACGCCGAGCCCGATGACCGCGTCGCCGACGTAGTCGATCGTGCCGGCCTCCTGCAGGACGAACACGAAGGTCAGCACGCCGGCGATGAGCAGGATCGTCGACCAGCTGATCTGGGTCACCGCCCCCTTGTGCTGCTGCGCGGAGAACAGCGCCAGGACGACGGCGACGGTGATCGCGACGAACCCGATGTCCAGGTCGAACGCCAGCGCCAGGACGGCGACGACGACCAGCCCGATCAGCGTGAGGACCTGCTCGAAGCGGACCGGTTCCGGGCGGTCGGGGTGGATGTGCTCGTCGTCGTCCCCGCCGACGCCCGGGCCGGGCGCCGCACCGTGGCCGCGGACCAGCGTGCCGTGGGCGTGCTCGGTGTGCGGGACCGGCGCCGCGGCGACCTTGCGGCCGATCAGCTTCCGGCCGCCCAGGGCGAAGAACAGGACGACGGCGATGGCGATGTTGAAGACGAGCGCACCGAGGAAGACCGCGAGCGGGTTGCTGGGCAGGCCCTCGCCCTCGACGATCGTGTTCACCGTGACGCCGTAGACGCTGATCGGGGAGAAACCGCCGCCCTGGGCGCCGTGGATGACCATCATGCCCATCAGCAGGGGGCTGATCCCGTGCCGCGCGGCGAAGGTCAGCGCGATCGGCGCGATGATCGCCACCGCCGCCGGGGACAGCGCGCCGATGGCGGTGAGCACGGCGGTGACGAAGAACATGATCCAGGGAATGGCCGCGACGTGGCCGCCGACCAGCTTGACCGCGCCCCTGACCAGCAGGTCGACGGTGCCGTTGTTCTGCGCGATCGCGAACAGGTACGTGACACCGATCAGCGTCAGCACGAGCCCGGCGGGGAAGCCGGTGATGATGTCGTCGGTGCTCAGCCCCACCGACAGGGTGCCGACCACGAAGGCGGCGACGAATGCCAGCGCCCCCATGTTGATCGGCAGGAACGTGGCGATGGCGAAGATGACCACCAGGGCCAGGATGGTGACGATCTCGGCGGACACGGCCCCTCCCGCGGCGTGGGGTGATGAAGTCGCCCCACTGTGTCAGTGACCGGCCGGTAGCGCCTGCCATCCGCCGGACGGCGTGACCACGGCCGTCACCCGCACGTCGTGCGGCCCGGTGGGGAGTCGGTCGACCAGTTCGTCGTCGAAGACGACGGCGACCAGCACCGCGCCGGGGCGGGCGTGCCGCAGGGCGCGGTCGTAGTACCCGCCGCCGCGGCCCAGCCGCGCGCCGTCGCGGGCCACGGCCACCGCCGGGACGACCACGGCGCCGGCCGCGCCGATCGCCGCCGGGCCCAGCCGCGGGCCGGGGGGCTCCAGCAGGCCGAACCGGCCGGGCACCAGCTCCCCGGAGTTCTCCGCCCAGTCCAGCTCCCGGCCCCGGGCGGGCACGACCGGCAGGAGCACCCGCGCGCCGCCCCCGCCGAGGACCCGGGGGAGGTGCCCGTGCCCGGCCTCGGTCCCGTCGGGCACGAACGCGGCGACCACCGGCGTGCCCGCCAGGCGCGCGGCGAGCGTCGCGGCGACCGCGGCCGAGCCCGCCGCCCGCTCCGCGCCCGGCCGGTCGGCCCGGCGGCGCAGCAGCGCGGCGCGGACCGCCGCCTTGGCGGTGCCGACCTCGGGGGAGGTGCTCATCGGCGCAGGCTAGCTAGGCTGCCCGCATGTCGACGCCCAACACCCGTCCGGCCCGGAAGGCGGTCATCCCCGTCGCAGGAATGGGCACCCGTTTCCTGCCCGCCACCAAGGCCGTGCCCAAGGAACTGCTCCCGGTGGTGGACCGGCCGGCGCTGCAGTACATCGTCGAGGAGGCCGCCCGCGCCGGCCTGCCGGAGGTGCTCATGGTCACCGGCCGCAACAAGGCCGCCATCGAGGACTTCTTCGACCGCACACCCGAGCTCGAGGCGGCGTTGGAGAAGAAGGGCGACGCCGCGCGGCTGGCCGCCGTGCACGAGTCCACCGAGGTCGCCCAGGTGCACTTCGTCCGCCAGGGCGAGGCCCAGGGGCTGGGCCACGCGGTGCTCCAGGCGGCCGCCTTCGTCGGCGACGAGCCGTTCGCGGTGCTGCTGGGCGACGACCTGATCGACGCCCGCGACCACCTGCTCGAGCAGATGCTCGCCGTCCAGGCGGAGCACGGCGGCTCGGTGATCGCGCTGCTCGACGTCGGCCGGGAGAACATCGACAAGTACGGCGCCGTGGCGGTCGAGCCCACGGCCGACGGCGGCGACGTCGTCGCGGTCACCGGCCTGGTGGAGAAGCCGCCCGTCGACGAGGCCCCCAGCAGCCTGGCGATCATCGGGCGCTACGTGCTGGGCCCGGAGATCTTCGAGGTGCTCCGGGAGACCCCGCCCGGCCGCGGTGGGGAGATCCAGCTGACCGACGCGCTGGCCACCCTCGTGGAGCGCGGGGCGCCGGTCCACGGCGTGGTCTTCAGCGGCCGGCGCTACGACACCGGCGACAAGCTGGACTACCTCAAGGCCGTCATCCGGCTGGCCGTCGAGCGCGACGACCTCGGCCCGTCGCTGCGCGGCTGGCTGCGCGACTTCGTCACCGAGCTGCCCGCCGAGGGCGCGTCGTCGTCCTGACCGGCGTCCGCGAGGGCACGATCGGACCGCGGCGCGACGCCGGCCCCCTCCGGGCCGGTGCCGCCGCACGTGCGGTGTCGGCGGACGGCGCCGCGGGACGACGGTGGTGAGGATGTCCGGGCACAGCGACGACGGCAGCATCGGCGGCGGAGGGTTCCGGGCGCACCGGGACACCGCCCAGGTCGACATGCCCATGGCACCACCCCGGGTCACCGGTCCGGTCGGGCTGCGCGACACCCGGGCAGTGTCCGTGCCGCCCGGCGAGCAGGCCCCCGCGGCGCGGGGGGTCACCGGCCCGGTGCCCCTGCCGGCCGACGGCCGCTCGGACGCCTCGCCGCAGGTGCGCACCGTCGAGCGGCACCTCGACGAGATCCTCGCCGCGGTCCCGCAGCCGGACCCGATCGAGCTGGCCGTGCTGGACGCCCAGGGGCTGCTGTGCGCCGAGGACGTCGTCAGCCAGCGGGCGCTGCCGGCCTTCGACCAGGCGGCGCTGGACGGCTACGCCGCCCGCGCGGAGGACGTCGTCGCCGCCACCGTGACCGACCCGGTGGAGCTCCCCGTCGTGGGGGAGAGCGTGGCGGGGGCGGGCGCGCCGTCGTCGATCGGACCCGGCCTGGCGCTGAAGGTCGCCGCCGGCGCGATGCTCCCCACCGGCGCGGACGTCGTCGTCCCGGCGGTGTGGACCGACAACGGCGCGGCCCGGGTCGCCGTCCAGGCCGCACCGCCGGCCGGCAGCTACGTCCGCCGCACCGGTGACGACGTCGCGCCGGGGGACCCCGCGGTGCACGTCGGCACCCCGATCGGCCCCGCCCAGATCAGCCTGCTCGCCGCCGTCGGGCGGGAGCGGGTGCTCGTCCGCCCGCGGCCGCGGGTCGTCGTGCTCAGCGCCGGCAGCGAGCTGGTGGACGTGAGCGCCACCCCCGCGCCCGGCCAGGTGGTCGACGTCAACAGCTACGCGCTGGCCGCGGCGGCCCGGGACGCCGGCGCCGACGCCTACCGCTCGGGGATCCTGCCCAGCGACCAGCGGCGCCTGACCGAGGTGCTGGAGAGCCAGCTGCTGCGCAGCGACCTGGTGCTCCTCTCCGGGACCTTCGCCAGCGGCGGGTTCGACATGGTGCAGGAGGCGCTGGCCGGGCTCGGGCGGATGCGGTTCCGCCAGGTCGCCATGCACCCCGGCCCCGCGCAGGGCTTCGGCCGGCTGGGCCGCGACGAGGTGCCGGTCATCTGCGTGCCCGGGGAGCCGGTCGCCGCGCTGGTCGCCTTCGAGGTGTTCGTCCGGCCCGCCATCCGGCTGATGCTCGGCAAGCGCCAGCTGTTCCGCCGCACCGTGCAGGCGATCGCCGGGCAGCAGCTGCTCTCCCCGCTGGGGTACCGCCAGTACCTGCACGGCACGGTGATGCGGCACCCCGACGGCGGCTACGTCGTCGAGCCGGTGGGGGAGGCGACCGACGCCCTCCTGGCGCGGATGGCCCGCGCGAACTGCCTGATCGTCATCGACGAGGACGTCACCGAGGTGGCCGCCGGCGGTCTGGTCACCGTCATGCCGCTGCTGCTCGGCGGCTGACGCTGGCCCTCGTGACCGACCCCCTCCTGCACCCCGGCTGGCCGGCGATCCTCGCCTGGGGTCCGGTGGAGCTGCACCCGCTCCGCCGGCGCGACGCGGTCGAGTGGAGCCGCGTCCGGCTGGCCAACGAGGACTGGCTGCGGCCCTGGGAGCCGACCGCCGGCGTGGCGTGGGAGGCCCGGCACACCCCGCCGGCGTACCGGGCGATGCGGCGGATGATGGCCCGCCGGGCGCGGCTGGGCACCTCGCTGCCGTTCGCCGTCCGGGTCGAGGGCCGGCTGGTCGGCCAGGTGACGGTGGACAACATCGTCCGGGGCGCGCTGCGCGCCGGGTTCCTCGGGTACTGGATCGACCGCTCGGTCGCCGGGCGGGGCATCGCCTCCCTGGCCGTGGCCCTGGTGTGCGACCACGCCTTCGGCCCCGCGGGCCTGCACCGGCTGCAGGCCGACATCCGACCGGAGAACCTGCCCAGCCAGCGGCTGGTGGAGCGGCTGGGGTTCCAGCGGGAGGGCCTGCTGCGGCGGTACCTGGACATCGACGGCGCCTGGCGCGACCACCTGGCGTACGCGCTGCTCGCCGAGGACCTGCCCCGCGGCGTCCTGGACCGCTGGCAGGGGATGACCCCGGGTCGACCAGTCGACTGATCGGCTCGCCGACATAGCACGCACGGTGACCGCGGCCCGGGTGGGCGCGGGGGACACGCCGTCCTCCGTCACACCGGTCTCACAACACATCAGCGACACGCCCGCGCGCCTCCCGGATCCCGCCCCCTCCGCTGCATAACCTCGCCCGGCGAGTGACGGATGTGACAGGTGGTGTTCCTATGGGTTCGGGCGTGCTCTTGGCCGCGCTGGTCGTGCTGTGGTTCGTCGTGCTGGTGCCCATGGTGGTGACCCGCGGTGACGCACAGGACGGCCGGGCGGAGTCTGCCGACTCGGGTCGGACGTTGCAGCGGCGGCGGTCCGTGGACCCGGCGCGGCATGCCGAGACCGAGCGGGTGTCGATCGACCGCGAGGTCCTGCGCACCACCGGTGAGCTGAAGGTGGACGTGCACGCGCTCCGCCGCCGCGCCCTGGGGAGCCTGGCGGCCCTCACGCTGGCGTCGCTGGCCGGGGCGCTGCTCCTCACACCGTGGCTGTGGATCGCGCAGGTGTTCTTCACCGTCGCGACGGTCGCTTACGTGCTGGTGCTCCGGAAGGTCGCCCGGCGCGAGCGGCTCGCCGCCCGCCGTGCCGCCCGGGCCGCGGCGCGGGCGGCCGTGCGCACCTCGGTGCGCCCCGCCGCCCGTCCGGCGCCGGCCGCGGCACCGGCGCCCGTCCAGCGCACGGCGTCGGCCGAGGTGCACGAGACGGTCGCGCAGGAGGCCCTGCCCCGTCCGGTGCACCCCAGCCTCCCGCTCGCCCCGGTCCACACGCTCCGTCCGGGACGGGTCGTGGCCGCCCGCACCCCGGCGCCCGCCGGGTGGCAGAACAGCGCCGTCGTGGGCCTCGACGACGACGACATCGGCTTCGCCGACATCGACGAGTACCAGCCGCCGCGCGTGGTCAACGCCTGAGCGGTCGCTGCGGGCCTCCGGCCCTGCCCCGGTGGCAGGGCCGGAGGAGTCGGGCGGTAGTCTTGCTCCGGCACTTGGGGGCTGTGGCGCAGACCGGTAGCGCACCTCGTTCGCATCGAGGGGGTCAGGGGTTCGAATCCCCTCAGCTCCACCCACGTACATCGACCGGCGCCGCCGGGGGCCTGCACCCCCTGCGGCGCCGTCGTCGCGTCGGACGGCGGATCGCGCCGCCGCGACCACTAGGCTGCCCGGCGACACGGGGCAGGGCGTTGCGCGAGAGGCGGTTCCATGACTGAGACACCGGTCGGCGCCTCGACTCCTGCGCGGCGGGCGCGCGGGCGGGCGAGCGACAGCGCCGCCACCCGCCAGCTGATCATCGACGTCGCCGCCCGGGAGTTCGGCGAGCGCGGGTACGCCGCCACGTCCCTGAGCGACATCGTCGCCGGCACCGGGATGACCAAGGGCGCGCTCTACTGGCACTTCGAGTCCAAGGAGAGCGTGGCGATCGCGGTCGTCCACCAGATGTTCGAGACCTGGCCGGTGATGCTGCGCAGGGTGATGGACGCCCACGACGACGCGCTCTCGGCCCTGGTCGCCGTCACCTACGTGGCGGGGGAGCAGTTCGCGCGGGAGCCGGTCGTCCGCGCCTCCAAGCGGCTGATGTCCGAGCTCCCGCCCGAGGCCCTGGCCAAGCTGCCGCAGCCCTACGTCGGCTGGCAGCACGCGCTCACCCAGCTGATCACCGCGGGGCAGCAGCGGGGGCAGATCAACGCCACGGCCGACCCGGTGGGCACCGCCCAGGTCATCGTGGCCAGCTTCTTCGGCATGCAGCAGGTCTCGCAGGAGCTGAGCGCGCGGCGTGACCTCACCGGCCGGCTGGACTCCTTCTGGGCGCTGGTCCGCCCGCAGCTGCAGCCCGCCCCCCGCGACTGACCCACTCCTCGGCGCGGACGTCCCGGAGCGACCCGGGCCGGTCGCCCCTGCGCGCGCGAGGGCTCGCCGTCGCCGGGGATCAGCCGCGCCCGGGACGCTTTCTGCGCTCGGGGTTGGCGCTGCGCGCCGCGGTGGGGGTGGCCCTGACGGCCGACACCGTCTCCATCCTGGTGATGGAGGTGGTGGACAACGGCATCATGCTGCTCATCCCGGGGGCGATGGACGCCGGCCTCGCCTCACCGCTGTTCTGGGGCTCGCTCGCCGTCGCGCTGGCGATCGCCTTCGTGGTGACGGTGCCGGTCAACCGCGCGCTCATCGGCCGCGGCAAGGGGCACGCCGTCGTCCACCGGTACCACTGAGCCCGCGACGTCCGCGACGCCCGCTGCGCTCAGCGGGCGTTGCGGAAGTCGGGCAGCCGCTTCTCCACGAAGGCGCGCACGCCCTCCCGCCCCTCCGGGTCGGCGGCGGACTCGGTGATCAGCCGGGCCTCGTCGTCCAGCTGCTCCTCGAACGAGCGACTGGCGGCCCGGCGGACCAGCGCCCGGGTGCGCACCATCGCGCGGACCGGGCCGGCGGCGACGGCGTGTGCCACGGCGGTCGTGACCTCGTGCAGCTCCGAGTCCTCCACCAGCCGGGCGACGAGCCCGGTCAGGTGGGCCTCCGCCGCGGTCAGTGATCCGTTGGTGAGCATCAGGTCCAGCGCCCGGGGTGCGCCGAGCGCCCGGGTCAACGCCCACGAGGTGCCGCCGTCGGGCGAGAAGCCCAGCGCACCGTAGGCGGGCCGGATCTTGGTCGAACGGGCGCAGATGACGATGTCGCAGGCGCCGACCAGTCCGATGCCGGCGCCGGCCACCGCGCCGTGCACCCCGGTCACCACCGGGACGGGGCAGTGCAGCACCCGCCGGACGACCTCGTGCCAGTCGTGCGCCAGCGCGCCGACGACGGCGCCCGGGTCCTCGGCGCCGGCGAACGTCTGGACGTCCCCGCCGACGCAGAAGCGCGGTCCGTTGGCCAGGATCAGCACCGCCCGCGACTGCTCGGGGCGCGCCGCGAGGGCCGCCGCCAGCTGCACGACCAGCTCGGGCGTGAGCGCGTTGCCCGTCTCCGGTCGGTCCAGCGTGATGCGCCAGACCTCCCCGTCCAGCCGGGTGAGCACGTGCGGCCGGTCCTGCGCCTCGGTCATCGTCGTCCTTCCCTGGGGTTCCCCGACACCGTAGGTGCCGGCGGCCGGCCCCGGATCAGAACCAGGACGGGAACCACATCCGCTGCAGCCACTCGCCGTGCGAGAGGGGCGCCCCGGTGAGCACCGGCCAGAAGAACACGAAGGTGGCCGCCACGACGGCGACGTACCCGCAGGCGACGGCCAGCCCGGTGCGCCGGCGCCACCGCCCGCTGCCGGGCCGGCCGACCACGTCCTGCAGCACCAGGGCGACGGCGAGCACGAAGAACGGCAGCGCCGGCGCCATGTAGAAGAGGAACATCGTCCGGTCGGGGTTCACGAACCAGGTCAGCCAGCCCGCCGCGATCCCGACGGCCACGGTGAGGGCGGCCGGATCCCGCCGCGCGACGATCCGCCAGAGCAGCCACAGCATCGCGGGCGCGAAGGCCAGCCAGAGGACCGGCGTCCCGACCATGAGGATGTAGCGCACCACCTGCTCGCCCTGGGGGTCGACGAGGCCCTGCGGGTTCCACAGCAGGATCGGCCGGCCGTTGACCAGCCAGGACCAGGGCCCGGACTCCCACGGGTGCGGGCTGGACAGCCCGCTGTGGAAGCGGAGCCACTCGGCGTGCTGGTGCCACAGCGACCGCAGCGCGTCCGGGATCCACGGGAACGCGGTCTCCGGGTTCTGCTGCGCCCACGCCTTGCCCTGCGAGGTCTCGCCCAGGAACCAGCCGGTGAAGCTCGCCAGGTAGGTGAGCACCGGGACGGCGGCCAGCGCCCAGAGCGCGCCGGGCAGCCCGCGGCGGGCCGCCGTCACGGTGGGGCGCGGCACCCCGGACGCCCGCCAGGCCGCCCGGTCCCAGAACAGCGACAGGACGGCGAAGAAGGCCAGGAACCAGACGCCGCTCCACTTGACCGCGCAGGCGCAGCCGAACAGGAAGCCGGCCGCGATCCGCCAGCCGCGCGGACCGAGCCGGAACCCGCCGGTCGCGACCGCGCCCGCCGCCCGCACCCGGGCCCGCACGAGGTCGCGGTCGACCACCAGGCAGGCGACCGCGCCGAGGACGAACGCCTGCAGGAAGACGTCGAGCAGGCCGATGCGGGAGATCGTGAACGCGAAGCCGTCGACGAGCAGGAGCACCCCGGCGAACAGGCCGACCAGGGTCGACCCGGTCAGCCGGCGGCCCAGCCGGAACAGCAGCACGACGGCGATCGAGCCCGCCACCGCGGAGGGGAAGCGCCAGCCGAAGGAGTTGTAGCCGAACACCTGCTCGCCGGCCGCGATCAGCCACTTGCCCAGCGGCGGGTGGACGATGAAGGAGTAGCCGCGGTTGTACTCGTGCCCCCAGGTGAGCAGCTCGCGCGCCTCGGGTGGGTAGTACGCCTCGTCGAAGAGCAGTTCGCGCGGGTAGCCGATGCCCCAGAGCCGGGTGGTCAGGGCCAGCGCTCCGAGGACGGCGGCGACGATCCACGCCGTCCGGCGGTCGTCCGGCGGCAGGACGACGTCCCTGCGGGGTCGGGGCGCCGACAGCCGGCGCGCCCGTGGAGCCGCCGGCCCCGGTGGCCCGTGCGGGTCCTCGTCCGCCCGCTCGGGTGCCAGCACCGCCATGCGGCCAGGGTAGGTGGCGCGCCCGGCCGTCCCGGCGTGACAGGCTCGTCGGTGTGAGCGGACGGCTGGTGCTCGGTGGGGCGCCCCTCGGGCAGCCCGGTGACGTCGGGCCGCGGCTGCGGGCGGCGATGGCCACGGCCGACGTCCTCGCGTGCGAGGACACCCGGCGGCTGCACCGGCTGGCCGCCGACCTCGAGGTCACGCTGACCGGCCGGGTGGTCACCTTCCACGAGTCGGTGGAGCGCGCCCGGCTGCCCGGGCTCCTGGCGGCCCTGGCCGAGGGCCGGACGGTCCTGCTGCTGACCGACGCCGGGATGCCCTCGGTCTCCGACCCCGGCTACACGCTGGTGCGGGGCGCGATCGACGCCGGCGTCGAGGTGACCTCGGTGCCGGGGCCCTCGGCGGTGACCACCGCGCTGGCGGTCTCGGGCCTGCCGGTGGACCGCTTCTGCTTCGAGGGCTTCCTGCCGCGGAAGGCGGGGGAGCGGCGTTCGACGTTCGCCGCGCTGGCCGGCGAGCGGCGGACGATGGTCTTCTTCGAGTCGCCGCACCGGCTGGCCGACGCGCTCGCGGACGCCGCGTCCGTGCTGGGCGACGACCGGCCGGCCGCGGTGTGCCGCGAACTCACCAAGACCTACGAGGAGATCCGGCGCGGCGGGCTGGCGGAGCTGGCCGCGTGGGCGGCCGACGGCGTGAAGGGCGAGATCACGATCGTCGTCGCCGGGGCGCCGGAGCGGGTCGTGGAGCTGACCCCCGCCGAGGTCGCGGCCGAGGTCGCGGCGGAGGAGGCGGCCGGGGCCACCCGCAAGGACGCGATCCGCGCGGTGATGGAGCGCACCGGCCTCCCGCGCCGCACCGTCTACGACGCCGTCGTCGCCGCCAAGTCCTCCTGACCTGCCACGGCGGCGGCGCCCCGCTCGTGCACGCGCGGCGCTCGGATGGGGCTCGAGCCAGCATCCTGTGCACGAACAGCGCCCTGTGGACGACGGAGCGGGCGTGCCGCCCCCCGCCGGGCAGCCTGTCGCGGTGCCCACCCCGTCGCGCGTCCCGGACCGTCTCCGCGGCACGTTCTTCCGCGGTAGCTCCGTGGTCCGGGCAGGGCTGCTCACCCGGCCGCAGCTGCGGGGTCCGGCGTGGCGGCGTCTGTTCCGGGACGTCTACGTCGATGCCGGCGTGCCGGAGACGTACCAGCTCCGCGCCCGGGCCGCTGCCGCGGTCCTCCTGCCGGGTGCCGTCGTGACCGGCGCGAGCGCGGCGGTGCTCTGGGGCGTCGACCTGGCCGACGTCCGGGACGACGTCGAACTGACCCTGCCGGCGGGAGCGCATCCGCGACGGCACCCGGGCCTGGTCGTCCGCCGCACGTCCCTGGACGAGTCGGACGTCTGCCTGCGCGCCGGCGTGCGCGTGACCACGCCGCTGGCGACGGCGCTGCGGCTGGCGGGCGTGCTGCCGCGGGACGAGGCCGTCGTGGCGATCGACCGGATGGTCGCGGCGACGGATCTGCACCTCGGCGAACTGAGGGCGCGCGCCGCCTCGCCCGGTGCCGCGCCGACGCGGGTCAGGACGGCGTGCGCGCTGGCGGACGGCCTCGCGGAGTCACCCCAGGAGACGCGGCTGCGACTGCTCCTGCACCGTGCCCGGCTGCCCGCTCCGGTGGCGCAGCACGTCGTCCGGCACGACGGCGGGTTCGTGGCCCGCGTCGACTTCGCCTGGCCGGAGCTGAAGGTCGCCGTCGAGTACGACGGTGCCTGGCACGGCGGGAAGGGCCAGTTCGCTCGCGACCGGCGTCGGCTCAACCGGCTGCAGGAGGCGGGGTGGCGCGTCGTCTTCGTGACCGCCGCCGACCTGCACGACCCGGCGAGACTGCTGGCCACGATCCGGGCCGCGCTGGCGCGGTGAGCCCGCCGTTCGTGCACGAAGGGTCGTGACGAACCCCCGGAGACAGCCGTTCGTGCACGGACGGCCGGGGCGGGACCGGGAGGGAGGGCGTCAGAGCCAGCCGTTGCGCTTGAAGCCTCGGTAGAGCAGCACGATGGCGGTGAGGATGACCAGCAGCACCGCGGGATAGCCCCACGGCTCGTCGAGCTCCGGCATGTACTCGAAATTCATGCCGTAGATCCCGGCGATGGCGGTGGGGACGGCGATGATGCCGGCGTAGGCCGAGATCTTCCGCATGTCTTCGTTGTCCGCCATCTGCGTCCGGGCCAGCGACGCCTGCAGGATCGAGGTGAGCAGCTCGTCCTGGCCGGTCACCTGGTCGCGCACCCGGATGGCGTGGTCGAAGACGTCCCGGAAGTAGGAGCGCATCGCCTCGGGGACGACGTCGACCGGCCGCTCGGCCAGCTTCTGCAGCGGCACCTCCAGCGGGGAGACCGCCCGCCGCAGCGACATCAGCTCCCGCTTCAGCTGGTACAGCCGGCCGACGTCGTCGGTGCGCTGGGGGCTGAACACGGAGGCCTCGAGCTCCTCGACGTCCTCCTCCACCGCGGCCGCGACGTCGACGAAGGAGTCGACGACCAGGTCGGCGACGGCGTATAGCACCGCGGCCGGCCCCAGGCACAGCAGCTCCCGCTGCTCCTCCAGCCGCTGCCGCAGCTCCGCCAGGCCGCTGTGCTCGCCGTGCCGGACGGTGATCACGTAGTTCGGCCCGAGGAAGACCATCACCTCGCCGGTGTCCACGACCTCGCTGGTCGCGGTCAGCTCCTCGTGCTCGATGTAGGTGGCGGTCTTGAGCACCATGAACAGGGCGTCGTCGTAGCGCTCGAGCTTCGGCCGCTGGTGGGCGTAGACGGCGTCCTCGACCGCGAGCGGGTGCAGCTCGTACTCCTCGGCGATCGTCCCGAGCTCGTCCTCGTCCGGGGCGTACAGGCCCAGCCACACGAAGCCACCGCGCTCCTGGGCCACCCGCAGCGCGTCCGCCTGGGGCACCGCTTCCTGGCGCCGGCCGTCCACGTAGACGGCGCAGTCGATGACGGCGGCGGTCTCGGGGCGGCGGGTGGGCACCCGGTGCTGCCGGCCGGCCGGCCGGGGGCGCAGCGTCGGGGGCGATCCCGGCGGCACCTCGGAGGGCAGCTCGAGCGGGGCGGCCGGTGGGTCGTTCGTCGTGCTCACGCGGGGTCCCCTCCTCCCGGTTCGTCGTCGCCGGCGGTGTGCAGCGTAGGCGTGCGGGCCGCACCGACCCGAAGGAGTGAACCCGCCCGGCGGGGCGTCCAGCGGCCCGCCCCCCGCGCCGACCTCACCGGGGACAGCCTCCACCGGTCAGGGAGAGAACTTCGTGGCGAGCACCGTCCTCGACGTCCGCGACACCATCGGGTCGCCGTTCGCCCGTCCGGCGCGGCCCGCGCCGCGCGCGACGGCAACCGGGGCCCCGGGCGTCGCGCCGCGCCGGGTGTCGGTTCCCGCGCTCGCGGCCGGGGTGCTCGCCGTGCTCGAGGCCGTCGGCCTGCTCGCTGCGGGCCTGACCCGGGCCGACGCCGTCCTGGCCGCACCGGTGCGGCCGGCCGGCTGGCTGATCGCCTCGGGGCTGTTCCTGCTGGCCGGCTGGATCGTCCTGGCCGCCGGAGCGGGCGCCGCGCTGATCGACGGCTCCAGCCGCACGCTGCTGGTGGTCACCTCCGGGGTCGAGCTCGTCGCGGCCTCGTTCCTGGGGGTGCTCGCGATGCTGATGCCGCTGCCGGAGGCCCTCACCGGGGGCGTCCCGCTGCCGCTGCTGGTCGCAGCCGCGCTCGCGCTGCCGATCGGCAAGCTGCTCCTCGTCGACACGCCGTCGGCCCGGGAGTGGGTGCTGCAGGGACCGCGGGTGCGGTTCCGCCGGCCCGACCCGGTGACCGTGCACCGGTCGCTGTGCACGCTCACCCTCGGCCTGATCGCCTTGGCGCTGGGCGGGCTCGCCGTCCTCGGCCCGGTCGGCGCCGACCCGTCCGGCCCGGCCACGAGCGTCGTCTCGCAGCACTGAGACCCGTCTCGCCCGCCCGCCCGGGCGACCGGCTGGACCGCGCCGCCTAGTCTCGTCCGCGTGAGTGATCGGCACATCCTGACCGCCGTCGCATGGCCCTACGCCAACGGCCCGCGGCACATCGGACACGTCTCCGGCTTCGGCGTCCCCTCGGACGTCTTCAGCCGCTACCACCGGATGGCCGGTGACCGGGTGCTGATGGTGAGCGGCACCGACGAGCACGGGACGCCGATCACGGTCGCCGCCGACGCCGAGGGGATCACGCCCCGGGAGATCGCCGACCGGAACAACCGGATCATCGTGGGCGACCTGCAGTCCCTCGGGCTCAGCTACGACCTGTTCACCCGGACGACGACGGCCAACCATGCCGCCGTCAGCCAGGAGATCTTCCTCGGGCTGCTCAAGAACGGCTACGTCTTCCCCCGGACGACGCTCGGCGCGATCAGCCCCTCGACCGGCCGCACGCTGCCCGACCGCTACATCGAGGGCACCTGCCCGATCTGCCAGTACGACGGCGCGCGCGGCGACCAGTGCGACAACTGCGGCAACCAGCTTGACCCGATCGAGCTGATCAACCCGGTCAGCAAGATCAACGGGGAGACCCCGAAGTTCGTCGAGGAGGAGCACTACTTCCTCGACCTGCCGGCGTTCACCCGGGCGCTGGGGGACTGGCTGGGCACCCGGAAGAGCTGGCGCCCCAACGTCCTGAACTTCAGCGTCAACCTGCTCGAGGACCTCAAGCCCCGCAGCTACACCCGCGACATCGACTGGGGCGTGCCGGTGCCGCTGGACGGCTGGCGGGACCGGCCCGACAAGCGGATCTACGTCTGGTTCGACGCCGTCGTCGGCTACCTGTCGGCGTCGATCGAGTGGGCCCGCCGCTCCGGCGAGCCGGACGCCTGGCGGCAGTGGTGGCAGACGCCGGAGTCCGACGCCTACTACTTCATGGGCAAGGACAACATCGTCTTCCACTCCGAGATCTGGCCCGCCCAGCTGCTCGGCTACAACGGCGAGGGCGACAAGGGCGGCAGCGCGGGATCGCTGGGCCGGCTGAACCTGCCCACCGAGGTGGTCTCCAGCGAGTTTCTGACCATGGAGGGCCGGAAGTTCTCCTCCTCGCGCAACGTCGTCATCTACGTGCGGGACTTCCTGGCCCGGTACGACGCCGACGCGCTGCGCTACTTCATCGCCGTCGCCGGCCCGGAGAACCAGGACACCGACTTCACCTGGGCCGAGTTCCGCCGGCGCAACAACGACGAGTTGGTCGCCGGCTGGGGGAACCTGGTCAACCGCAGCGTCTCGATGGCGGCGAAGAACGTGGGCGCCGTCCCGACCCCGGGCGAGCTGACCGACGACGACCGGGCCCTGCTCGCCACGACGGCCGGCGCGTTCGGCCCGGTCGGCGACCTGCTCTCGCGGAACCGGCAGAAGGCCGCGATCGGCGAGGCCATGCGGGTGGTGTCGGAGGCGAACAAGTACCTGTCGGACCAGGCGCCGTGGAAGCTCAAGGAGGACCCGGCCCGCCGGGACACCGTGCTGCACACCGCCTTGCAGGCGATCAAGGACTGCAACGCCCTGCTGACGCCGTTCCTCCCGCACTCCTCCCAGCAGGTGCACGAGCTGCTCGGGGGCACCGGCACCTGGTCGGTCGCGCCGCGGATCGAGGAGGTCACCGACCTCGACGACGGTTCCCCGTACCCGGTCATCACCGGCGACTACGAGCAGGGCCAGGCGGTCTGGGCCTCCACGCCGCTGGCGCCGCCCGGCACGCCGCTGGCCCCGCCGAAGCCGATCTTCACCAAGCTCGACGAGTCGGTCGTCGCCGACGAGCTCCGGCGCCTGGAGGAGGGCGGGGAGTGAGCGAGCTCGCGAGCGAACCGATGAGCACACTGCTCCGGCGAGAGACCGCCCCGAGCGCCTGCGAGGGGTTGGATTGAGTCGGTCGGCGTCCGCCCGCGCGAACCGGCGGGGCGAGCCGCCGCCGTCCCCGGAGCCGCTCCCGGCGCCGACGCTGGACAGCCACACCCACCTGGACATCGTCCTGGGGGAGCGGCCGGCCGGGGACGAGCACGGCGAGTGGGCGGCCGACGCCGACGTCGACGCGGAGATCGCCGCGGCGGAGGCGGTCGGGGTCCCGCGGCTGGTGCAGGTCGGTGTCGACGTCGCCTCGTCGCGCTGGTCCGCGGCGCTGGCGGCCCGGCACCCGAACGTGCTCGCCGCCGTCGCGCTGCACCCCAACGAGGCCGGCGACGGCCGGGCGACCGACGAGGCGCTGGCCGAGATCGACCGGCTGGCGGCCCTGCCGCGGGTGCGCGCGGTGGGGGAGACCGGCCTGGACCGGTACCGCACCGGCCCGGAGGGCTGGGCCGCCCAGGAGGCGTCGTTCCGCGCGCACATCCGGATCGCCAAGGAGCACGGCGTCGCGCTGGTGATCCACGACCGGGACGCGCACGAGGAGATCCTCCGGGTCGTCGACGACGAGGGCGCTCCCGAGCACGTCGTCATGCACTGCTTCTCCGGCGACGCCGCCTTCGCCGAGGCCTGCGTCCAGCGCGGTTACGTGCTCTCGTTCGCCGGGACGCTGACGTTCGGCAACGCCGCCTACCTCCGAGAGGCCGCGGCGCGCACGCCGGTGGACCAGCTGCTGGTGGAGACCGACTCGCCGTTCCTCACCCCGGTGCCCTTCCGCGGCCGCCCGAACGCCTCGCGCCTGGTGCCGCACACCGTCCGGGCCCTCGCCGAGGTCACCGGCACCGACCTGGCCGAGCTGTGCCACACCCTCACCGGCACCGCCGAGCGGGTCTTCGGCAGCTGGGCGGACGACGCTCACCGGTAGTCGACGAGGGCCGGCTCCGCGAAGCGCATCCTGCGGAGCGGGGGACCGGAGGCTCCTCCGACACGGGGTATGTGGCGCTCAACAGAAATAGCGGACGGCACGTGGCCGCGGTGTCGTCCGGAGGACGACAATGTTGTCGTGGGTCGTCTCATCGCGGTCGTGGTCTTCGTCGCTCTGCTGGTGCCGGGCGTGCTGCTGGCCCGCGCCTGGAAGCTGGCGGCGGACCGCCGGGCGGTCGCCGGCGGAGGGGTGGAGCTGGCCGAGCCGACCCCCGAGGGGGCGGCGACGCTGCGGCGCCAGGCGGTGCACGGTCGCCGGTGGCGCTGGCTGGGTCTGCTCCTGGGCCTGGCCGGGATCGTGGCCAGCGTGGTGGTGCTCGCGGAGGCCTCGGTGTTCCTCTGGATCCCCGTGCTCGCGGTGGGCCTGCTGGCCGGTGTCCTGCTGGCCGAGGTGACGCGTCCCCGGCCGCGCTGGGCCCTGAGCGCACCGCCGCGTCGCCCGCGGCAGGGTGAGCAGATCTCCGCCTGGCTGGTCTGGACGATGCGTGCGGTGGTCGCCGCGGAGCTGGGCACGGCCGCGTGGCTGTGGTCCACCGGTGACCTGGACGGCGCTGCGGCGTGGGCGGTCGTCGTCGTCCCGCTGGCGGCCTGGCTGCTGGCGGAGGCGGCGCTGCTCCGGGCGCTGGTCCGGCCGATGCCCGCCGCGGGCGCCGACGTGCCGATCGACGAGGCACTGCGGACGTGGACGGCGCACCTGGTGACCGCCGCCGCGAGCGTCACCGCGCTGCTCCCGTTCGGCACCCTGCTGCTGCGCGCCGGCCTGGACCTGGGCGAGCGGGTCAGCGAGGGCTTCGACGTGCTGCCCGTGGCCCTCGTCGCGGGCGGCTTCTCCGCACTGGCGGCGGGGCTGGCGGTGACCGGCTTCCTGCTCAGCTGGCTGCGGCCGGTGCGCTCCACCGCGCCGGCGCTGGCCGGCTGAACCGCGCGTCGGTGCCCCGGGCGCCGACCACGCCGTGTGCTTGGTCACGGTCGCGAGCCAGTGCCCGTGGTCGCGCAGCCCCCTGACCCCAGCGTTCCCTGACTCGACGTGTCGGCGAGTCGACACTGCGCAGCCGGCCGGCCCTGCTTCACTCCTGGTGCACCGTTGCCACGCTCAGAGTGTTCGTTATCGTGTCGTGATCGACAGCCGGGGTGGAGCGCGACCCGGGTGGCGTCCATGGTCCGGGTCCCCGGGCGGCCGCCGCTCGGATCCGCACCGCGGACGGGCCGCCCCGGGTGGTCCGGCCGTTCTCCTGCCCGGATTCTGTGACCCCTGGAAGTGTCGTGCGCCGCTCCCTGCAGTTCAGCCTCTTCGCTCTCGTCCTCCTCGGACTGGTGGGCGGGACGCTGGCCTTCTTCCTCGCCCAGAAGTCCGTCGCGCTCACCGTCGACGGGCAGACCCGTGACGTCGGCACCTACGCCGGCACGGTGGGCGACCTGCTGGAGGAGGAGGGCCTGGCCCTCGCCGCTCAGGACGTCGTCCTGCCGGCGGCCGACCAGGCGGTGACCGACGGCGACACCGTCGTCCTCAACCGGGCCCGGCCGCTCGAGCTGACCATCGACGGTGTCTCCCGCGAGGTGCACGTGACCGCGCTGTCGGTCGAGGAGGCGCTCGACCAGCTCGGCCTCCGAGCCGAGGGCCTGGTGATGTCCGCGAGCCGCAGCGACCGCCTGCCGCTCGAGGGCATGCAGCTGACGATCACCACGCCCAAGGACGTCGTGCTGGTGGTCGACGGCGCCGAGCGCGTGGTCACCACGACCGCCGCGACGGCCGGCGACCTGCTCACCGAGCAGGGCATCGGGCTCAGCGAGACCGACCGCACGAGCCTCAAGCTGTCGCAGGCGCTGCTCGACCGCATGCGGCTGCAGGTGTACCGGGTCGAGGTCTCCGAGATCACCGAGGTCACCCCGGTCGCGCACGGACGGGTGGAGACCAAGGACGCCGACGCGTTCCAGGGCGACGAGACGGTGACCCAGCAGGGCGTCGACGGCGAGCAGACGACCACCTACCGCGTGACCGTCGTCGACGGCCAGGAGACCGGCCGGGAGCAGCTGTCCAGCACCGTCACCCGGGCGCCGGTCGACGAGCTGGTGTCGGTCGGCACCAAGGCGCGCCCGACGAACAGCCCCACCGCCGACGGCCTCAACTGGGGTGCCCTGGCGGCGTGCGAGTCCGGCGGCCGGGTGAACGCGGTCAGCGGGACCGGCAAGTACCACGGCCTGTACCAGTTCTCCACGGCCACCTGGCAGTCCGTGGGCGGGTCGGGGCTGCCGTCGGCCGCGTCGGCCGACGAGCAGACCTACCGCGCCCAGCTGCTCTACCAGCGCTCCGGTGCCGGCCAGTGGCCGCACTGCGGGCCCCGCCTGTTCAACTGATCCCCTGAGCACCGAACCCGAGCAGGGCGACGGGCTGCTGGGCCCGGCCGCGATCCGCGAGCTGGCCCAGCAGCTCGACCTGCGTCCCACGAAGTCGCTGGGGCAGAACTTCCTGCACGACGCGAACACGATCCGGCGGATCGTGCGCACCGCGGGCGTGCGGCCCGACGACGTCGTCCTCGAGGTGGGTCCGGGCCTCGGCTCGCTGACCCTGGGTCTGCTCCCCGCGGCGGCGCACGTGACGGCGGTGGAGATCGACCCCCGGCTGGCCACGCTGCTGCCGCGGACCGTCGCCGCCCGCCGTCCCGATCTCGCCGACCGGCTCGTCGTCGTCGAGGCCGACGCCCTGCGCGTCACCGAGCTGCCCGGGCCGCCGCCGACCGCGCTCGTGGCGAACCTGCCCTACAACGTCGCCGTCCCGGTGCTGCTCACCCTGCTGGAGCTGCTGCCCACCCTGGACCGGGCGATGATCCTGGTGCAGGCCGAGGTGGCCGAGCGGCTCGCCGCGGCTCCCGGTACGCCGGCCTACGGCGTCCCCTCGGTCAAGGCCGCCTGGTACGGCGAGGTGCGCCGCGCCGGCAACGTGGGGCGGCGGGTCTTCTGGCCGGAGCCCAACGTCGACTCCGGCCTCGTCGGTCTGGTCCGGCGTCCGCCGCCGCCGGGGGACCGGCAGGCGACCTTCGCCGTGGTGGACGCCGCCTTCGGCATGCGCCGCAAGGGGCTGCGGGCGGCGCTCGCGCGCTGGGCGGGCAGCCCGGCCGCGGCCGAGGTGCGGCTGCGGGCGGCCGGCATCGATCCCTCGGCCCGGGGCGAGCAGCTGTCGGTCACCGACTTCGCGCGCCTGGCCGCCACCGAACCGGTGCAGCCGTGAGCGGCGGCGGGTCCGGGGCCGCCCGGGACGCCGTGGTCGTCCGGGCACCGGCGAAGCTGAACGTGCACCTCGGCGTGGGCCCTTTGCGCGAGGACGGGTTCCACGGCCTGGTCACCGTGTACTTCGCCGTCTCGCTGTACGACACGGTCACGGCCCGGCCGGGGGAGGGCCTCTCCCTGCGGCTGACCGGCGAGGGCACCGGCGCGGCGAGCGGCCCCGGTCAGGTGCCCGGCGACCGCACCAACCTGGTCTGGCGGGCCGCCGAGCTGCTGGCCGACTCCGCCGGCGTCCGGCCCGACGCCGACCTGCACGTCGCGAAGAGCATCCCGGTCGCCGCCGGCCTGGCCGGCGGCAGCGCGGACGCGGCCGCGACCCTGGTCGCCCTGGACGCGCTGTGGGGCACCCGCGCCGCCCGCGAGGACCTGCTCCGGCTGGCCGCCCAGCTGGGCAGCGACGTGCCGTTCGGCCTGGTCGGCGGGGTCGCCCTGGGCACCGGCCGCGGCGAGCAGGTGGCGCCGGTGCTGGCCGGTGGCCGGTGGCACTGGGTGCTCGGCATCGCCGGGGAAGGGCTGTCGACGCCGGCGGTCTACGGCCAGCTGGACCGGCTGCGCGCCGAGGGCCGGGTGCCCGACGTGACCGAGCCGACGCCGGCCGCCCCCGCCCTCGCCGCGCTGCGCTCGGGCACGGTCGCCGAGCTCGCCGCGGCGCTGTCCAACGACCTGCAGCCCGCCGCGCTGCACCTGCGGCCGGACCTGCGCCGGGCCCTGCGCGCCGCGGAGGACGCCGGCGCGCCGGCCGCGCTGGTGAGCGGGTCCGGGCCGACCGTGGCGGCGCTGGCGGCCGACGAGCAGGGCGCCGTCCGGCTGGCCGCCGAGCTCGCCGGTGCGGGCGTCTTCCGCACGGTGCGTGCCGTCAGCGGGCCGGTGCCGGGGGCCCGCCCGGCCCTTTAGGCGGGGTGCCGGCCGGGCACCGGGGTCACGGGGTGCGGTTCGAGGTGGGCCAGGCCGTTGTAGGCCAGGTTCACCAGCTGGGCGGCCACCTCGGGCTTGCCGGGGGAGCGGGTGCCCAGCCACCACTGGCCGGCCAGCGTCACCATGCCCACCAGCGCCTGGCTGTAGAGGGGAGCCAGATCCGGCCGGTAGCCGCGGGCGGCGAACTCGCGGGCCAGGACGTGCTCCACCTGGCCGGCGAGGTCGCCGATCAACGACCCGAACGGCCCCGGCCCGCTGGTCACCGGGGCGTCGCGGGTGAGCACCCGGAACCCGTCGGGGATCTCCTCGACGTAGTCGAGGACGACCAGCGCGGCGCGCTCCAGCAGCTCCCGGGGGTTGCCGGGCGCGGACAGCGCCGTGCCGAACCGGTCGAGCAGGTGGTGCATCTCCCGGTCGACGACGACGGCGTGCAGCCCCTCCTTGCCGCCGAAGTGCTCGTAGACGACCGGCTTGCTCACCTCGGCGTGCGCGGCGATCTCCTCGACCGAGGTGGCCTCGAACCCCTTGCGGGCGAACAGCTCGCGCCCCACGTCGAGCAGCTGGCTGCGCCGCTCGGGACCGGTCATGCGCACCCGTCGCCTGCGCGGGCGGGAGCCGGCCGGCGGCGCCGTGCCTGGGGCGCTCACCGGGCCACCGTGCCCGGAGGACGGCTCCGCCCGGGCACCCGGCGGACTGCGGGTGGCCCGGGCGGAGGAGGCGCCGGGGAGGTGGCCGTCAGCTGCCGGCCGCAGCGGGGACGCGGCGCTTGGCGGCGAGCCGCACCGGGTCCGGCCACTTCACGTTCCAGGCCCAGCCGAGCTTCTCGAAGATCCAGATGGTGCGGGCGCTGATGTCGATCTGACCGCGCAGCACACCGTGCCGGGCGCAGGTGGGGTCGGCGTGGTGGAGGTTGTGCCACGACTCGCCCGCGCTCAGGATCGCCAGCGGCCAGAAGTTCGTCGCCCGGTCGCGGCCGGGGGAGACGAAGGGCCGGTCACCGACGACGTGGCAGACCGAGTTGATCGACCAGGTGACGTGGTGCAGCAGGCCGATGCGCACCAGCCCCGCCCAGAAGAACGCCGTCCAGGCGCCGGCCCAGCTCATCGTCACCAGGCCGCCGATGACGGCCGGCAGGAAGACGCTGATCGCCGCCCACACCACGAACAGCCGGTCGGTGGTGACCAGCGCGGAGTCCTTCATCAGGTCGGGTGCGTAGCGCTCCTGGCTGGTCTTGCGCCGCTCGAACAGCCAGCCCAGGTGGGCGTGGAACATGCCCTTGGCCAGCGCGCGGGCGTCGGTGCCGTAGCGCCACGGCGAGTGCGGGTCACCGTCGCGGTCGGAGAACGCGTGGTGCCGCCGGTGGTCGGCCACCCACTGCACGACCGGGCCCTGCACGGCCATGGAGCCGGCGACGGCCAGCAGCAGCCGCAGGGGGCGCTTGGCCTTGAAGGAGCCGTGCGTGAAGTAGCGGTGGTAGCCCACGGTCACGCCGAGCAGCGTGAAGAAGTAGAAGCCGACGGCGAGGCCGACGTCGAGCCAGGAGAGCCCCCAGCCCCAGACGGCGGGGACGACCGCCGCGATGGCGAGGAACGGCACGATCACGAAGACGTAGAGCGTCACGATCTCGAGGACGCTCTTGCGCCGGCCGATCGCGTTGGCCGGCAACCCGGCGTGCGGTTCTGCGGGGCGCGGCGGCGCCATGGGCCGGGTACGGGCAGGAGCGGACAAGGGGCCTCCGGGGCGACCGAGGTGGGAAACGGCCGGCGCGGCTCTGGCCCGGCTCCGTGGCCGTAACCTACGCCACCGTAGGGAAGCCGGCGACCCGAGCGCGGGACGGCGCCCTCCCGGGGCAGGTGCCCGCCACCCCCGCGGGGCCCTAGGCTCGCTCCGGGCGCCGGGCACCGGCGCTCCCTGGGCCGGCACCGGCGCGGGGATGGGGGATGGGGTAATCGGCAGCCCGCCGGCCTTTGGAGCCGGGAAGTCTCGGTTCGAGTCCGAGTCCCCCAGCCAGCCGTCCGTCGTCGCCGACCTAGGAGATCCGTGACCCACGTGCCGCCCGCCGCCTCCGCACCCACCCCACCCGTGGCCGCCGTCGTGGTCCTGGCCGCCGGGCAGGGGACGCGCATGCGATCGTCCCGCCCCAAGGTGCTGCACGCCCTCGGCGGCCGCAGCATGCTCGGCCACGTCCTCGCCGCCACCGAGCCGCTGTCGGCCGGGGCCACCGTCGTGGTCGTCGGCGCCGGGCGGGAGGCGGTGCGCGAGCACCTCGCGCAGGTCGCCCCCGCGGCCCTGGCGGTCGTGCAGGAGGAGCAGCGCGGCTCAGGCCACGCCGCCGCGGTCGCCCTGGCGGCGGTCCCGGACCTCGAGGGGCCGGTGCTGCTGGTCAACGGCGACGCGCCGCTGCTGCGCGCCGGGACGGTGCGCCGGCTGGTCGACGAGCACCAGCGGGCGGGCAACGCGCTCACCGTGCTGACCGCGGAGGTGGCCGAGCCCACCGGGCTCGGGCGCATCGTGCGGGACGCCGACGGGCGGGTGCGCGCGATCGTCGAGGAGCGGGACGCGACCCCGGAGCAGCGGGCCGTCCGCGAGATCAACGCCGGCGTCTACATCGGTGAGGCCGCCGCGGTGCGCGCCGCGCTGGGCCGCATCGGGCAGGACAACGACCAGGGCGAGCAGTACTTCACCGACGTTCTGGGCCTGCTCGTCGCCGACGGCGCGCCGGTCGGCGGCGTCGTCGCCGAGGACCCCGACGACGTCCTCGGCTGCAACGACCGCCGGGAGCTCGCCGCCCGCCGGCGGACGCTCAACGACCGCGTGCTCGACGGGCTGATGCGCAGCGGGGTCACCGTCGTGGACCCGGCGACCACGTGGGTCGACGTCACCGTCTCGGTCGGCCCCGACGCCGTCCTCAAGCCGGGCACCCAGCTCGAGGGGGCCACCTCGATCGGGGCAGGCGCGGAGGTGGGGCCGGACACGACGCTGGTGGACACCGAGGTGGGGGAGTCGGCGACCGTCGTCCGCACCCACGCCGTCGGGGCGCGGATCGGCCCGGAGGTGTCGGTCGGCCCGTTCGCCTACCTCCGGCCGGGCACGGTGCTCGGCGCGCGGGCGAAGGTGGGCACCTTCGTCGAGACGAAGAACGCGCAGGTCGGGGAGGGCTCCAAGATCCCGCACCTGTCCTACGTCGGTGACGCCACCATCGGCCGCGGCACGAACATCGGGGCCGCCACGGTGTTCGTCAACTACGACGGCGTCGCCAAGCACCACACGACGATCGGCGACCACGCCCGCACCGGGGCCGACAACATGTTCGTGGCGCCGGTCACGGTGGGCGACGGCGCCTACACCGCCGCCGGTTCGGTGATCATCTCCGACGTCCCCCCCGGGGCGATGGCCGTCGCTCGGGCCCCCCAGCGGAATGTGGCAGGCTGGGTGCGTCGCCGACGGTCCGGAACGCCCGCTGCGGACGCCGCGGCAGCGGCCGAGAACCGGACCGAGGCACCCCGGGAGGACCGGTCCGAGACCTCCCGTGCGGACTCCGACAGCTAGGGACAGCGAGCCGATGAGTGCCATCCGGCAGGCGAACAGCAAGAGCATGATGCTCTTCTCCGGTCGGGCCTACCCGGCGCTGACCGACGAGATCGCCGGTCACCTGGGCGTGACGCCCACCCCCACGGCCTCCTACGAGTTCGCCAACGGCGAGCTCTTCGTGCGGTTCGAGGAGTCGGTGCGGGGCTGCGACGCCTTCGTGGTGCAGAGCCACACCGCCCCGATCAACACCTGGCTCATGGAGCAGCTGATCATGGTCGACGCGCTCAAGCGCGCGTCGGCCAAGCGGATCACCGTCGTGGCGCCGTTCTTCCCCTACGCCCGGCAGGACAAGAAGCACCGCGGCCGCGAGCCCATCTCCGCCCGCCTGGTCGCCGACATGTTCAAGACCGCGGGCGCCGACCGGCTGATGACCGTGGACCTGCACACCGCTCAGATCCAGGGCTTCTTCGACGGCCCGGTCGACCACCTCTTCGCCCTCGACCTGCTGGTCAACCACGTCTGCGAGCGCTGGGGCGACCGCGACATCACCGTCGTCTCGCCCGACTCGGGCCGGGTCCGGGTCTCCGAGCGGTGGAGCGACAAGCTCGGCGGCACCCCGCTGGCCTTCATCCACAAGACCCGCGACCCGATGGTCGCCAACGAGGTCGTCGCCAACCGCGTCGTCGGCGAGGTCGAAGGCCGGGTCTGCATCCTGGTCGACGACATGATCGACACCGGCGGCACGATCGTGAAGGCCGCCGAGACGCTCTTCGACGCCGGTGCGGCGGACGTCATCGTCACCGCGACGCACGGGGTGCTGTCGGGCGCCGCCGTCGAGCGGCTGTCCAACAGCAAGATCAGCGAGGTCATCGTGACCAACACGCTGCCGATCGAGCCGGAGCGCCAGTTCGACAAGCTCACCGTCCTCTCGATCGCCCCGCTGCTGGCGCGCGCGATCAAGGAGGTCTTCGAGGACGGGTCGGTCACCAGCCTGTTCGACGGGGCCAGCTGAGCCGTCGACCCGCCGCCGGGCACGGGGCGGGACCGGCGCCCTGGGAGGATGGCCGCGTGCCCGCTCGCACCCGACTCAGTGACGCCCACGTCGCCGCGCTCGCCCGCTACTCCTTCGGCCTGACCGCTGCGGTGCCCGACCTCCCGCCGGGCGACGCCTTCGAGGACGCCCAGGGCGTGCCGGTGGCCGTTCGCGAGGGAGACGGGCTGGCGGTGGCCGGCATCCCGCGCTGGCGCTCGCCCGAGGCCGTCGCGCAGCGGCTGGCCGAGCGCGGGTGGACGGCGCCGGCCGCCTGGGTCGGCCGGCCTCCCGCCGATGCGGCGGATCTGCCGGCCCGCGTCCTCGCGCTGCTGCCCGTGGCCGGGACGCCGGCGGATTCCGCCTCGGTCTCGACCACCGCCGCCGCCTGGGCGGACGTCCGCGCGACCGGGCGCGACGTCGAGCTGGTGCTCGTGCCGGTCACCGCCGCCTCTCCGGAGGTGTCCTGGGCGGAGCTGGCCGCGCGGTACGGCGCGACGCTGCTCGGCGAGCGGGCCGAGCCAAAGCCGGCCCGGACGGGCGGCAGGGTGCTGTTCTTCACCGGCCTGTCCGGCGCGGGCAAGTCGACCATCGCCGGACGGGTGGTCGAGCTGCTGCTCGAGGCCGGCTCCGCCGTCACGCTGCTGGACGGCGACGAGGTGCGCCACCACCTGTCGGCGGGGCTCGGCTTCTCCCCGCAGGACCGCGACACCAACGTGCGGCGGATCGGCTGGGTCGCCGCGCAGGTCGCCAAGCACGGCGGGATCGCCGTCTGCGCCCCCATCGCCCCCTACGCGGCCGTGCGGGCCGACGTCCGGCGCGAGGTCGAGTCCCAGGCCGGGCGGGGCAGCTTCGTGCTCGTGCACGTCGCCACCCCGCTGGCCGAGTGCGAGGCCCGGGACCGCAAGGGGCTCTACGCGAAGGCGCGCCGGGGGGAGATCCCGCAGTTCACCGGGATCAGCGACCCCTACGAGGCGCCCACCGACGCGGAGGTCACCGTCGACACCACCGGCAAGGACGTCGAGGCGTGCGCGCGCCTGGTCCTGGACGCGGTCCTCGGCGGCCGCTGACGGTCCCCGGCACAGGCGCCCCGGCGGCTGGGGTAGCCTGGCTCCCGTTGCCCGGCGAGGGAGACGGTCCGTCCGTACTCCGTGATCGACGTGCGTGTGCCCCGTGGGGTGTGCTGCGTCCGGTCGCCGGACCGCAGACCGATCCACCCTTCTGAGGAGCACACCACCGTGGCTGACTTCCGCCTCGTCGCCGAGTCCCGCACCGAGTTCGGCAAGGGCAGCGCCCGTCGCACCCGCCGTGCCGGCCGCGTCCCGGCCGTTCTCTACGGGCACGGCCAGGACGTCGTCCACCTGTCCCTGCCGGCCCGCGAGTTCGCCGCGGCCCTGCGCAACGGCGGCACCAACGTCCTGCTGACCGTCGTCCTGGACGGCCAGGAGCAGCTGGCGCTGACCAAGGCCGTGCAGCGCGACCCGCTGACCCGCGTCCACGAGCACGTCGACCTGCTGCTCGTCCGCCGCGGCGAGAAGACCACCGTCGACGTGCCGATCATCATCGTGGGCGAGCCGGCCCCGGACTCCATCCCGAACCACCAGCTGAACACCGTCTCGATCGAGGCCGACGCGACCCGCCTCCCGGAGAGCATCGAGGTCGACGTCACCGGCCGCGCCGCCGGTCAGAACATCGCCGCCGGCGACCTGGTCCTGCCGGCCGGCTCGACGCTGATCACCGACCCCGAGGCCCTGGTCGTCGGCTTCCTGGGTGCGCCCACGGCCGAGGCCCTCGAGGCCGAGCTCGCCGAGGCCGAGGCCGAGGCCGGCATCGAGCGCGAGGAGTCCGACGAGGCCGCCGAGGGCGTCGGCGAGGGCGACGTCGTGCCCGAGCCGCTCGACCAGGGCAGCGGCGAGTCGATGGACGCCGCCGAGAACAGCAAGAACGACTGAGGCATCCGCTGACCGAGAGCGTGGATCGCAGGGGCGCCGGCACCGCCGGCGCCCCTGCGGCGTCCTCCCCGGTCCCGGAGGGGCCGTTCCTGGTGGTCGGGCTGGGCAACCCCGGTCCGGCCTATGCCGGGAACCGGCACAACGTCGGCGCCATGGTCGTCGAGGAGCTGGCCCGGCGCGCCGGGATCCGGCTCGCCCCGGGCAAGGGCGCCCGTGCCCGGGCGGCCTCCGGTGAGGGGCGGCTGGCCGGACGCCGGGTGGTGCTGGCCGTGCCGTCGACCTACATGAACGAGTCCGGCAGCCCGGTCCGCGGCCTGCTCGACTACCACAAGCTGCCGCCGGAACAGCTCGTCGTCGTCCACGACGAGCTGGACATCCCCTTCGCCGCGGTCCGGCTCAAGCGCGGTGGCGGGGAGGGCGGCCACAACGGCCTGCGGTCGATCACCCGCTCGGCCGGCACCAGGGACTACCTCCGCGTCCGGGTCGGCATCGGCCGTCCGCCCGGCCGGCAGGACCCCGCGGACTTCGTCCTGAAGGACTTCTCGGGCACCGAGCGCAAGGAGCTGGACCTGCTGCTCGTCGAGGCCGCCGACGCCGCGGAGGCGCTCGTCGCCGCGGGTCTCGAGGCCGCGCAGAACCAGTTCCACCCCCGCGGCTGACCACGGCCCGCCGCCGGTCGCGGCAGGTGCGCGCCGCCCGGCCCGATCGGGTGAAGCGCCGCGCTCCCCGTTGACCGTCCCATGACTCTCGGTGAGTGTTGAGCGCAATCGACATCCGCACGGACGGAAAGTGGCTGTTCAGCCGCGTGTAGTTCGCCGTCGAGTACGGGTGTGACTACGTTGCGTGAGATCGTCCGGGGGGACGCAATGCTGCTGGAACGCCGCCAGGTGAGCACCGGGGCCGACATCCTGTCGGGTCCCTCCGGAGGGTCGACCACCGCGGCCCGACCGCTCGCCCGCCGTCCGGCGCCGGCCTGGGTGCGGTCCTACAGCATCGCCCTGATCGTGACCGAGACCGTGCTCGCCGGGGTCGCCGGAGCCGCCGTCCTCCTGCCCCGGGCGGACCAGATCGTCCCAGCGGCCCCGCTGCCGTGGGCCGCGCTGATCCTCCTGGTCGCCTGGCCGGCCCTGCTCGCCGCCACCGGCGCCTACTCCGAGCGCGTGTACGGGACCGGCAGCGACGAGTACCGGCGCGTGGGCCGGGCCGGTTTCGTGCTCCTCGCCACCGCCAGCTTCATCTCCTACGTCACCGCGCTGGAGCTCAGCCGGGCACTGGTCCTGGTCGCGATCCCGGCGCTGACCGGCGTCACCCTGCTCGTCCGGTACCTGGCGCGTACCCGCCTGTGCCGGCTGCGGGCGGCCGGGCGCTGCACCAAGAGGGTCGTGGTGGTGGGTCGCGGCGGAGCCGTCCTCGAGCTGGCGACCCGCCTGGAGCGCGAGCGGTACGCCGGTCTGGAGGTCGTGGCGGTCGCCGTGACCCCGGGCGACCGCGGCCGCGTGGCCGGCCAGGCCGGCGTGCCGGTCGGTGGCCTCGACGACGTGCTCGCCCTCGCGGTGGAGCATGACGCGGACACCATCGCGGTCACCTCGGCCAGCGAGACCGCTGCGCAGTACCTGCGGCAGCTGTCCTGGCAGCTCGAGGGCACCGGGATCGAACTCCTGGTGGCCCCCGGTCTGATCGAGGTGGCCGGCCCCCGGCTGCACATCCGCCCCTTCGAAGGGCTGCCCCTGCTCTCGGTCGAGCAGCCCTGCTTCGAGGGCTGGCGCCGGATGGTCAAGGGCGGGGTGGACCGGGTCGTCGCCGGGGTCGCGCTGCTGCTGCTGGCGCCGGTGCTCGCGATCGTCGCCGCCGCCGTCGCTCTCACCAGCCCGGGGCCCGTGCTGTACCGGCAGGAGCGCGTCGGCCTCGGGGGAAGGTCGTTCACGATGCTGAAGTTCCGCAGCATGGTGGTCGACGCCGACCGCCAGCTGGAGAGGCTGCGCGAGGAGAACATCTCCGACGGTCTGCTGTTCAAGATGCGGACCGATCCCCGGGTGACCCCGGTCGGCCGGCTGCTGCGCCGCCTGTCGCTGGACGAGCTGCCCCAGCTGCTCAACGTGCTCGGTGGCTCGATGTCGCTGGTCGGGCCGCGGCCGCCGCTGCCCGGCGAGGTGGCGCGGTACGACACGTCGGTCAGCCGCCGGCTGCTCGTCAAGCCCGGCCTCACCGGGTTGTGGCAGATCTCCGGCCGCAGCGACCTGTCGTGGGAGGAGTCCGTCCGCCTCGACCTGCGCTACGTGGAGAACTGGTCGCTCGCGCTCGACCTGCTCATCCTCTGGAAGACCGGACGCGCCGTGCTCTCTAGCTCCGGGGCCTACTGACCCCCCTCCTCCGGGTGTCACCCGCAGGGGTCAGGGGCTCCCGCGGAACGGTCCCGCCGGCCGCGTGCTCGGTAAGGCTGCTGGTGACGCAGGCGTCGAGACGGCACCCACCACGTGGAGCCGGGGGCGCGCCGGGACACGGACGGGGGAGTGATCATGCGGATCGCCATGGTCGGCACGCGCGGCGTGCCCGCTCGGTACGGCGGTTTCGAGACCGCCGTCGAGGAGGTCGGCCGCCGGCTGGTCGACCGCGGGCACGAGGTGGTGGTCTACTGCCGGACCACCCCCGGCCGGCACGAGCGCCCGGCGCGGCATCTCGGCATGGAACTGGTGCACCTCCCCGCGGCGCGCAAGCGGGCCCTGGAGACGCTGAGCCACTCGGCGCTGTCGGTGGCCCACCTGGTGGCCCACCGCACCGACGCGGCGTTCGTGTTCAACGCGGCGAACTCCCCGCTGCTCCCGGCGCTGCGCACGTTCGGCATCCCGGTCGCCACGCACGTCGACGGGCTGGAGTGGAAGCGGGCCAAGTGGGGCGCCGTCGGGCAGCGCTACTACCGGTTCGCCGAGGCGCTGGCGGTGCGCTGGTCGGACGCCCTGATCGCCGACGCGCAGGGCATCGCCGACTACTACCGGTCGCAGTTCGACGCACCGACGACGCTGCTCACCTACGGGGCGCCGCTCATCGCGCCCGGGACGGACCGGCTGGCCGAACTGGGCCTCGAGCCGGGGGGTTTCCACCTCGTGGTCGCCCGCTTCGAGCCGGAGAACCACGTGGACGTGATCGTCGACGGCTACCGGCGCAGCGCGGCGCGCAAGCCGCTGGTCGTCGTGGGCTCGGCGCCGTACTCGGACGCCTACACCAGCCGCGTGCGGGAGCTCGCCGACGACCGGGTGCGCTTCCTCGGCGGGGTCTGGGACCAGGAGCAGCTCGACCAGCTCTACGCCCACGCCTTCACCTACCTGCACGGCCACTCGGTGGGCGGGACCAACCCCTCCCTGCTCCGGGCGATCGGGGCCGGCGCCGCCGTCCTGGCCTACGACGTCGACTTCAACCGCGAGGTGGTCGAGGACTCCGGACGGTTCTTCGTCGGACCGGACGACGTCGCCGCGCTGGTCGGTGCGGCCGAGGCCGATCCCGAGCAGGTGCGGCGGGACGGCGCCCGGGCGCGCGAGCTGGCGAAGGGCTACGACTGGGACGTCGTCGCCGCCGGTTACGAGCAGCTCGCCCACCGGCTGGCCGGCCGGCAGGTGCCGAGCCGGCGCCCGTCGGGCGGGCGGATCGCGCCTCCGCGCACGGTGCGGATGCCCGTGCCGCTGCCGCGCAGCGCGGTGCTGGGCAACGCCCGGGGCACCGGACCCGACGCCGTCGCCTTCCCGGGAGCCCAGCAGTGACCCTCCTGGACGACGTGCCGGCGCGGCCTGCCGCGGCCGACTCTTTCCGCACGGTCCTGCGGCGGCTGGGTGCCGCGCAGAAGGGCGCCGTCGGGGCACCGGCGTACTCCCGGTTCGTCAACCGGCGGCTCGGCCGGGTGCTCGCTGCGCTCGCCTACCGGATCGGCCTCGGCCCGAACGCGGTGACCGGGATCAGCGCCGTCTTCACCTTCACGGGGATCGCGCTGCTGGCGCTGCTCCCGCCGTCGGTCCCGCTGGGCGCGGCGGTGGCCGCCTGCCTGGTGCTCGGCTACGCGCTCGACTCCGCCGACGGCCAGGTGGCCCGGTTGCGCGGGGGCGGATCACCGGCGGGGGAGTGGCTCGACCACATGGTCGACGCCGTGAAGGCGTCCGGCCTGCACCTGGGGCTGATCGTCGGCCTCTACCGGTTCGAGGTCGTCGATCCGGCGCTGCTGCTGGTGCCGCTGGGCTACTGCCTGGTCGATGCGGTCACCTACTTCGGCACCATGCTCAACGAGGCGTTGCGCGCCCAGCACGGGGCGCCCACCCGCGCGCATCCGACCGCGCGACCAGCGGGCGTGGCCCGCTCACTGCTGACGCTCCCCACCGACTACGGGCTGCTGGCCTTGGCCTTCGTCCTCTACGGCGTGCCCTCGCTGTTCGTGCCCGTGTACACCGTCCTGTTCCTGGCCGCGGCGGGCTTCCTCGCGCTGGCCTCCGTCAAGTGGTTCCGCGAGATGGGCAGGTTGCCGCGATGAGCACCGACGTCCCCACCGACACCCGACCCCGCCGGTGGCTGCTGCCGGTCGGACTCGGCCTGGCGGCCGTCCTCCTCGGGATCGCCGTCCTCCTCCTCGGCGGGGGGAACGGCGCGCGTCCCGGATCAGCCGGCGCGGCGGCATCTGCTCCGGCCGTCCCGACCGGTGCGGAGCCGGCGCCGTCTGCCGCGCCGGAGCCGACGGCGCGGGTGTCCGATCCGCCGACCGGGCCGGCTTCCGAGCCGACCGGACTGGTCGCCGACGAACTGCCGGCCAGCCATCCGCCGGTGCCGCTGGACGCGACGGCCGAGGTGGACGGCCGGATCGCGGCCACGGTGGAGTCGCTCGAGGCCATCCGGGGCACCGCGGTCGGGCCGGGCAACGTGGCCGGTCCGGCGCTGCGGGTCACGGTCCGCCTGCTGAACCGGTCCGCCGACCCGGTCCTCCTGGACGGCGTCGCGGTGAGCCTGACCTCCGGGGAGCAGCAGACGCCGGCCCCACCTCTCGCCGACCCCTCGGCCGCGCCCTTCAGTGGCATGGTCGGGCCCGGGGACAGCGCGGAAGGGGTCTACGTCTTCACCCTTCCCGAGGACGCCCGCGACCTGGTGACCGTCTCGGTGGGGTACGACGCCGGCGAGCCGTACATGGTGTTCACCGGCTCCGCGCGCTGACCTCGCGCCACGCACACGACTGCAGGGCCCCGGCTGAGCCGGGGCCCTGCAGTCGTGTGCGGGCACTCACCCGCAGTGGTCGGACGACGGTGCCCGGCGCCCCGCCGACCACGAAGTGTCACCGATCGGGGGATATGGGGCGTCCCATCGTCACGCTTAGTGTTCGACGGCTGGTCCATCTCGTGGACCACGTCGTCGTGTTCGGCAAGCGGGGGGAAGCAACGGATGTCTGCTGTCTACAGCGCCTGGAGGAAGTCGCTCCTGGCCGGGCTGGTGAGCCTGCTCCTGGGGGTCGGCTCCGTCGCGCTGCCCGCCACCGCGTTCGCCGACTCGGCGCCCACGGACCCGGCCGATCCGGCCACGCCGCCCACGGTCACCGCCGACCCCCTGCCCACGGCGCAGATCAACGGGGTGGCCTGGGCACAGGAGGTCGTGGGGAACACCGTGTACGTCGCGGGCAAGTTCACCCGCGTCCGGCCGGCCGGCGCCGCCCCGGGCACGCAGGAGACGGTGCGCAACAACCTGCTGGCCTACGACATCCGCACCGGCGAGCTGATCACCTCCTTCGCCCCGAGCCTGAACGCCCAGGCGCTGACGATCGAGGCGTCGCCGGACGGCTCGCGGATCTACGTCGGTGGTGACTTCACCTTCGCCGACGGGCAGCCGCGCAACCGCATCGCCGCCTACGACACCGCGACCGGCCAGCTGGTCAGCACGTTCCGCCCCTCGGTCAACGCCACCGTCCGGACCATCGCCGCGACCGACAGCACCGTCTACCTGGGGGGCGAGTTCAGCGCCGTCGGGTCGAGCGCCCGGAACCGCTTGGCCGCCGTCTCGGCGACCAGCGGCGCCCTGCTGCCGTGGGCTCCGACGCCCGGCGCGGGGCCGACGGACGGCAACTTCCTGGCCGACAGCCCGCAGCACAACGCCACGCCCAGCAACTCCGTGCTCGCGATGGTGCTCGCCGGCGACAACCAGGTCGTCGTGGCCGGCCGGTTCTACTACCTGAACGGGGTCAGGGCCACCGGTGTCGGTGCGCTCGACGCCTCCAGCGGCGCCACCCGGCCCTTCGCGGCGAACCGGCTGATCACCAACCACGGCATCAACTCCGCGGTCTGGAGCCTGAGCACCGACGGCACGACCGTGTACGGCACCGGCTACAACTACTTCGGCCCCGGCAACCTGGAGGGCTCCTTCGCCGCCGCGGCGAACGGCGGGGCGGTCCGCTGGATCAACGACTGCCACGGCGACACCTACAGCACCTACGCGGTCGCAGGCGTCGTGTACCAGGCCACCCACGCCCACGTGTGCAGCAACATCGGGAGCTTCCCGGAGCAGAACCCGCAGCTCAACCTCTTCGCCACGGCGGTCTCGCAGGTCCCGACCGGTTCGGTCGGGCCGGCGACGCTGCAGAACATCGCCAACTTCCGCGGTCAGCCGGCGCCGTCCGTGCTGCCCTGGTTCCCGACCTTCTACGCCGGGGGCTACACCGGCCAGTACCAGGCGGGCTGGAGCGTGACGGGGAACGAGGACTACGTCGTCTACGGCGGGGAGTTCCCGGGCGTCAACGGCACCGAGCAGCAGGGCCTGGTCCGTTTCGCCGTCTCCGCCGTCGCGCCCGACGCGGTCGGCCCGCGCGCCACCGGCGACTTCGCGCCCACCGCGACCCTCGTTCCCGGCGCCGTCCGCATCAGCTGGCGCGCCGTGCACGACCGGGACAACGAGAACCTGACCTACCGCGTGCACCGGGGGAGCGAGAGGACCGCACCGGTCTGCGAGTTCACCCGCCCGTCGCAGTGGTGGAACCTGCCGAGCTACGGCTGCGTGGACACCACGGCCCCGGTGGGCACCCACGGCTGGGTCGTGGTCGCGAGCGATCCCGCCGGCAACCGGCTGTCCTCGTCGTGGGTCACGGCGAACGTCGGGGCGGCCAACAGCGGCCCTGCCCGCGTGTACTCGCAGCTCGTGGCCAACGACGGCGCCGACGGCCACTGGCCGCTCGGGGAGACCGCCGGATCGACGGCCTACGACCGGGCCGGATCGCAGGGCATGGGGATCAACTGGGGCGTCACGAAGGGCCGGGCCGGCGCCATCGCGGAGGACACCGACGGGGCCTTCGCGTTCAACGGGACCTGGACCGGCTTCACGGCCACGAACACCGCGGCACCGTCGCCGAAGGAGTTCTCCGTGGAGGCCTGGTTCAACACGACCACGACGGCCGGCGGGAAGATCGTCGGCTTCGGCAACAGCCGGATCGGCCTGAGCACCCGGTACGACCGGCACCTGTACATGGACACCGCGGGGCGGCTGCACTTCGGGGTCTGGAACTCGGGCCAGCGGGTCCTCAGCACGACGGGTGCCCTCAACGACGGCCGGTGGCACCACGTGGTGGGCACGTTGAGTTCCGCCGGCATGGCCTTCTACGTCGACGGCGAGCTGGTCGGAACCCGTCCCGCGGTGACCGTCGCCGACGCCTACACCGGCTACTGGCGGGTCGGCGGGGACTCCCCGTGGTCGGGGAGGGCGTGGTTCGACGGCCGGGTCGACGAGGTCGCCGTCTACCCGCAGGCGATCACGGCGCGGCAGGTGGCCACCCACACCACGGCCGGGCGCACCGGGCAGGCACCGAACATCCTGCCCACCGCGTCCTTCACCGCGGCCGCGACCGACCTGGAGGTCGCCTTCGACGCCTCCGCGTCGGCCGACCCCGACGGCGCGGTCACCGGCTACGCGTGGGACTTCGGTGACGGCGCCACCGGCGACGGCGCCACGGCGACCCACGTCTACGCCGCCCCGGGCAGCTACCCCGTCCGCCTCACCGTCACCGACGACCGGGACGGGAGGGCCACGACCACCCGGGAGGTCACCGTGCGCGTGGCCCCGGTCGGGCCGGGCTCCATCGCCGCGGACACCTTCGGGCGCGAGCTGGCATCCGGATGGGGCGAGGCGGAGACCGGCGGTGCGTGGACGGCGATCGGCCCCTCGTCCGGTCTGGCGGTCACCGGGGGGACGGGTCGGCTGACCGCGGCCCCGGGCACGACCGGCGGGGCGCTGCTCGACGTCTCCGCGGAGGACGTGGCCGTGCAGGCCGACGTCGTCCTCGACCACGCGGCGACCGGCGGCGGCAGCTGGGTGACGCTGGGCAGCCGCATGGTCGGTGGCACCCGCTACACCGCGCAGCTGTTCTTCGCGGCGGACGGCAGCGTCCGGCTCAACCTGGTCCGCACCGTGAGCTGGAGCGAGACCTGGCTGGCCGGCACCACCCTGCCGGGCTCGTACACGCCGGGCACCGCGCTGACCGTCCGCTTCGAGGTCGACGGCACGGCGCCGGCGACGATCAAGGCCAAGGCGTGGACCGCCGGGACGGCGGCACCGGCGGACTGGCAGGTCCAGGCCACCGACGCGACGGCGGCGCTGCAGCGCCCCGGCACCGTCGCGGTGGACGTCTACACCGCCCGGTCGGCGGCAGCCGCCACGGCGGTGCGGATCGACAACCTCCGCGCCGAGCCGGCCGGAACCGTCGCCGAGGAGCCGGAGCCGGTGCCGAACGCGGCTCCGACGGCGGCGTTCACCGCGGCGCCGGCCGACCTGACCGTCGCCGTCGACGCCTCGGGGTCGGCCGACAGCGACGGCCGGGTGGCCGGGTACG